>JASLHF010000166.1 GCA_030152275.1 Acinetobacter sp. | reverse complement strand
CGTGCACGGTCAGGCCTTTTTTAAGCAATTTTTGAATGACCCAGCTGGCAATATAGCCTGTTGCGCCAGTGACTAAAACCGGGCCTTTTTCTGTTTCAACCGTCATGAACTAAACCATTGCTGTTATTAAATTTATTCTATATTAGCGGTTAAAAGCTGTGCTGTCTTTGACTAAACTGTGTAAAAGCCTGCACCCATGAGTCTATGCGCGCGCAGTGTACAGACAGTGAGTTTCAAAACTTCAGTTTTTGGTGCCAGAGGCTGTTTTTATTCAAGCCGGGAATGTATTTAAAGGCATTTGGCTGGGAAAATAAGACGTATTTTTAATTGTTACAAAAAACAGCAGGCATTGTTTTTTGATCAAATAGGCAGGCGTCACATTTTAAAGTTGCGCAAGCGCTTATTTTATATGTGAAAATTGGCCGTAAATGAACTGTAAATGCGTATGTTTATCATTTAAATTTTATATAAATCATAAACTTACATAATTTATGTTTTGCAATGACGGCTAAAGTTGTCCATAATATTTGAAAAGGGTATGGAGTTAATAAAATGCGTGGCAATCCAGAAGTCGTAGACTACTTAAATATGTTGATCGGTGGCGAACTGGCTGCTCGTGATCAATACCTGATTCACTCCCGTATGTATGAAGACTGGGGCTTGAGCAAAATCTATGAACGCATTGATCATGAGATGCAGGAAGAGGCGCAGCATGCTGATGCCATCATCCGCCGTGTTCTGTTCTTAGAAGGCACGCCGAATATGGACCGTGACGACATTGTTACTGGTGAAGATGTTGTGACTTGCTTAAAAGCCGATTTGGCGCTTGAGTATCATGTGCGTGAAAAATTGGCGCAAGGCGTCAAGCTGTGTGAAGAAAAAGGCGATTACGTGACTCGCGATATGCTGCGTCAGCAAATGTCGGATACTGAAGAAGACCATACGTATTGGCTGGAAAAACAGCTGCGTTTAATTGAACTGATTGGTTTGCAAAATTATATTCAATCGCAAATGTAAGAATAAAAAATCCTGCCTATTGAGCGGGATTTTTTATGAATGTTGATCTTCAATCTTTGCATGTTGGATGAGCTCAGCATTATAAACAGCAAGCTGCTTAATGATCTGAGCAGCTTGGGTATCACTGAATTGGCTTAGATGCAGATCATAATGCTTAAGATCGGTTTGAATGCATAGCAGGCTCAAATGAGGCTTATGTTTAGGTATGGCAACATATTGAACCTGTTGGATATTATGGCTCAATATTGTTTTATAGTGAAAGCCGTAAAATGACCACGAGATCTGCTGGTCTGAAATATTGAGCATCCGCTTTAACTTGAAAATATGGTTGAGGATTGAGCAGGAAATAATAATGAGGCTCAATACTGTGGAAAATGGATCAAGAAGCTGAATGGGCTGGCTGTAAAAATCTCTAAAAAATTGCGGTTCTGTAAATGGAAAGGAGCTGAAGTTTGGGTTTGCTCTTTGCCAAATTGAGTAATGAATGAGTGCAAATAAAAAAATGATATTTAAGATAAAAAAATAAGTGTTGTGAATGTTAATTGGCCGTGGGTGATAATGTTTTATCATTGTTATGTATTGTATTTTTTAAATTTTATTTAGCATTTATCGCCATTATTTTCTGCAAATATTGATGGCGATATACTTCAGGTTACGTTTTTCTGTCTTTTCAGTATAGATGCATTCTAATCGATCAAGCATTTGTCGAATTGAAAATCTGGCCTCTATCATTGGCTGATCCAGACCAAAAATGTGCTGTTCCTACATTCATCTAACGCATTATTTCTTGTTCAGCTTCTGAAGATCCGCCAGCACCTGTCCGGCATGGGTTTGCGTGTCTACGTTGCTGTAATGGTAAACCACAGCGCCTTGCGGGTCGATTAAAAAGGTTTCGCGTTTGGCAATTTTCAAAATACCTAAATTGCGTATGATGCCGAATTGTTCGGCCAGCTGATGACGGCTGTCAGCCAGAATAGGAAAAGGCAGGCCTAGTTTTTCTGAAAATTTTTGGTGAGATGCAACATCATCCAGACTTACTCCCAGTATGGCAGCATTGTTTTTTACAAATTGCGGATACAGCACTTTAAATTGATTGGCTTCTGTTGTGCACCCAGGCGAATTGTCTTTTGGGTAAAAATACAATACCAGCCATTTGCCCCGGTACTGTTTTAATTCATGCCATTTGCCGTTTTGGTCTTGCAGCTTGAAAACTGGTGCCGGTTTGCCGACCCATTGTTTTTGTGTATTTTGCGGCTCATTGAAGATGGCCTTTTCTGCAAAGGCATGATGCGTCGTGCTTAGGCTGGCAAGAGTCAATAAACTGATTCTGAGTAGAGCTGGAAGTTTCATGGCAAATACTTTTTATTGGCATTTGTGATGATCTTAGCAAATTTTTTCTTGTGATTACGCGTTTTATCCATGTGAATTATTCATGCTTAGATTTTAATAAAATATAAATCAAAACAGATGAGGCGGGCTTTTTTGCATGATAAAAAAAACGGAGCACATTTGTTAACGCGGGTACGCCCAAAAATAACGCAAGGCATTTGTCATTCACAAAACACGTTAGAGTTTGTTAAATATTATTCGCTTCGCAGAAATATTTACTTTTTACAGAGGATTATCTCAACTAGATGCAGACGGCCTTTGCATGTATCCATAAAACGCTAAACAGCAAAACAATGTGAGGACATTTGCTGCCTCAACATAACAGATAGCAAGCTGTTCTGAAATGTCAGGACTAAATGCGGCAGGAAACTTTATACTGTCGGAAATCGATTTTTAGTTCAGAGTTTGCATTGATTCAGCGTATTTTACTTATTACCGGCTGGGGCGGCGGAACCAAGCTCCTTCATCCGCTCAAAGAAGCCCTAATGCAGCAAGGCCATCAGGTCGAGCTGATTAATATTTTTGATGCTCTAGATCCCGAAATTCTGCAGCAGCAGGTAGACAAGGCGCGCGCGTTTGATGTCATCATGGGCTGGTCTTTGGGCGGGCAGCTGGCCACAGTTTTGGCCGATCAAATCGCTCAGCAGTATGCAGAGCATAAAGTGTTGATCACTTTGGCATCTAATCCCTGTTTTGTCGCCAATGCTGAATGGTCTGCAGCCATGGATCAGCCGGCATTTGAAAACTTTAAACAGTCTTTTCAAACTGATGCAATTGCAACTTTAAAAAAATTCGGCTTTATGGTCTGTCAGGGCGTGGCGAGCACCAAACAGGATTTTATAAAATTGCAAAGTTTAATTCAGGCGCAAAATTTAGATACCTTGCGGGCAGGGCTGAACTGCTTAGAACAATTAAATAATGTCAGTATCTTAAAAAACTATGCTGGACATCAGTATCATTTGTTTGCCAAACAGGATTATTTAGTTAGTTACAAAGTTGAACGGAATCTTCGAAATTTCGCAGTGAAGTTTTTAGAAACAGAACTCGTAAGCGGGTCGCACGGCATGCCTTTATTTGAATTTGAAAGTATAAGTTGCAAAATCTGCCAATATTTAAAGAAAATTCAACAAACAAACGGATAACTGGCTTATATCGCAATTTATTTTTTCATCCTGCAGGTTTAAGATTCAAAAAATTGGATTTAAGCGTGAAGCGTGGAGTAATGGATGACCGAATTAACCGATCTGCAGTTTGATCAGCAGCACATTTGGCATCCTTACACATCGATGACGCATCCGCTCCCAGCGTTTAAAGTCAAAAAAGCTTATGGCGCAATCATTGAACTGGAAGACGGCCGTCAGCTGATTGACGGTATGTCGTCTTGGTGGTGCGCGATTCATGGCTATAACCATCCAGAACTTAATCAGGCGGTGACTGACCAGCTACAGAACATGTCACATATCATGTTTGGTGGCCTGACCCATGATCCTGCCATTCAGCTGGCAAAGCTGCTTTTAGAGATTACGCCGCCGAATTTAACTAAGATTTTTTATGCGGACTCGGGCTCGGTTGCGGTAGAAGTTGCACTGAAAATGGCGGTGCAGTATTGGGCATCTCTTGGACAAAAAGAAAAAACCAATTTTGTTACCCCGCGTTCGGGCTATCACGGCGATACATGGAATGCGATGTCGGTCTGCGATCCGGTCACCGGCATGCATCAGATTTTCGGTTCAAGCTTGCCCAGCCGCATCTTTGTGCCCGCGCCGCAAACCGGTTTTGATGCCCCGTGGAATCCGCAGGATATTGCGGCGCTTGAGCAAACGCTGGCGCAGCGCCATGCCAGTATTGCCGGTTTGATTTTAGAGCCAATTGTACAGGGCGCGGGCGGTATGCGTTTTTATCATCCTGAATATTTGCGCCAAGCTAAACTGCTGTGTGAAAAATACCAAGTACTGCTGATTTTTGATGAAATTGCCACCGGATTCGGCCGGACTGGCAAGCTCTTTGCATGGGAACATGCGGGAGTAGAACCGGACATTATGTGTATGGGCAAAGGTCTAACCGGCGGCTATATGACATTATCCGCCACCTTGACCAGCACGCATGTTGCTGAAACCATCAGTCAAGGTGAGGCTGGTGTATTTATGCATGGTCCGACCTTTATGGCGAATCCTTTGGCTTGTGCGGTAGCGCTGAAAAGTACACAGCTGCTTCTGTCGCAGGACTGGCAGGCCAATATTCAGCGCATACAAAGCCAGCTGCAGCAGGCGCTTTTGCCTTTAGCTGTACTGGAGCATGTGCAGGATGTGCGGGTGCTGGGGGCTATAGGCGTGGTAGAGCTTTCATTTAATGTAGATATGAAAACGCTGCAGCAGGAATTTGTTCAGCGCGGGATTTGGGTCCGCCCATTTGGCAAGCTGGTGTATGTGATGCCGCCGTATATTATTACGGATGCGCAATTAAGTACGCTGCTGGAGCAAATGGCTGAAGTGATTAAGATGATGGGACAGGGCGCATGAATACAGATTTGCTCGAACGCTATGCGCAGCAATTGGATGACTTAAAGCAGCAGGGCAACCTGCGTCAATTTAGCGCTAGCGTGCAGCAGGGGAAGATGATCTCTATTAATGGCCATCAAATGCTGAATTTGGCATCCAATGATTATTTAGGACTGGCTTCTGATGAACGGCTTCGCGAACAGTTTTTTGATGAAACTCCTACTGCAGCCCGCTGGATGAGTGCATCGTCCTCACGTCTGCTCACTGGAAATTTTCCGCAATATGAACAGCTGGAAGCCAGTATGAGCCACGCATTTCATGGCCGCGCTGCGCTGCTGTTTAATAGCGGTTATCACATGAATATCGGGATTCTGCCTGCGCTATGCGACAGCAAAACCTTAATTTTGGCCGATAAACTGGTGCATGCCAGCATGATTGACGGTATCCGCTTATCTGCCGCCAAATATGTGCGCTACCGACATAATGACTTGGCGCATTTGTCGCAGCTGCTGCAGAAATATCATGATGATGCGGCGATAGAGCGGATTATTGTGGTCACAGAATCTATTTTTAGCATGGATGGCGATGAAACTGACTTAGCGGCTTTGGTGCAAATAAAGAAACAATTTTCAAAAGTCATGCTGTATGTCGATGAAGCGCATGCCATTGGTGTGCGCGGTGCACAGGGGCTAGGCTGTGCCGAACAGTATGATGCCATCGATGATATTGATCTTCTTGTCGGAACCTTTGGTAAGGCCATGGCCTCCGTAGGCGGTTATCTGATTTGCCATCCTGTTATTCGAGCATTTCTCATTAATAGTATGCGCCCGTTAATTTTTAGTACCGCACAGCCTCCAATTTGTATGGCATGGACAGATTTTATTTTGCGGCAGGTGCTTCAGCTGAAGGCAAAACGTCAGCACTTGCAGAAGGTGAGTCAGCAGCTGCTGCAGGCGGTTGTATCTCAAGGCTATGACTGTCCATCCAGTTCACATATTGTGCCTGTGATTGTTGGGGAGTCTCAAAAAGCAGTCGATAAAGCCAAAGCACTGCAGGTCGCAGGCTTTTATATTATGCCTGTACGCCCGCCCACTGTGCCGCAGCACAGTTCCCGTTTGCGGATCTCTTTAACGGCGTCTATATCTGCTGCAGAAATAGATCAGCTGGCGGCTTTGCTTTGAGCTGAAACATGAAAATAGAGCAATGCCAAATAGAAAAAACTCAGGTTGCACAGCGTTTTGCCAAGGCGCATCAGAGCTATGATGCGCATGCTATTGTGCAAAAAAAAATCTGCGGGCATTTAATGCAGCTCATGCAGAATGAATTGCCTGAACTGCATTTTCAGCATGCGCTAGAGATTGGCTGCGGCTCAGGCTGTCTGACGCATTTGCTGCTGCAGCGCGCGCAAGTTGAACACTTAACGCTGAATGATCTGTATATAGAAATTCAGCAGCATGTGTCTGCCGCAGAATATCCGGCAACACAAATTGATTGGCTGATCGGCGACATCGAAGCTTTGGCTTTGCCTCCTGATTTAGACCTTGTCTTATCGAGTTCCGCGCTGCAGTGGATGAGTGATTTGCCGGCGCTGCTGCAGCGCCTGCATCAGGCGATGCAGCTGGACAGCTATTTTTGCTTTTCGACTTTTGGGCCGCGCAATCTGCAGGAAATTAAAGCGCTGACTGGGCTAGGCCTGCATTATATGAGTTTGGCAGAGTTGCGCTGCATTTTGCAGGGTCAGGGTTTTGAGGTTCTGCACTTGTCAGAAGGCTTGGAAACCCTGCATTTTTCTCATCCGCGTCAAGCGCTGCAGCACTTGAAAGCCACGGGCGTCACTGCGGTATCAGCCAATCACCGCTGGACGAAACAGTCTTTGGCGCAGTTTTATCAAGAGTATCGGCAATTTTCACAGCCCAATGCGGCGGGCTTGCCGCAATATGCATTGAGCTATCATCCAATTTATTGCATTGTGCGGAGAAGTCTATGACAGCGCCTATTTATTTTATCAGCGGCATTGATACCGGCATTGGCAAAACCTTTACCACGGGCTATCTGGCAAAGCTGTGGAATGCGCAAGGCATTAAAACCATTACGCAAAAACTGATTCAAACCGGCAATGCAGATGTGTCAGAAGACATCGAACAGCACCGTGAAATTATGCAAATGGGCTGGTTTCCTGAAGATGCCAGCAAGCTGACGATGCCTGAAATTTTTAGCTATCCGGCCTCGCCGCATTTGGCCGCTCATATTGATGGCCGCAAGATTGATTTTGATAAAATTGAACAGGCCACACAGCAATTGGCGCAGCGTTACCAAGCCGTTTTGCTTGAAGGTGCGGGCGGCTTGATGGTGCCGCTGACCGAAGATTTGCTGACGATTGATTATGTGGCGCAAAAGCAATTGCCGGTTATTTTGGTCAGCTCTGGACGCTTGGGCAGCATTAATCACACTATTTTAAGCTTAGAGGCGCTTAAAAGCCGCGGTATTCAGCTGCATGCGCTGGCGTACAATTTAAATGATGAATCGCAGGACAAACTGATTTCGCAGGATACGGCCGATTTTCTTAAACGTTATTTAGCGCAGCATTTTCCTGATGCGCTGTGGATTGATATCCCGGTTATTGCACAGCCGTAAACTTGAATCCTAAGTGATCGTTGGGCTGAAAAGTTCAAACTGTGAATATAAAAAAACCGCTCATTGAGCGGTTTTTTTATGGTGCGAAAAATTAAAATTTCTTAAACACTTTTTTGGTGCCGTAAGGCTTGCGCGGCGCATTGTCATCACGGCGTTCGCGGTTGCCGAAATTGTCATCGCGGCGCTGGCTGTTGTCACGGTTGCCAAAATTCTCATCACGGCGTTCGCGCTGGCCATAAGTGCCTTGATTGCCATTGCTGTTTTGACGGCGGTCACGCTGACCGTACTGATTCATATCATCACGGCGTTCGCGTTCACGGCCAAAGACTGGTTTTTGATGGCCTTCATCTTCATTGTCACGGCGCTGCTGGCGCAGGAAACCGCCGCGGCGCGCTGCCATCGGTTTGTCCTGCATGCGTTCATTGCGGCGTTTTGCCATGCCAAACAGGCCAGTGCCTTGACGCGGTTTCAGCTCAACAGATTTGGTTAAGTTATCAATATCTTGCTTATCCAATTCCATCCAGCGGCCAGTACGCAGTTCACGTGGCAGAATTACTGTGCCGTAGCGTGTACGCAGCAGGCGGCTGACTTTCAGGCCCTGAGATTCGAAAATACGGCGCACTTCACGGTTGCGGCCTTCTTTGACCACGACTTGATACCAGCGGTTGATGCCATCACCGCCAATTTCTGTAAATGATTCAAATTTTGCAGGGCCATCATCCAGTGTTACGCCTTTGAGCATATTGTTTTTCAGCTGTGGTGTTACTTCCCCCATCACACGTACAGCATATTCGCGTTCGATTTCATTCGATGGGTGCATTAAGCGGTTGGCTAATTCACCGTCATTGGTAAACAGTAAAAGGCCGGTTGAGTTAATGTCCAGACGGCCCACCATCACCCAGCGGTCGCCCGTGATTTGCGGCAATTGCTCAAATACGGTCGGACGGTTTTCAGGGTCATTGCGCGAGCAAATTTCGCCTTCTGGTTTATAGTAAATCAGCACACGGCGGCGGATTTCATCTTCAATCTGGAACTGCACTTTGCGGCCGTCGATGCGAAGCTCATCTCCCGGTTCAATGCGTTCGCCTACTTGGGCAACTTGCCCATTGACGCTGACACGGCCGGCAGCAATGACTTCTTCCATATAACGGCGAGAACCCAAACCAACACGTGCAAGCACTTTTTGCAATTTTTCACTCATGACAGCATAACCTTAGAAATTATCATCAACAGTTCACCTATTTATGACTTCGGCGCATTCGCGTCGAGGGCCATAAAAGCTTCCTTGGCATCCTGCAGGGGAGGCAATTGACCTAACGAGTGAAGGCCAAAAGCATTTAAAAAGTGTGGCGTTGTAACTAACAACGCAGGTCTTCCTGGGAGTTCTCGGAAACCGGATTCTTTAATCCAGTTCCAGTCAAACAGCGCGCGTAAAATTTGACTGTTATTGGTGACTCCGCGAATCTGCTCGATATCCGCCCGGGTTACAGGCTGATGGTATGCAATGACTGCAAGCGTTTCGAGCAATGATGGCGATAAGCGAGTTGGTCGCTCAGGCCATGTCTGTACAATAATATTACGATATTTTGAACGAACTTGAAAACGGAAACCTTGTGCCGTTTCCACCAATTCAATTGAACGGCCATGCTGCAGCAGCCCCAGCTGCTGCAGGAACTGGCGGATTTCAGTTTTCGTATAGCGCCCTTCAAAAGCTTCTTTCAGACGCGCCACAGATACAGCAGTATCGCTGGCAAAAATAATGGCTTCCAGCTGCATGAGCACTTCATGGGTGTCTTCCGGCTGAGGCGCAGCATCTAGATTTAATTCATAATTCATCTCATTGCTCATGCTGGGCTCCTTGAATAGCCAGCGGCGCTTCAACACCAGACGCAATAATTTGAATTTTTTGCTGGCGGGTCAATTCTAAAATCGCCATAAAAGTGACCACCATGCCCATGCGCCCTTGGCTGGGTTTTAGCAATGCTTCGAATTTTAAAACTTCACCGCTTTCCAATTTTTGTTCAATATAGGCAATACGCTCTTCCAGCAGGACGGGCTCTTGCAAAATTTGATGAACAACGGGTTCCGGGCGGTTAAATACGCAAAGAATCGCATCACGCAGCAGGCTGGCATCATAGCCGTCATTACTGAATGAAACATGGCCTAAAGCCACATTGGTTTCAAACGTATCGCGTTCTAAAACGGTCATTTGGCCTAAACGTTCTGCGGCCTGCTTGATGCGCAGATAGTTTTCCAGCCGGTCAATTAAGTCTTGTTTTGGATCATCTTCTGGAGCGGCCATATTCTTCGGTTTTGGCAGCAATAGGCGTGATTTTAGATCGGCCAGCAGGGCGGCCATGACCATATAGTCTGCAGTCAATTCTATATTCAGCGTTTTCATCGCATCCATATAAGATAAATATTGAGATGCAATAGGAGCAATGTCGACTTGGAGCAGGTCAAAGCCGTTTTTTTGAATGAGGTAAATTAAAAAGTCGAGCGGACCTTCGAAATGTTCTAATAGAATTTCAAATGCTGCAGGCGGAATGTAGAGATCTTCGGGAAGGGTATCTTGCCATTCATCCAAAACACGGATGTGTGCAGATTGCTCCAAAGGTTCCTGGATATTTTGATTCATTGCAGTTATAGGCCACGCGAATTTTCAAAAGCATGAAAGCTAGTTCAAATCACTTCTGAAACGCATCCGCGCGCATATGATGAGAAAAAGCAAAGATAATGTAGGGGCGTAGTCTAAAGCAAAACTGCACCGAAATAAATCACACTGGGCGTAATTCATCAAAAAAACCTTAAAAAGAATAGGGAGTCGCTGCATAAAGCGTAATATCTGTTGATTTATTGTGCATATGCATGCTCAAATTAAGGAAGAAATAGCTATAAATAACAGTTTTATAGCGCTTTGAAATGTATATATTGCCGAATACGGATTTTGCCGCTAAGGCTGTATTGGATCGGAGTCTGTTGGTTTCTCTCATCTTTTTATTTGATGAATGGCGCCATTAAGAGTGGCTAGCATCCTGCTTGTTGATATTGGCAGTGAAATGCTGCACTGATCGAGATTAAATTGGCGCAAACATAGAAGCGCATTGGATTAAATGCGCGGTAAAACATGATTATTCGTCAAATATAAAAAGACCGCAGTGATTGCTTGCGTTTGTGTATTGCATGGTATCCATCTGTCAAAAGGCAAAAGATATTGAGAAGCGAAGTATTCAGATGAATTGTGAATTAGGCATATATTGGGATCTGATTATTACAAAATAAAAGCAAAATGCAGTAATGCTTAGGATTGATCTATAAACCGCGGTTAGGAAATGGCGCCATGAAAAATTTTCAGCAAGCTCGTAAAAACCAATTTGGCCAAACGGTAGGCATGCCGGCAGTAGGGCTTCAGCAGAATATGCAACCGCAAATTTTGCAGGGAAACTATGTGTGCTTGCTGCCATTTACTGCGGAAGCCTTAGGTTCGGACGCAATAGCTCAGTTATGGAATTGTGTAGATACAGAGCCGGACAGCTCCTGCTGGACCTATTTGTCATATCTGCCGATGGCCTGCTGAAAGTTTAAAAGCGGATCTTTTGCGCAGTTTTGGGTTTCAGAACTCAATACATTATTTAATTAAAGCAAATGGGCAAGCGCTGGGCTGGGCGGCTCTGCTGAATATTCAGCCTGCGCATGGGGTTGCAGAAATTGGCAATCTGTATTTTTCTCATTGCATGAAGCAGTCCAAGGCGGCCACAGAAACTATTTATCTGCTGCTCGACGCCTGCTTTCAAGCAGGCTGCCGGCGGGTCGAATGGAAATGTGATGATCTGAATGCGCCCTCTAAACGGGCTGCGCAGCGTTTCGGCTTTCAGTATGAAGGGCTGTTTCGTCAGCATTATGTGGTTAAAGGGTGCAGCCGCAATACCGCTTGGTTTTCTATACTTGATGAGGAGTGGCCTGAATTAAGCCAAGCTTTTCAGGCTTGGCTGCAGGCAGAAAATTTTGATCCGAATGGACAGCAGAAAGTCCGTTTGCAGGATTTTAGGCAGCTGTATCAGCAGCATAAAACGGCTGATCTGTCTTTAAACCCTTAGGCTTCTAAGTTTCTAAGTATTGCGCAGAGCATATTCAATTATATGCAGGCACTGATCGCGCATGCAAAGGTTTGAATGCTGACTGTTATGCAAAAGTTTTCGGGCGGAGGCTATGTCTAAAAAATACTCGAAAATTAAATCATCGCTGACAATGCGAAGGATGCCTTCGGCTGGCTCAAGGATGACTTGAGCCTCGGATTCTGGTGTCCAAGGCTCAGCTGCATAAATGATCTCATTGGCATTAAAAAGATGAATGTTCAGCAGGATGTGAAATAAATCCATATTCAATGCTTCTCTTTGAGTGTTGTGCAGATTATTTGAATGGTTATTCAAAAGCGCTGACATCACCCACGCCGCGCCGGATGACTTCTGGATAATCGCCAGCAAGGTTGACAATGCTGGTGGTATTTAGGGTGCCTAAGCCACCGTCAATCAGGACGTCAATGCGTTTCCCAATTTGCAGCTCAATTTCATAAGGGTCATCAATCGGTTCATTTTGACCCGGCAAAATTAAGGTGGAAGTCAGTAAGGGTTCGCCCAGTTCTTTAAGTAACAATTGGCAAATCGGGTTGCTGGGAATACGTAAACCAATGGTTTTCTTTTTAGGATGCATTAAACGGCGCGGCACTTCGCTGGTCGCCGGTAAAATAAAGGTGGTCACCGCAGGTGTATTATTTTTCAATAAACGGTACATGGCATTGTCCACTTTGGCATAAGTGGCAATGTCAGATAAATCGGCACAAATAATGGCATATTGATGCTTGGCGTCGAGCTGGCGGATTTGCGCAATCCGCTCCATCGCATTTTTATTGCCGATCTGGCAGCCAATCGCATAAGCGCCATCCGTTGGATAGACCACGACATCGCCAGCGCGAATGCGTTCAACCGCTTGAGTAATTAAGCGGGGCTGAGGATTTTCCGGATGTATTCTTAAATGCAACATATCGTATTCCTCTTATTATTGGGCTTAAGCGCCAATTATGGTGGTGCGCGTGCATATTATGCAATGTGAAATTCAGTCAATTTGTATAATTTAATCAAGCATTTCACGGTTAAATTCATGTGGCTGTAATAAATTGCCATTCCGGGTGCAGACGCAGATGCAGTGAATAAAATGTTTTGCATCGCGCGGGAGGATGGCTTCACCAGAAAAATAACGCTGCAGCTGGGCATAAACATTGTCTTTAAAGGCGGCGCCATCTCCGCTGTCGCCGGTTAAATTATCCAGCGATACGCGGAATTTACGTCCAAAAGCCTGTGCAAAAAGCCATTCAATCGCTTGCGGCTTAATTTCCACTTGTTCAAATAAGGCTTGCTGTTCTGCAGTGCGTCCATCAGGCGCATACCAATAGCCAAGATCCGGCAGCAGGCGGCGTTTTTCGCCAGCAATGGTCCAATGGCTGATTTCATGCAGCGCGCTGTTAAAGAAACCATGCGCAAATTGAATGCGGGCAGGGGCGCTGTCCTCTGAAGGAAAATATTCAGGTTCAAAATCGCCTTTGACTAAAATGACATTTAAGTGGGAAAACCAGTGATTAAAGTGTAAGATGAGCCAATCGACCTGATCCGGTTCTGCCGATAATTTGGCCCATTGCGAGAGTTGCACTGGCTTGGCTGAAATGTCAGAATCGGCGGTTGAAAGTGTGCTCACAAGTGATGAAACATTCACTTCTGTTTGCGGCTGCAACAGATGCATGACTTAAATTACCCAAATGGTCTGTCTAAATAAGTGCAAAATTGTATCTTAATCTTTGACAGAGTACTGATGAATTTGTAGAATTGCCGCCTTAATTATGTCAGCAAATACCTTTCCGGCACAGATTGAGCCGTTTAAATGGGCCGAACAAGGCTTTAAATGGACAGGAACCCTGCCATTATCCCGCTTTGTTCGCATTGCCCGTGAAGCTGTTGGATCAATTGATGATCAATTGGTCAGTATAGACTGTAAGCTATCAATGGATGCTTATCATCGCGTTGTTTGGCTGGATGGCCATGCTGAAACCAAAGTTCCGATGGAATGCCAGCGCTGTTTAGGCGCGGTTGAAGTTGAGCTTGTTTCAGATTTTCATCTGGCGCTCGTGGATGACGAGTCACTGATAGAGCGCTTGGATGAGGATGCTGATTTCATCGTTTTAGGTGAAAGTGAAGCAACAGTTAAAGGCACATATGATGCGCCTGCAACCGCTGATTTACTTGCGCTGATAGAGGATGAATTGTTATTGCTGGTGCCGCTGTCTCCTAAGCATGACGCTTGTGAACATAAGCATCAGCCTGCCGTTCAAGAGGCTGCTGAAGAAAAGCGGGATAACCCGTTTGATGTTTTGGCAGGTTTGAAGGGTAAACTTAACTAATTTTTGTGTTATACTCTCAAGTATAAGACAATCGAATTTGTTCTGATCCATTTTTTCGATCTTTGTAAGGAGCCATCATGGCCGTTCAGCAAAACCGTAAAAGTCGCTCTCGCCGTGACATGCGCCGTTCACATGACGCTTTAACCGAGAATGCATTAACTGTAGACCAAGCTACTGGCGAGACTCAC
>JASLHF010000067.1 GCA_030152275.1 Acinetobacter sp. | reverse complement strand
GATACGTTGCATAAATGCAGTGGCTTCAGCCGCATCGAGCTTTTTAGGAAAATAGCGCATGACGTCATCATCTGCGCACATTTGGATAAATGGGGCAGTGTCGGAGTTTTGCCATTGGCGGAGGATGAGGCGAGGGGTTTGAATGAAAAGATGCATATTAAATATTAATTTGTATGGGGGTTTTCTAACTGAGATTAAAGTAAATATTTTATAGTCTACATGAGGATGGAATTGACATAAGTGAATAATTTTTTTGGAAGATGTAATTTGATGAGCTAATCTTAATAGGCTTTTACTTATATTTAGTTGATAAGGAGTAAATATGGAGTTGCGATACAAATTTTCTGAGGATGAATTTCTCGAATTATGCCAAGAGAATCTTGAGCGGGAAAAAACAACAGTTTTTGAAGATTTATATGAAGCTCTTATTCACTTTTTTAGTACTCCGGATTCAGTCTTAATAACCGACATAAAGCATAACTACCCATTTGAATACTATGATGATCATTTATCACTGAAAGAGTATATAGATAAAGGGAAAATGATAATCCCTTATCTTCAATTTGAGCTGCACAGTGATAAGGTCACAGATCTAGAGGTTACGGACGTTAAACTACCTTCATTTATTTTATTATGTGATTTCCTGTATGGAGGGGGCGTTACAAGGAAGTACAATATCAAAAATACAAAAATGAAAACCAAAAGCAAAACATCAATACGGCTTCTTTCCGTTGAATTCCCACAAGCATTGTTAACAAAGCTTAATTCACGAATGACACCACCAAAAAGTTTATTACCATCAAAATTAGGCTTTTATGAATGGCGGCAAACTTTCTATAACAAAGTGACCGGTGAAAGTTTCTTTTGCTTATGTTTTAAAGATGCAATATTTAGAGAGCAGAATGGTTTAATGGTAAGACATATTCATCTTAAAAATGCATTAGAAAAGCAGTCATTTAAAGAATTGATTTGTCACATTTGCACTAACACAAATTCAGACTTAGTATTTGGAGGTTCTGTATTCAAAGGAAGATATGGTGCATATATTACAAAGCACTCAATACAAGAAGGTATTAGTGAAAGGGAAGCAGAAAACCATATTAGAGAATTAAAAGGTGTAGCGCGTATAGGTGAAAGGTGGGTTAATGAAACCTTATTGTTTAACTACATCAATCTGCTATTTCCTCAATATATGGTTCAAAGAGAAGCATCACCAAGTTGGTTGAGTCGACAAAGGTTTGATGTCTATATCCCAGAGCTAAATTTAGCGATTGAGTACCAAGGGCAACAACACTATCTTGCTGTCGATTTATTCGGTGGAGAAGAAGGTTTAAAACGGACAAAGCAAAGGGATAAGGAAAAGCTTCAACTCAGTAAAGCAAATGGAATAGAGATTATCTATTTTAGCTATAAAGATAATTTAACTGAAAAATTAGTACAAAATCGACTTAAAAATTATCTTAAAGAACCTCTATAAAAGTGTATTTTTAATCATGGATATAGATAATAAAAGCCATTATTTGAGCTATATATTATAAAAAAACCCCGAACGAATCGGGGTTTTTTACCTAATCAAATGAATGATTAAGCATTTTCACGTGCAATTGCGCGGTAACCAATATCTTTACGGTATTGAACACCAGCAAAAGTCACTTTTTGGCAAAGCTCTAAAGCTTTAGCTTGAGCTTCACCAATCGTATTACCAAGTGCAGTTACACAAAGAACACGACCACCAGCAGTTACGATGTCACCATTTTCATTGACTTTAGTCCCTGCATGGAAAACTTTAGCATCAGTCATTTCAGTGTCTAAACCTGAAATCACATCACCATTGCTAGAAGTTTCAGGGTAGCCCTTAGATGCAAGTACGATACCTACAGTTTTACGCTCATCCCATTCAGCTTCTTTTGGCAAGTTACCCGCAATACCTGCTTCAACCAAATCAACAAGTGATGATTTTAAACGCATCATGATCGGTTGAGTTTCAGGGTCGCCAAAACGACAGTTAAACTCGATCACTTTCGGTTGGCCTTGTTCATCAATCATGAGGCCCGCGTATAAGAAACCTGTGTAGACATGACCATCTGCTTTCATACCTTCAACGGTAGGACGCATCACTTCATTCATGGTTTTTTCAAATACGTCAGCAGTCACAACAGGCGCAGGAGAGTAAGCACCCATACCACCCGTGTTTGGACCTTGGTCGCCTTCAAAAATACGTTTGTGATCTTGTGAAGTTGCCATTGGTAAGATGTTGTCGCCATCAATCATACAAATGAACGATGCTTCTTCACCCGCAAGGAATTCTTCAATCACGACACGTGAGCCTGCATCACCAAATTTGTTGCCCGCTAACATGTCATCAATCGCATCAAATGCTTCTTGATTGGTCATCGCAACGATTACGCCTTTACCCGCAGCAAGGCCGTCAGCCTTGATTACGATTGGCGCACCATTTTTTTCAACAAATGCTTTAGCCGCATCTACTTCTGTGAATACGTCATAGAAAGCGGTTGGAATGTTATGGCGCTTTAAAAAGTGTTTTGCAAAAGCTTTAGAGCCTTCAAGCTGCGCAGCAAATTGAGTTGGACCCCAGATTTTCACACCAGCTTCGCGGCAGGCATCTACTACACCATTTACAAGCGGTGCTTCAGGGCCAACGATGATTAAATCAACCGCATTATTTTTGGCAAAGTCGATAATCGCTACATTGTCTAAAATATTTAAGGCAACATTTTCGCATTTATTTTCTGTTGCAGAACCGGCATTACCTGGTGCTACAAATACTTTTGCGACTTTGTCATCTTGCGCGATTTTCCATGCCAATGCATGTTCACGACCGCCATTACCCAAAACTAAAATATTCATCTAAAAATCCCTCAAAAGAATAAAATCCCTCCCGACCTCCCTTTAAAAAGGGAGGGGATCACGCTTGAAAATCAAGGTTTCTTACGTGAAAAGTCCCCCTTTTTACAAAGGGGGATTTAGGGGGATTAATAAATACGACTTTTAATCAATTAATGACGGAAGTGACGCATGCCTGTGAATACCATCGCAATGCCTGCTTCATCCGCAGCAGCAATGGTTTCTTCATCACGCATAGAACCACCCGGCTGGATAATGCATTTGATACCTGCTTTCGCAGCGTTATCAATACCATCACGGAATGGGAAGAATGCGTCCGACGCCATTACAGCACCTTCAACCACTAAGCCAGCATGTTCAGCTTTGATCGCAGCGATACGTGCAGAGTTTACACGACTCATTTGACCTGCGCCGACACCGATTGTTTGACGGCCTTTTGCATAAACGATTGCGTTTGATTTAACGTATTTCGCAACTTTCCAAGCAAAGATTAAATCATCAATTTCAGCTTCGGTTGGCGCACGTTTAGTCACAACTTTAAGGTCGTCTTTAGTGATCATGCCTAAGTCTTGATCCTGAACTAACAGACCGCCATTTACGCGTTTATAGTCAAGCTGAGCTTTACGTTCAGTGATTGCAGGAAGTTCGCCGCAAACCAATACACGTACGTTTTTCTTCGCGCCAGTTACTTCAAGTACGCCATCAGCGATGCTAGGAGCAATGATCACTTCAACGAATTGACGGTCAACAATTGCTTGTGCAGTTGCAACATCTAATTCACGGTTGAATGCAATGATGCCGCCGAATGCAGATTCAGGGTCAGTTGCATAAGCAAGATCGTAAGCCGCTTGAATACCGTCTAAAGATACTGCTACGCCACATGGGTTCGCGTGTTTAACGATAACACATGCAGGTTTAGCAAATGATTTAACACATTCAAGTGCTGCATCAGTATCTGCGATGTTGTTATAAGACAGTTCTTTACCTTGAAGCTGTTTCGCAGTTGAAACAGACGCTTCAGTCGCAGTGTCTTCTACATAGAATGCAGCAGATTGATGCGGGTTTTCACCGTAACGTAAGTCTTGAACTTTATTTAATTGAGTATTGAAAGTACGCGCAAATTTATCTGCTTCGCCTTCTTCTTTACCTACGCGAGCGCCTAAGTAAGAAGCGATCATGCCGTCATACTGTGCAGTATGTTCAAATGCTTTAACCGCCAAGTCGAAACGCGCTGCATGAGATAAAGCGCCATTGGCTTTTAGTTCTTCAACAACAGTTGCATAATCAGCAGCGTTAACGACGATACCTACAGATGCATGGTTTTTCGCAGCAGCACGAACCATGGTTGGACCGCCGATGTCGATGTTTTCAATCGCATCTGCAAGTGAGCAGTTTGGCTTAGCTACGGTCGCAGCGAACGGATAGAGGTTAACAACAACTAAATCGATCGCATCGATGTTGTGTTCAGCCATCACAGCTTCGTCTAGACCGCGACGAGCTAAGATACCGCCATGAATTTTCGGGTGAAGCGTTTTTACACGGCCGTCCATCATCTCTGGGAAACCAGTGTGCTCTGAAACTTCAACAACAGCCACATTATTGTCTTTCAACAATTTGTATGTACCGCCAGTTGATAAAATTTCTACCCCAAGAGCAGCAAGGTCTTGTGCAAATTCAACAATACCAGTCTTGTCAGACACAGAGATTAAAGCGCGTTTAATAGTCATGATCTTCGTCACAGTTTTCAAGGAACAAATTAAAACAAAAAGGCTAAATGCAGGTTAAAAAAAATGCCCACGTAAGCCGTGAGCATTTTATCATTTATTCACTCATTAAACCGTGAGCTTTTAACTTTTTACGTAAAGTACCGCGGTTTAAGCCGAGAATTTCAGCAGCACGGGTTTGATTGCCGCGTGTATACTCGAGAACTACAGATAAAAGAGGTTTCTCCATTTCTGCCAGCACCATGTCATACACCTGAGAAGGCTGTTCGCCTTGCAGCTGAGCAAAGTAATGACGAACTGCGCGATCTACGTGAATACGAAGAGCAACATCAGATTGTGCAGTAAAAATAGGAGATTTGCTATTCATGCGAATTAATCCGAAAAAATCAGGTATCACTTGGGTAAAGTGATAAAAAAGTGGTCTATAAATTCAATGAACTTAGTTTTAGATCCTAAAACTAAAGTTCTAAAACTTGTGCATTGCAATTTAGCTTTAGATTGCCACAACTCAATAAATTGGTTGAAATTTAAGCGTAACAATAGATTAATATTTGTTACACGGAAAAATCAAACAAAAAAATCTGCTCTATACGCATTATTAAATAAAGCGCATTGTGCTCGATCATATTTGTATTGAAAATTTAGTGAGGAGTTTGCAGTGCAAAGCTTTCGTGGCGCGTATCATACCATTGTCTTAGAAAAAGTGAGCAAGAAAACTGCATTTTTTTTAAGTTTTTTTGCTTTTTTTTATAGTTTTTTTCAATCTATGGCCGAATTATTTCTAAATCGTAGCTATTGAAGCTTTTTCGATTCTTTGGCAGTTTAAAATCAAATTCGAATGGACTATTTGATGGAATACGTTGAATTCCCGATAGGCTGTTGTGTAAATAATCATCAGCATGAAGAGTGAATACGGCCGTTTCTGCTCCATTAAGTTCTAAGTGAACACGGATGATGGGTAAGTTTAAACTGTGATCATGATAATTGATTAGCTGCCCGCTAAATTCGACTTCTTGATCGCCGACAGCGCGGATCTTAATTTTTTTAGTGGTAATTAGATCATATTTTTCTTCAAGCTTTTCACAGTTAAATACTTCACATACTGTATTGAAGGCTTTAGACATAATCGGGCTTTTTTTGAGGTATTGCGGATTAAACCAAAAAAATTGGAATAGCAGTAAGCTGATTAATAATGCGTTTACTACAATCCAGAGAATAAAGCTAATGGAGTGGCGCTTGTTGTCTAGTTCGGAATTTTCTGTCCAATTTACTGCGGGGAAATTGCCAATCGGTTCTGTGCTGAAATAATTTAAATTATTCAGATAAGTTTTAAGGTCAATATTGGAATTTTCGACTTTGTCATCAAAAATTTTTAGCAGCTGGCGTGATTCCTCTAAACCATAGGCAGGGATGTGCTGAAAGTTGAATTTAGTACCGTTTAAATTTAAACCGGGTGTATTTAGGCGGATAGTACGGTTATGCTGCGATTCAGCTGCAGATTCAGCATCTGTGTTCAGCTGATCTGCAACTAAATAGCTAAGCGCATTAAATGAAGTTGAGCATTTAGGGCAACAGACCATGCCTTGCGAAACGGTCAGCTGCGCAACTGTTACTTTATAAACAGTTGTGCAAGATGGGCATGCAGTTTTTTTATCGCTCATAAATGCTAAGGCAAACTCAATTAATGCGGTTGACGTTTTCCGGAAATTCGGCACCAGTGTTCGTCGCGATGTGCAACATCTAATATATCAAAATATTGTGAATAAATGTTAGAGACATCAGCGACTTGTTCTTCAATTACACCTGCAAGCGCAAATTCGCCTTCTGGTTTAATTAGGGTTGAAAACTCAGGAGCCAGCGCCATAAGTGGGCCTGCTAAAATATTTGCCAATAAAACGTCTGCTTGCTGGCTTCTGAATTCAGCGTTGAATTCTTCAGGCAGTCCAACATACAGCTTATCTAGCACGCCATTTAATTCGGCGTTTTGCTGAGTCGCATGTACAGCTTGAGGGTCAATATCAGTGGCATAAACTTTTTTGGCGCCTAGAAGTAAAGCCGCTACGCCTAAAATACCTGAACCGCATCCATAGTCGATCACGATTTTATCTTTCACGTTTGTTTGCCCCAGCCATTGAAGGCAAAGGAAGGTTGATGCGTGGTTGCCAGTACCAAATGCCAAACCTGGATCGAGCTTGATGTTAACTGCATCAACTTCTGGCGCTTCCATCCATTCAGGTACGATCCAGAATTTTTCGCCAATTTGGATAGGTTCATATGCATCCATCCAAGTGCGTTCCCACTCTTGATCTTCGATAAATTCACTGCGCATTAAGACATCTGGCAACTGTGCCTTTATAAATGTTTCTAATGCCTCTACATCAATTTCTTCGCCGTCTTCCTGCGCATAGATGCCGGTGACAATCACTTTGTTCCATAACGGAGTTTCACCTGGAAGCGGCTCAAGCAGTTCCTGATTCTCAGCATCATCTAAAGTTACACTGACCGCACCCAGAGAGTTGAGCAGGGTTTCAGTAAAATCTACCTGCGCTTGATCAACAGTAATATGAATTTGTAGCCACTTCACGGGAAAACCTAAATTTGTTATGTAAAATAGCTATTGTAGCGGAACTCTATTCGGCGCGCCTATAGCATTTTAAAATGAATGAAAATAAAGCTGTTCACTTTTACGTCAGTCGTCATTTTTAATGAGCAATGTGTGATTTTGGGCGTTGAAAAAGTGTGGGATCGGCAAAGTCACTAAATGAATTGCGTGATTTAAAAAAACTGCATTTGCTAAAAAATGTTTAGTGCTTGTATTTCTTGATGCAGCCCATTACATCTTAAAACTATTCTATAGACTAAAAGTCATGTTTCATGATTAATCTGAATTCCTGCAAATTTTTTTAAATTATTGTTTTTATTAATAAGTGTTATGGGTGGGGTATGAGTTAAACATGAATGCCGTTTGGCAATGGCTGATTGCTTGTTAAAAGTTTTAATTTAATGGCTGATGTCTACTTTAAACTCGTCTTCATCTAGTCTCTGATCATAGGGTGCTTTAGATTTGCGCATTAAG
Organism: Acinetobacter sp.; assembly: GCA_030152275.1. Taxonomy (GTDB): domain Bacteria; phylum Pseudomonadota; class Gammaproteobacteria; order Pseudomonadales; family Moraxellaceae; genus Acinetobacter. The sequence continues at coordinate 6,206 of JASLHF010000067.1, read as the reverse complement.
ATCAGTCCGAACAAAAGGGCAAAAAAGTACATGATAATAGTGTAAACCCCTGCAGGAATGGCGATGGTTGTGTTTGACAATACAGATAACGCAATTGTTAGTGTAATTGCAGTGTTATGAATGCCAATCTCAAATGTGCATGCGCGCGCTTGGCGTTCAGGGATTCGAGCTAAATGCGGGACAAGATAGCCGGTAAATAAGCTGGTAAAACAGAAAATGGCGGTGGCAACCCCAACATCAGAGAAATACAGCATCACATTTTCTTTTTCTCTATATAGGGCATATATGAAAATGCCGGTGAGAAAGAAAATAGAGGTTAAGCGCATAGGGCGGTTTAGCTGACAAGCCAGGCCGGGAATAACCGAGCGGATAAACATGCCCATACAAACTGGAATAAAAATAATGAAAAATACCTGTACGATTTTTTCAATTGGCATGCCTATTGCGGTATTGTCACCTAAAAAATGTAATATAGATAAATTGACAATAAATGGCAGTGTAAACGTGCAAATTACAGAGTTAAGGGCTGTCAGCGTGATGTTTAGCGCAACGTCGCCTTTGAAAATATAACTGAAAAGGTTTGCAGTAGGGCCACCGGGTGAGGCGGCTAAGAGCATGAGGCCGATAGAAAGTAAAGGGTGAAGGTTTAGGACTTTACAGATTAAAAAAGCAATTAAAACTAAAAAAATTAGTTGTGTAAATAATGCTAAAAAAATAACTTTTGGATAGCGCCCCACACGCATAAAGTCTTTAATTGAGAGTTCTAATCCAAGTCCCATCATCATTAAAGCAAGAGTAACGGGCAGAAAAAAAGCAAATAAACCCGAATCCATGGACTTTCCTTTTTATTATATTGCCTATTTTATGTTTTTTAGTGTAAACAAAATTTTTAAATTAGCAATAAATAAGTGGGTAAAATTTCAGCAATTTTACCCACTTAATTTAAATATTTAGGACTATGTTAAAACATTGTGTTGCTATTGTTTTGGCATCGGAGGCGTAAAGCCTAATGCGCATTTACCGCGCACTTCAGTGCCATTAATTACTGCGGTCGTTACTGCGCCGTTTGAACAGGCTTTTAGAAGTTCGGCTTCATCACCGTTAATTGCGGTTTTGCCTGATGCGAAGAATTGAGGCTCGCATGTACCATTCCAGATAATGCCGCGGTATGCAAAGCTGACAGGCGCGCCTTGAGTTTTGCCTTTACATACTTGCTGGTAGCGCTGCGCATTGTAAACTGTTTCAACTTTATCATTTGCAGTGGCTGCAAATGACGCCATACATAAACCGCAGAGAATCGAAGACAGAATAACATTTTTATTCATGATTGTTGTCCTTATGGTTTCTCATGTAATCATGTAAAAGCATAAAAAATAGACAGAATAAAACAACCCAGATCGAGTAATTTTTACTTTAAAATTGTTTCATTTTGCATCGTTATGCAAATGCGCATTACAAAGGATGCGAAATCAGCTGGCTTAGAGCGGTTATCGAATATGATGTGGAATTAAGAAAAACGACTTATTCAGTCAACTTATTGCTGAAGATTTGCTATAATCTTTGGTCATTCATTTTTTAATTCTTCCATTACCACTATGCATTATCCTAAAGTTTACGATGTCATTGTTATCGGCGGCGGTCACGCGGGCACAGAAGCTGCTCTTGCTGCGGCGCGTATGGGGCGACAGACGTTGTTGTTGACTCACAATATCGAAACTTTAGGGCAGATGAGCTGTAATCCGGCGATTGGCGGTATTGGGAAATCACATTTAGTACGTGAAATTGATGCCTTAGGCGGCGCAATGGCTTTAGCTGCCGATAAAGGCGGTATTCAATTCCGTATCTTAAACTCACGTAAAGGCGCGGCTGTACGTGCAACACGCGCGCAGGCTGATCGTATCCGTTATAAAGCGGCGATTCGCCATACATTAGAAAACCAAGCGAATTTAGATATTTTCCAGCAAGCGGCTGATGATCTAATTGTGGAAGGCGATACTGTTAAAGGTGTTGTGACCCAAATGGGTATCCGCTTTGATGCGAAAACTGTTGTGTTAACTACAGGCACATTCTTGGGCGGTGTAATTCACGTGGGCTTGAATAATGCTTCAGGCGGCCGTGCGGGCGATCCTCCATCAATTTCATTGGCTGCGCGTCTGCGTGAATTGAACTTGCCAGTGGGCCGTTTAAAAACAGGTACACCGCCGCGTATTGATGCTCGGTCAGTAGATTTCTCTGTAATGACAGCGCAGCCGGGTGATTTCCCGTCTCCGACTATGTCGTTCATGGGTGATGCGTCTATGCATCCGGAACAAATCAACTGTTACATCACCCATACCAATGAAAAAACTCATGACATCATTCGTGGCGGTTTAGACCGTTCACCAATGTATACCGGTGTGATTGAAGGTGTGGGGCCACGCTACTGCCCATCCATTGAAGATAAGATTCATAAATTTGCAGATAAAGATTCGCATCAAGTATTCCTTGAGCCAGAAGGTTTGGATACGCATGAGCTTTATCCAAATGGTATTTCAACGTCATTGCCATTTGATGTGCAGTTTGAATTGGTTCGCTCAATCCGCGGTATGGAAAATGCGCACATTTTGCGTCCAGGTTATGCAATTGAGTATGATTATTTCAATCCGCAATCTTTGAAATTCTCTTTAGAAACCAAATCGATTAATAACCTGTATTTTGCAGGTCAAATTAACGGTACAACAGGTTATGAAGAAGCGGGTGCGCAAGGCTTGCTTGCTGGCTTGAATGCTGCACGCCGTGCATGGGATCAAGAACAATGGACGCCTAAACGTGATGAGGCGTACATGGGCGTATTGGTTGACGACCTGATTACTTTGGGCACGAAAGAACCGTACCGTATGTTTACCTCTCGTGCGGAATACCGTTTGATGCTGCGTGAAGATAATGCAGATCAGCGTTTAACTGCGATTGGCCGTGAAATGGGTCTGGTAGACGATGCGCGTTGGGATTCGTTCTGCCAAAAAATGGAAGCGGTAGAAACTGAAAAAGGCCGTTTACAGCATTTGTGGGCAGCTCCAAACAATCCATTAGGCAAAAAATTTATTGAAATGACAGGTGAAGACCTGTCAAAAGAAACGAATGCAATTGATTTGCTGAAACGCCCAAATATCAATTTTGCACAAATTGCAGAGCTGACTGATTCTGAAGTGACTGCATTTGTTGGTGAACAAATTGAAATTGCGGTGAAATATGCGGGTTATATTAACCGTCAGCAAGAAGATGTTGCGCAAATGAAGCGTTTGGAAGACACACGTATTCCAGAAGACTTTAACTATGATGTGGTTTCGGGTCTTTCACGCGAAATTACCTTGAAATTGAAAGATGTTCGCCCTGAAACTCTGGGTCAAGCCAGCCGTATTCCGGGAGTGACACCTGCTGCGGTTCAATTGGTGATGATTACAATTCGTAAGAATGCCAATGCTAAAAAATCTGCTTAATATTTAAAGTTTTATAGAGAAATCCCGCTTGATGCGGGATTTTTTTTGGCTATGATTTAGGCCGTAGAATAAAAATTGAGAAAAAGATGAGTTTGAATTATGTAACTGGGGAAGAGATTTGTTCGAATGATGTCGTAATTTGCTTGAATCAAAGTGATGGGTTTTATCAATTTGACCAGCCTTTAATGAAAGTTTGGGATGTGGCTAAAACTAATGATGGAGAAGTCGTCGGGGTTAATTTAATGCCGCTTTCAGCAGAATCACCCATGTTGATGCTCAGGGCGTTGAAGCGGTCAAATGAACCAGAAGCAGCTTCTGAACCTGTACTAATGAAAGATGTACCGGGTTTATATTCTATAACGAGATGGTTCTTGCCTTTGTGTAATGTATCTAAGAGCTTAGGTCTTGTTGAAAGAATTGAGGCTTTTGAGGAACGGCAATCCGGGCATGGAGAATTGATTGCACAGAGTATTCAACACAAAGCAGAGCAATATCGAGGAATTTATCAATACTATTTGGCTGATAAAGCATATCAACAGCGTGAGTTTCAAACGTACATTGATCTATTGCGTAAATCTGCGCAGTCTGGCTATACCCCAGCCATGTGTCAATTGGGACAGCAATTGTTTATTGGCGGTATCTTAAATAAAAGTTTGGAGGGAAGCTTTAAGTGGTATCGAGAAGCGGCATCTAAAAAAGACAGTATTGCTTTATACCAGTTAGCGGGCTGTTATGCGCGCGGTCATGGTGTTGAGCAGGATTTGGCAGAAAGTCTGCGGCTGCTGGAGCAGTCTTCTTATGAAGGGTGTTGGGCGGCAACTTTGGGTCTGGCGGGATATTATCGATTTGGTGCTTTAAAATGCTTTTTAGTTCATCCATCCTATCCGAATTATGGTGTGATTAAAGAACATGTGATTCATCCAGCAAAAGCACTATATCTATATCATCGAATTGCCAGTCAGGCGCCTGAAACGGAACAAGTCCCCTTGGCAAATGCGTATTATCATTTAGGTTGGATGTATCAGGATGGTATAGGTACAGCACAAGATTATGAGCAAGCAGTCTATTGGTATCAAAAATCTTCTGACCTAGGCAATCCAGTTGCTACAAACAATTTAGCCGATAAATATGAACATGGTTTGGGTGTGCCTCAAGATCTGGATATGGCTGTTGCACTGTATCAGCAAGTTGCAGGAGAAGTGATAGCGGCTGATTTAAGTTTAGGCAGGATGTATGTTGAAGGCCGAGGTGTATCGCAAGATTTTGATAAAGCAAAAATGCATTTAAATATTGTGATTAATTCTCGTATTGACGGTATTGCTGAAATGCAGGTGGAAGCGGCGCAGCTTCTTGCTCAATTTACTCAGGACAGCCCCCTTCATCGGGCTGAATATGCGCTCAATCATGCTGCTAGCTATTCGATTGACCAAATTTCAGCAGAAATTCGCAATATTGACAGTTTGCTTCACATGCCGGAAGCAAAAGCTCTATTCTTTAAGCTGTTTCTATTAAAGGCTCAAAAGGGAGATGCTGCTTCACAGTCGCAAGTTGGGGATTGGTATTTGCGGGGGATATATACTGAAAAAAATCTGGAAGAAGCGGCTTATTGGATTCAAAAAGCAGCAGATCAGAAAAACTATTATGCGGAATATCAAATGGGCTATTTATATGAAAATGGCCTGTACTTTATCAAAGCTTGGCGCTTGCACAAAAATGGTATGAACGCGCTTTGCGCAAGCCTTCAGAAAGCATGTGGCCGGAATATGTAGGTGGGCAGCTTAATCCTGAATATTTAAGCTGTTATGGTCAAATGAATAAGGAGGCGCTTACGGGTTTGGCGCGTATTGAGGAAAAAAGACCGAAGCCAAGCAAATGGAAATTTTGGCAAAAATAAGCAGTTGAATTTATCTGCTATCTGTTTTTGCTATTGTTGTATAGTTATAAGCTTTTAATTATTTAAATTATTGATATTTATGATTAAAGCAAAACATTAAGACGCGTTGTGTATTGATATACAACCTTTTTCTTATAAATATGTAAAATTCTTGAACAAAGATAAAGCGTTAATCCGACCATTGTAGTGGTGTTTATTGGTGCTGATTCATCCCAAAATGCACGGGCAGGCTGCGTAGGGCGGCCTGTGTACTACGGATGGAGTTAGATCATGGCACAAGTACAAACTGGAAAAATGCAAAAATTTTTAACGGTATTTTTGTGTTTCTGGGTCGCATTTTTTGAAGGTTTTGACCTTCAGGCGCCTGGAATCGCGGCAAAAGGAATCGCGGCGACATTTTCATTAGACCAAGTTCAAATGGGCTATGTATTTAGTTTAGGTGTCTTTGGTATGCTGTTTGGCGCATTTTTTGGCGGCCGTGTAGCGGATTATTTAGGTCAAAAGAAAGTGCTGATGCTTTCGATTGCAATTTTTGGTGCATTCATGTCATTGACTGCATTAGCGCCAAGCGCTGAAATTCTATATGTGGCGCGTTTCTTTACTGGACTGGGGTTAGGTGCCGCAATGCCGACCATGATTTCGGTAGTGGGTGATGAGGCCACTGAAGCAAACCGCGGCAAGCTGAATAGCTTAATGTATTGCGGTTTACCGGTGGGCGCAATCTTTGTTGCCGGGATGGGGATTTTATTTAAAGATATTTCTTGGCACACCATTTTCTTAATTGGCGGCCTAACTCCTTTAGTGTTGATTCCATTCATGGCAATCATTCTAAAAGA
>JASLHF010000054.1 GCA_030152275.1 Acinetobacter sp. | reverse complement strand
AGCAAATCATCGATTGTTAAACGCTCATCTAGCGCCCATGCCAGCAAATGCGCCAAATGTTCAGCTTCGTGGCAGAATAATTCAGAACCTAAAATACGGCGTGTTTTGATATCGACATAAACTTCGGCAGCGCCTTGATTTTTGGCATTGACCATTGCACGCCCTTGTTTAGCGTAATCAATATATCCTGTGACAAATTCAGTTTTCTTATCGATAAGCATTTTATAGCTTTGTCCAACAGTCGCCATTTCTGGTGAACTGAAAACAATACCTAAGGGGGAGAGGGTTTTCAGATCCGCTGCTTTTCCAAATTCCATAATATTTTTGACGGCATATTTCCCTTCATGTGCAGCTTCATGCTGAATGGGGGTGTTGGTGTATGCATCTCCAACAATATAAATAGGATAGTCCGAAAGCTGTTTGGTCTTTGGGTCGATAGGCAGATTTTGGAGATCATTAAATGATGGATCAATCTGCTCTAAATGAAGTGTATTTAATAAGCTTTTTCGCCCTGTGGCGCTAAGAACATAATCCACATTTAAATGATATTGTTGACTATTCTCTTCATAGCTGAGCGTTATGCCGACTTCTGTTTTGTTATATTCGTTTGGCAATGCTTCAAAATGAATATTCAGCTCTTTTGATAATTCGTCTTGAGCAAGTCGCTGCAAAGCAGGGCTGCTGAGTATACCAATTTTCCGGCTTCGCGCAAAAATATGCGTTTTCACCCCTAGGCGGTGCATTGCTTGGGCCAGTTCGACCGCAATAACCCCGCTTCCGATCACGGCCAATGACTCGGGCAGTTTTTCCAATTCAAAGATATCATCGGTGGAAATGAGCTGGTCTCCGAGTTTTTCTTTTAATTTTTTATCGATATTCGGTGTTGTTCCTACCGCGAGGATAAAGTTTTTTGCTTGATAGGTTTGATTATTGACTTGAACTGTATTGGCATTAATGAATTCAGCGTGGCCTGAAAGTTTATGTTCAGGGTTCCATGAATCCACATCTTTTAAGGTGGCCTTGGTAAAACGGTTACGCAGCTCCTGCACATGCTGCATTACTTTTGAAGTATCGATTTTGACTGTTGCATTTAAACCGAGTAATGCCGCATGCTGCATATCATGCATGCGGTTTGCTGATGAAATCAGGATTTTACTGGGCATGCATCCAACGCGGGCGCAGGTCGTATCCCACGGGCCATCATTAATGATTAAAATATTTTGTGTATGTTTCACTGCTTCTTTATATGCCGCGATACCAGCTGTGCCGGCACCAATGATGATAATGTCGTACATAATCTTAATCTGAATGTAATTTAAAAATTATAATGATTTAAGCTTAGCTGATAATGCGGACTTTAAATATTCGAAAACGCTTCTTATCGTAATGAATTGTTTTATTGATACTTTACTCAAATTAAGCGTACCTAATAAAAAACAGCGCTTCGGCGCTGTTTTTTTATTTACAGCGGGCTTTTATTAAATAGAAGTTCCGACACTGACGCCAACCGTTGGCCGGATATTCATAGAACTGCATTCGCCCAGCAATAGCATAGCTGCAATTAAAACGACAGAAATTTTATTCATTGAGTAAACCTTGCGCTTTGGCCTGATTAAATAAAGCTGAAGAGCGGGAACCACTTTTGCAGATCATTAAAATAGGTTTAGGCAGCTCATGATAATATTTTGCAAATTCAATGATATCCCGCTGTGAAATATTGTTGCTGCTCACTGGCTGGTAAATGACGCTAACCTGCGATTTTTCTGCAATATCGCGTAATTCACTGACACTGATATTATTGCCTTGCTCTTCATCTGGCCGGTTCACAATGACTGATTTAAAGCCATTTTTCAGCAGGGCATTAAACTTCAGTGCGGACATTTGACCAGATACACTGACTGCAGCATTCAGCGCGTTGCCTGCATTTTCAGCCATTGCCGGAACGCTTAATGCTGCAGTGCACAGTAAAAATACGCTTATCCAGCGATTAGTCATCCAGTAAATCCATTTGTTTCGCTAACTGGTATAAATTGTTTGAACGGTTGCCGGTACGGCAGAACATCAGAACCGGTTTAGGCAATTCGTTGAAATGATTGGCAAATGTACGCACATCCAATTCAGAAATCTGGCCGGCAACAACAGGCTGATGCACATAATCTACGCCGGCTGCGCGGGCGGCTTCTTCAATTTGAGCGCTGGTTGGCTGTTCTGGGCCGCCTTCCATATCCGGGCGGTTATTGATAATCGATTTAAAGCCTTTTTCAACAACTTGCACTACTTGTTCAGGGGAAATTTGACCTGCAAAACCAACATTTTCGCTCATTTTGTCACTCCACAAATTAAATGATAGAACTATTCTTTATGATAGCATTAAGCATTAATATGAGTTTGATGTATTGAAATTTTTATAAACAATTACAGCCAAAAATGCATGGAGCGCATATGCATGCGTACACGGTTGAACCGCTTTATGTAAAAAGCGGACAAGATGTTATCGCCGCTGATTTTTACCGGCCCAAAACAGAAAAAAAAACTGGGGTCATTATTATGGCGCATGGTTTAGCTTGCCTGCGTCAATTTAAACTTGTGCAGTTTGCTCAGCGCTTTGCGCAAGCCGGTTATGCAGTGGTGCTGTTTGATTACCGTTATTGGGGCGGCAGTACAGGGCGTCCCCGCGAACTGGTGTCTATACAGGCGCAGCTGGAAGACTGGCGCACAATGTTAATCCATGTCGCGCAGCGTAAGTCTATCGACAGCCGTAAAATTGTGCTGTGGGGAATTTCCCTGAGCGCAGGTTACGTGCTGGATGTGGCATCTGAAAATAAAAATATTCAGGCAGTTATTGCATTAAACCCTTTTGTTGATGGTGCTGAAAGCGCAAAGCAATATCCTCTGCAGCTGCTGCCTAAAGCATTGAAACTGTCCAGCCAAGATTATATGGGCGCCAAAGTAGGCATGCTGCCGCGCACCTTGCCTGTGGTTAGTGAATCTGAACAGCAGCTGTGTTTTGTGGCGGCAGCTGATGCCTATTCAGGCTATCAGTCGATTGTGAATTCAGATTATTATTGGAGCGGTGAGATTCCTGCACGGCTGTTTTTTAAATTAATGCGCTACCGGCCAATCCAGCATCTGCGGCGTATTGCAGTGCCGGTACTGTATATCGCTTCACAGTGGGACAGCATTATTCCTTTAGAAATTAGCAGGGAAGCAGCGACTAACATTGCGCCTTATGCGGATTATCATGAATGGGATATGGGGCATTTTGATATTTATCACAGAAAATGGTTTGAAAAAGCGGTTGAAGTTCAATTAGACTTTTTAAAACAGCATATTGGAGATGGCTAAATGATTGTTATATGTCCTGCTTGTGGCGCAAAAAACCGTGTACCGGAAGATAAGCTTTCTGCAAGCCCTACTTGCGGGCAATGCCATCAAAACTTGATTCCGCTTGCGCCAATCGAATTGAATGAACAGAATTTCAGCAACTATATCACCAGCAGTGATTTGCCTATTTTGATTGATTTATGGGCAGACTGGTGCGGTCCCTGTAAAATGATGGCGCCGCATTTTGCGCAAGCTGCAAAAAATTACCCCAATGTGGTATTTGCCAAGATTGATACCGAAGCAAATCCGCGATTAAGCAGCGCATTTAACGTTCGCAGCATTCCGACGCTGGTTTTGATGAATAAAACCAACGAAGTTGCTAGAATAAGCGGTGCGTTGCGATCCAGCGAACTGCAGCAGTGGCTGGATCAACATTTAAATGCCCAAAAATAATCAGGTCTTGGAGTTAAAGTGTCAGATTCTCATGTAAAACCGGAGGGAACGCTTTCCCTTCAAACCATTGCAATGCCTGCCGATACTAACTGGAGCGGTGATGTTTTTGGCGGATGGATTGTGTCACAAATGGACTTGGCTGGCGCCATTCACGCAGAACGTTTCAGCAAAGGCCGATGCGCAACTATTTCGATCAATCAAATGACGTTTTTGGTCCCGGTCAAAGTTGGCGATGTGATTAGCTGCTATACAAAAATTTTGAAAGTGGGCAATACTTCGATTCAAATGCAGAT
>JASLHF010000044.1 GCA_030152275.1 Acinetobacter sp. | reverse complement strand
ATTCCATCCTGAACGTATCGCGCAGCGTATTTTGGGCATGGGTGACGTGCTGTCTTTGGTCGAAGAAGTTGAACGTAAAATCGACAAAGAAAAAGCCGAAAAAATGGCGAAAAAACTGCAAAAAGGCGGCAGCTTCAACTTCGAAGATATGCTGATGCAGTTTGAGCAAATGAACAAAATGGGCGGCATGATGGGCTTCTTGGACAAATTGCCGGGCATGAGCAATGCCGGCATTCAAGATGCCATTGCTCAGGCAAACCCAGAAAAGCAGGTGAAAAAGATGGAAGCAATTATCCAGTCGATGACCATCAAAGAGCGCCGTAATCCGGATCTCATGAATCCGAGCCGCAAAAAGCGTATTGCAGCCGGCTGCGGTATGGAAGTTGCTGAAGTCAATAAACTGATTAAGCAGCATGCGCAAATGGCGAAAATGATGAAGAAATTCGCTAATCCGTCTGGCATGGCGAAAATGATGAAATCATTGGGCAATATGCAGAAACAGTTTGGCGGTGGCGGCATGGGCCCGCTGTTCGGCAATAAAGATCAAAAATAATCCAGATTATTTTGCAAACAGGCGCCTAGTGCGCCTTTTTGCTGGGTATGTATCATGGAAAAATAGAGCAGTTAGCTGGGTATAAATTAAAAAATTAATTATTTGTTCGTATTTACAAGGTTTTATCTTTAATATACGGTCTGCTTTAATTTAAAAATTTTAGGCAGGCGCTTTGCTTGCCACGACATACTAATAAATGACTAGACTAGGATATCGATGATGAAACAGCACAATATTTTGCTTCTTTCTTTGGGAGCATGTCTGTTCAGTTCAGGCGCTATGGCGAATGTGCAGTGCGAAAAACCGGCTGCTACCGTTTTGGTCAATGAGTTGAGCTGTAAAGCTGCTGGCTGTCAGAGCGGCGCAAATGCGTCTTCAAATCAGCCTTTAAACGGTTTGGCGCAGCTTGCGCAAATGGCGTCAGGGGAATCTTCAAATACATTTCCCGGTGCAGAAAAAAGTTTATCCAGCCTGATTACTTCAAAGCTGCAGTCAACCGGCTGTTTTGACATTCAGGACCGTGAAGCTTTGGAAACGCTGAAATCTGAAATGGCGCTGATGGGTAAAACCATGAAGCTGAATCCGGCAAAATATGTGATTACCGGATCAATCAGTTCTATAGGTGTTAATACCAAAAAACGCGATATAGCCGGCGGCTACATTCCTAACTTTGTGCCGGTTTTGGGCAGTATGAAGCAAACCAGCAAAACTGCAGATTTGACGGTTGATATTAAAATTTTAGATGTGCAGAACGGCCGAGTGTTGGGTTCGCAGACTTTTTCTGACAATGGGGAAAACCGTAGCTATCGCGTCAGCTTCAATGACTTGGCAGGCGGCGGTGGCGCGGCCGGCATTAAAGGCACAGCCTTAGAGCCGCTGGTGGCGAATGTGCTGGAGCAAATTGCACAGTTCTCTGCTGAGAAAATTGGTACGCAGGAAAAAAGCCTGATTTTAAAATAACTTTAGCAGGTGCATTGGTTCACGCCATGCAAGACATGTAGTATGAAGGCGCGCCATGCGCCTTTTTCTGTGGCTGTTTAGGGGTTGTTTTGTCATTTGGAGCGCATCGTTGTACTTAAACGGCAATAGGCAACAGCACAAGGTCTGGCTAAAATTTTTAGCATTCGCACCGGCAGAAAGTGCGAATGGGCGTGTTATTGTATGTTTAGCCAGAAAATTAAAAAGAAAATCCTGACAATGAGCAGCTCAGAACGAAAAAAAATTTATATTGTGCATGGCTATATGGCCACGCCAAATGATCATTGGTTTCCATGGCTTGGGCGCAAGCTGCAGCTGAGCGGGCATATTTCCAAGCGGATTATGCTTGCAGACTCAGCACACCCGGACTTTGAGGCCTGGCAGCAATGTTTGGCGCTGCAAATGCCAGTACTGGATGAAAATACAATTATCGTAGCGCACAGTTTGGGATGTTTGGCTGCGCTGCATTATATAAACCGCTATTTTGAGCGAACAGGCGGTCAAATCAAAGCTGGAATTTTTGTCGCTGGCTTTAAGTCTGACTTGCCGGATGCGCCTGAGCTGCAGGATTTTATTGCGCAGGCCCAGCTGGACAGCAGACGGCTGCAGACGGCCATGCCTTTGGCATTTTGCCTGCTGTCCTCTAATGACCGTATTGTGCCGCCGCCGCTGACGCTGCAGCTCAGTTCATTTTTAAACGCGCAAAGCTATGAAATCAGAGGGGCGGGGCATTTTATGCGGGCAGACGGCTATATTGAGTTTCAGGAGGTTTGGGAGCTGCTGAAACCGCTGCTGAGTTAATGAACCAGGTTAAAACCAGCAGACTTTAAGTCTTGATGCTGACTGGCAGCGCTTGAATATACACTTGCAGCCCTTTCAGCAGTAAATCATGTTCAATTTCAGGTGTATAGGCCTGCAGGTACTGGGCAAACAGCGGCGCATCGCCTCCAGTTAAAATCAGCCGGCTGGGATATTTCTGTAATACAGTTTGAATGGTGCTGACCAAACTAAGCAAAATCCCATGATGCACTGCATCAATGGTATTGCGTCCGGGGCTGAGCTCATCAAAAGCCGCATCCGGAATTTTAATGCCCTTGGTATTTTGAATCAGCGAATCGCGCTGCAAATATAAATTTGGCAGGATATAGCCGCCCAAATGTTGATAACCGTCAGTGAGATCAATGGTCAGCGCGGTGCCGCAGCTGATCACGCAGTATTTTTGTTTGGGGTCATTTACCACCGCCAGCATTTGCAGCCAGCGGTCGATGCCAAATTTAGAGGTATCTTCATAAGCGCAGCGCAGGCCGGAAAATTCGGCATGCACTTTAGCAAAAACGATTGGAATCTGTAAAAATTTCAGAATTTTATGAATGCGTTCATTATTTTTTTTATCCTGCACAGAGGATACCCCCGCCTGTTGCAGATCTAGGCTTTTAAAGTGCTGAATGAGTCCCAGCAACAGTTCTGCCGGTGACTGCAAATGCAGTTCAGCCACATGTTCCAGCACTTCGCCGTTTTCGGTAATCCAGTATTTTAGCCGGGTATTGCCGATGTCTAGCCATAAATTTTTCATGCAGTTGCTCGCAAAATGATGGTTCTATTCGCCTTACATAGCTGTTTTGAGGCTTAAACGCGGCGCAGCCGGCCTTGGAAATAATATTCTGTACCGTCTGCAGTTTGAATTTCGACTGCGCCGTCATTGCGGATGCCCAGAAAAATGCCGCGGCAGACGCCTTGTAAATGTTCCAGTTCAACCACTTCATTTTTAAAGGCAGCATAATGATTAAAGCGGGCGGCCAGATTGCAGCTGTCATGGCTGAACCATTGGCCAGCCTGCTGAATGGCTAAATACAGCTCCGCTGTTAGGCGGATACGGTCAAATTGCGCTAATCCAAGCTCAGTCAAGGAAGTGACCGCCTGATCAATATTCTCTTTA
>JASLHF010000013.1 GCA_030152275.1 Acinetobacter sp. | reverse complement strand
TCACCGCCTGCATTCGCTGCGCGCCGTGCTGGAGCACTATCAGGAACGCAATGACGCCAGCGCGCACAAAGAAGATGATACTGAAGAAAACTTTGAACAGATTCAGGATTTCGAAGGGTTTGAAAAAATTTATGTGTTCAGCCGTGACGGTGATATTAAAGAGCTGCCGCGCGGATCGACGGTATTGGATTTTGCCTACCATGTGCATACGCAAGTCGGCAATAAATGCTATGCAGCCAGGGTTAACCAGCGTTATGTGCCGCTGACCTATACTCTAAAAACCGGTGAACAGGTTGAAATTCTAACCAAAAAAGACCGCGAGCCAAACCGGGATTGGCTGGTAAATTCACTGGGCTATATTAAAACTGCGCGCGCGCGTGACAAGCTGCGTCACTGGTTCCGCCAGCAGGACCGCAGCAAAAATCTTGAAGTAGGACGTGAGATTCTTAACAAAGAGCTGTCACGTTTGGCGATTCACCCGAAAAGCATTGATTTGAGTGATTATTGCAATCATTTTAATGTGAAATCAGGTGAGGATATTCTGATTGGGCTGGTGAGCGGCGATATTAGCCTGCATGCTTTGATTAATCAGGTCAACCGCCATATGCATCTGGATCAGGACGAGCCTGAGCTGGTGCTGAAGCCTGCATTAAATCCACGTGCGAGTCATACACTATCTGCACATGGCATTTTAATTGACGGTTTAGACAATGTTGAACTGCATGTTGCGCAGTGCTGTCAGCCGGTGCATGGCGAAGCAATTGCCGGCTATATCACTTTAAACCGCGGCGTAAGCATACATAAAGTAGCGTGTCCGGATTACGTGCGGATGATTGGCCAAGAGCCTGAACGGGCGGTAGAAGCAGATTGGGAAATGCAGCCGACCCGCGGTCAAAGCGTGCAAATTGTGGTAGAAGCTTATGACCGCCGCGGTTTGTTGAAAGATTTGACTCAAGTGATCTTCTCGGATCAGATCAATATCCGTCAGGTGAATACGATTTCTGAAGCAGACGGCATTGCGAACATGAAGCTGCTGATTGAAGTGAAAGGCCTTGCGCAGCTGTCGCGTCTGCTGGCGCGCTTGGAGCAGCAGCCGGGGATCATCAGTGCGCGCCGTCTAATTCAAGGCAGTTGATGCTGAATTTGCTCAAAGCCCGCTAACTGCGGGCTTTTTTAATTGATTTCAGCGGATACACAGGAGTCTAAGGCGGTAAATATATAGCATTGAAAATGTTCAATATATTTTTTGTAAGATTTTTAGGTGAAATGCTATAATCCGCAAAATTAAAAAGATCAAAAACGATCAGAGGCTGAGGAATAATTAAGCATGGTGCAGTTAAATGTGTCTAGGCTGTATATCAGCCGGGCAGATGAAGGGCTTCCTGCGTTAGAGCAGATTCCCGCCATGCAGCGCCGGCGTTTGTCAAGTATTGCAAAATTAGCGCTAAACAGCGCGATGACATTATTGGCGCAAACGCAGGTCAGCTATTTGGTTTGGGTGTCGCAATACGGGGACGAACATAAAACATTGAATATTCTGCAGGATGCGCTGCAGGAGCAAACGCCTTCGCCGACACAGTTTTCAACGTCTGTGCACAACGCGGTTTCGGGTTTGTATTCGATCTTATGCAAAGATGCTGCGCCAGCGGTCAGTTTGGCTGGCTCATGGAATGACGGGCTGACGGAGGCTTATGCCTGGCTGAAAACAGCAGCGCCGGGCTCGTCCGCGTTAGTGGTGTATTATGATGAGCCGCTGCCGGAGATTTACCGGGAGCATGAAGATTTTTCAGCTTTTGCATTGGCGGCTTCGGTAACATTAACGCAGCCGAATTTGCACATGCAGCTAGGCGCCGATATAAAAAATCAGAGTTATTATAAGGGCGCATTAGAATTTTACCGTTTTTGGCAGGACAATAGCCTGCAGCAGCTACAGGCGTGGCAAAAATGCTGACATTGAATCAAATTAAGCGCAAGGCCAATTATGCTTGGCGAATGGGCGCAACCGGCTTCAGCTTTGCCAGTTTTGGTCTTGGCGGTGTTGCGATTGGCGGTTTGATTGCACCTGCAGTTAAGCTCAGCACCGCAGATCCGGCCGAACGCCAAAAGCGCACGCAGCGGGTGATTAAACACAGCTTTAAAGGCTTTACAGAAATGATGGTCAAGCTGGGCATCATGACTTATGACGTGGATGGTCTGGAAAAGCTGCAGGGCAGCCGTCAGGAATTGGTCATCGCTAACCATCCGACTTTAATTGATGTGGTGGTGCTGATTGGGCTCATGGAGCAAGCCAACTGCGTAGTCAAGCAGGCGTTATGGGCCAATCCGTTTACCAAAGGCCCGGTGCAGAATGCCGGCTATATTTTAAATGCCGGATCTGATCAATTTATACAAGACTGTGTGCAGCGCCTGCAGCAGGATCAGGCGGCGTCGCTTCTGATTTTTCCGGAAGGCACCCGCACGGCCAAAGGCAGCCGGCTGAATGAATTTCAGCGCGGGGCAGCCAATATTGCCTTGCGCGCAGGCGTGCCAATCCGCCCAGTGCTGATTCGATGCACGCCGTCAACATTGACCAAAAATGAAAAGTGGTACCACATTCCATCCCAGCCTTTTCATATACAGGTGAAGGTTTTGGATGCGGTGCAGGTAGATGATGTACTGGATGACACTGCAGTCAATCCCAAAAATGTGCGTCATCTGAACCAACAATTACAGCAGTTTTTTAACCAAGAGTTATCCCTAAATGAGCAATCTTGCTGAAGAATTAAAGCAAATGATTATCGATGTGCTGGCCCTCGAAGACATCACAGCAGACGATATTGATACCGACGCGCCATTATTTGGCGATGGTTTAGGCCTGGATTCGATTGACGCCCTTGAGCTCGGTTTAGCGCTGAAAAAGCGTTACGGCATTCATTTAAATGCAGAATCGGCAGAAACGAAAGAACATTTTAAATCAATTCAAAGCCTTGTTGCTTTGGTTGAAGCGCAGAAAACAGCATAAGAGGTTGCAATGCTTACACAAGAACAAGTTTTGGACAAATTGCGGGAATGGATGGAGGAGCTGTTTGAGATCGCGCCTGAAGACGTTCAGCTGGACTCAAACCTTGCTGCAGACTTAGATGTAGACAGTATTGATGCGATTGATCTGGTGGTCAAAATTAAAGAATTGACCGGCAAGCAGGTCAATCCTGAAGATTTTAAAAATGTCCGCACAGTTGAAGATGTGGTGACGGTTATTCAGAATATGTCTGCTGAATGAAAATGCTCATAAAAGGGGTAGCAGTGATCGGCCTGATCCTCTATCCCTTTTTTGTGGGTTACGGTTTGGCGCACGGCCAGTATATTTGGGTCAGTGTTTTGCTGATTGCGCTAGGGGCAATGCGGCTATTCAGTAAAGGCAATGCTTTACTGTGGCCGTTAACGCTGTTTGCAATACTGTGCGGCGGCCTAAGCCTGATTTTAAAAGATCATTACTGGCTCAAGCTGTATCCTGTTCTGATGAGCGCTGGCGCCTTAATGATTTTTGTATCCACGCTGTACCGTCCGCCGTCCATGATTGAACGTTTTGCGCGGCTGGCAGAGCCGAACTTGCCGGCAGAAGGTGTGGTATGGACACGTCAGGTGACCAAAGTCTGGTGCGGTTTTTTTGCCTGCAATGCTGTTATTGCGCTGATGACCGTTTTATTCGCGCCGATGAAAATTTGGGTGCTGTATAACGGCTTTATTTCCTATCTGCTGATGGGGCTTTTGCTATTGGGCGAGTTTATATTGCGTAAGCGTCAAATGCGTACTCATCAGGCCAATCAGCGTTTCGAACCATAGCGCTGTGTATTGCTAAAAAAGCATTTGGCGCATAAATGTGCAGTATTAAAGCTGTATGGTTAATCGCTAAAACGTCATCCTAAATTTAGAAACAGGAATAAGAACTCAAATTTATGTCTTGCCATATTCAACATTATTTCAGCTCCAGCCGGCCGCTATGCATTGATGCATGCGGGAAGCATATTTCTTTTCAAAATTTTTGGCAGGATGTGGCTGCTCAGCAGTATTTAATCAGCAGATTGCCGCAGCCGGTCTGGGCGCTGTGGGAACAAGACAGCTATGAGTTTTTGGTGCTGTTGATGGCGGCGCTGCAGGCTGGTAAGGAAGTGCTGCTGCCTCCGCATCGGGTGAGTGATTTAGAACATGAGCTGGCAGAACAGCAAATTTATTTTCTAAAGCGCATCATGGCGGAACCAGCCGCTGCAGAAGATCGGGATTCAGCTGTTTTAGCGCTGCAAAGCAGTGATGTGTTTTTTGCGCAGGCGCAAGTGTATTTTTATACATCAGGTTCTACGGGCCAGCCGAAGAAAATTCCGCGCACACTGCAGCAGCTGTTTAATGAAGTTTATGGGTTAGACGCCAGCTTTGCGCTGCCGGAACAGACGGTTGCGCTGGCGACAGTTAGCCATCAGCATATTTATGGCCTGCTGTTTAAGCTGCTTTGGCCGCTGTGCAGCGGGCGCAGTTTCTATCAGCCGCAAATCGCTTTTCCGGAAGATGTGGCGGCAGCGCAAAACTCGCTGGCGTCATTAAAGTTGCCAAATTATGTAATTTCCAGTCCAGCGCTGTTGAAACGCTGGACAGCAGATGTGCTGCTGCAGGACTGCATTACAGTATATTCTTCCGGCGGCAAGCTGGATGCCGGCATCCGCCCGTTTTTAAACTGTTCAGTAACTGAAGTGTTTGGCAGTTCTGAAACTGGCGGCATTGCGCACCGTCAGCAGGACGAT
>JASLHF010000135.1 GCA_030152275.1 Acinetobacter sp. | reverse complement strand
AATACTGCAGCCCTGCCAAAATAATTTGCGGATGAAAATCTTGACTGTCGATAAAGCTCATAGCGCTGACCGCTGTACGCACACTGCTCTGCTGCACATTTTGACTGATCCAGTCCAAAACTGGAGCAGACTGCTTATATAGCCAGTTCACAGTACGAGATGTATCAAACAGCGGCTGCACGGCTGCTTTTTTTTGCCAAATCCTAGGCTGCAGCGTAAAAAAATGCGGTTTGGCCAGCAGGTCTGAACGGTTCCAGACTTCACGATTCATCAACCGGACAAAACCCAACAGGTTCGGCTGTTCCTGTGCATGCCTATAGAGCAGGCGCAGATCATCCTCATGCTCCATCAGTTCCTGCAGATTAAAACGCTCACGGAAAAACAGCGACATAATGCGGTACATCCCCGCCGGTAAAAATGACGCTGCGCTGCAGCAAAAATCATCATAGCTTTCCATGAGCGGCTGCAAAGGCAAAAAATCCGGTTCCGCGGCAGCATTTAAATGAAACATGCTGTGAAAGCAAGCCAAAATATTAGCCGGAAGCGCCTGCTGATACAGCACATAATTTTGCAGCATGGGGAGTTCATAGAGCTGATGCTGCTGCATCAGCTGATCGACATAACGGGCATGATTTAAAGACAGACTCTGCAGTGCAGCCGTGACTTTTTCAGCACTGGCTGTCCATTTAAAAATTTCCTGCGCCAATAGCGCTCTGAACCGCTGCGCCTTTTCCCTAAGCATCAGCGGATGCTGCGCTTTACGCTCCCCAGTCAGAAAATAGACCTCCTGCAGGAAAAATTCTTCGAGCAATTCGGCACGGTGACCATTAAATTCAAAATGTGCCGTGAATAAAAGCGGTGGCTGGGGTTCCGCATTGAGCGCCGGCGGGTAAAATTTCAATAAAAAAGCACCCTGGGCAATCTCGACGCAATACTGTTCATGCTGGATTTTAAATAGGCCATGCGGGCTAAATTGTGCAGCTGCCAATTGCTGCCAATAAACAATTTGCTTAAATTCAGGAAAGACCTGAAGCAGCTGCTGTGCGGCACAAGCTTGTGCGGAACTAAAATAGTGTTGCTGCATTTAACCTCCTGCGCCCCAATCCGGCAAATATCCTCATTTGCCCCCATTGCCTTTCTTTAAAGCCCGGTTCAAAAGCCTCCGCAGTCATCTAAAAAGACATAGACAACTGATTACCACATGCATACAGCCTTATCAGACTGAATGATAGCGAAGCAATTAGCCCGATGCAGACACCCTGCATTGGCCACTTAAATAGAGAAACCGTAACGCTTTATAATTTAATAGACTGATATTATTGAATTTTAATTTTAGTTTATGGATCATGCTCGAATCTTCAGTCCAGCAATGCTGTCACGCCATACATTTGATCTTTTCATAATATATGCCCAAAATTTCAGGAAAGGTAGCCACATTTATTGGACAGCGCTTTTTATTCCAATATTCAGATCAATGCAGCAAGATGCGTCGGAGCTATACACCTATACTGCATTCAGCTCACCGGCTGCTGTTTGCTGAATACTTTAAAAAATTTCGCATGTGAGAGCACAATTCGATAATCACGCAATTTGCCTATTATTTTTTCTATTTTGGGCTTATTCATTAAAAACAGGGAGAATATTTTACCAATTTTCAGCACATCTTTAGCTAATATTTCGGTCTGCCGGCACACGCTTTGCCGCGGCAGGCTTTTAAGCTGTCCAATGCCTGATAAATTTCTTGCTGAATCTCGCCGCGGAATGCTTTCAACTGCTCAATATTGTCTATACCGCTGCCACTTTTAGGCGGCAAAAACTGAAAATAAAACGGTATGCGCTTGGGAATCAGATTTTTGGGCAAAGAAGGAATAACCTCGCCTCGGCGCAGCAGCTGATTCAGTTTGGGCACTTTGAGCGCCTGCTGAAAAAAACGATGCTCTACAATTTTGCGCGCATCGAATCCTAACTCGAAAACTTCATCACCGCCTAAAGCTGCAAACGGCACAATGTCGTAACCAAATTCCTGCGCCAATTTTAAAAAGCCATAACGCTCTTTCCAAATCAGCTGATAGGCTTCCCCTTGATGCTTCAGTACTTCACGTCCGCCGCCGGGGAAAACTAAAATCGAATAACCTTGACGCATGATTTCACGCACGTATTCTTTCACGCCATCAACGGCACCGAACTTTTGAACAACAGTACGCCAAAGCGGCAAATAAAAATGGCTGTGGTCAGCCAAGCTCACCACAGCCACTTGATGCTCATTGTAGAGCCAGTCGATAATCATCGGCGCATCCAGCACGCCATACATTGTATGATTACCAACATACATTGCAGGGCGCGATGCATCAATATTTTCCGCGCCTAAAAATGTTGGCGTGAAATACAGCTTGGGCAGCGCGCTGAGGCGCTTAATCCATTTAGCATCATGCTGAACCTGCAAAATTACTCTTTTAAGCCACGTGTTTTTGCACAAGGATTGAACCAACTGAATAGCCTGCGCCAAATGAGCACAGTACGCCATATTCGCCGTCATTCACTTGATCTGCAGTACGGTGCAGCGCAATGATCACACCAGCAGAAGACGTATTGGCAAACTCATCCAGAATGATTGGCACCAAATCCGGCTGCGCATGCTCTTTGCCCACAACCAGTTTGAGAATCAATTCATTCATGCTGGCATTGGCTTGATGCAGCCAGAAACGCTTAATGCTTTGCGGCGCAATGTCGTTCTTTTCCAGCTGTTTGGTGATCATCTTGGCAACCAGCGGGCAAACTTCTTTAAACACTTTGCGGCCGTCTTGACGGAAACGGTAGTTGTCGATGTCCGCATCCACTTCGCTCATGTTCAAATAGCCGAAGTTGTTGCGGATATTGTTTGAGAACTGAGTGAATAGATTGATGTCCAGCACTTCAAAACCGGCTTTGGTTTCTGTTTCTTCAATGATTGACGCTGTAGCAACATCGCCAAAAATAAAGTGGCAGTCGCGTGAGCGGAAATCGGTATGGCCAGAAGTAATTTCCACGTTCACCAGCAGCACGCGGCGCGCGCCTGCTTTGATCGCATCATAGGCTTGCTTGATACCGAAAGTTGCAGCAGAACATGCAACGTTCATGTCATATGCATAGCCTTCAATGCCAAGCGCCGTTTGGATTTCAATAGAAACCGCTGGATACGCACGCTGAATGTTTGAGCAGGACAAAATCACCACGTCGATGTCTGCTGCAGTCACGCCTGCATTTTCCATCGCTTGCTTTGCAGCCGCTACGCCCCATTCCGCCTGAATAGACAATTCATCATTTGAGCGCACATGCAGAACTGGACGTAAACGTTTTGGATCGAGAATGCCTGACTTTTCTGCAACGTAACGGCGCTTAACGCCAGATGCTTTTTCAATAAATTCTGCACTTGAGCCGCGGCGCGCTTCTAATTCGCCAGCAGCAATTTTGTCAGCATTGTCTAAATTGTACTGTTCCACATAGGCATTTAAACCTTCTACTAACTCTTCGTTGGTAATAACATCTTCCGGATGGAATAAGCCAGTACCCGTAATGCGGATGCCCATGTAAAACTCCTGTTTCAAATTACCTATATCTTAATTGATTCCAAGTTTTTCCCAAACTTTTTGCAAGCGGGAAGGAGAAATCGGCATCTTGGTTTTCATCGGTTGAGAGAATAATGAGATACGCAACTCCTCAACCATGAAATACAATTCTTTCAGGCGAGTGTCATTTTTAAACTTAAATAATTTTTCCATCCATGGATCAATTTGATCAATGGCAGAATTGTCCCTTTGCAGGTTATTTGGTAAGCGCTCCAAACGCAAGACTAAGGCTTTCAAATAACGAGGAAATTCCTGCCAAACGTCGGATGATTTGATGTAAACAAAGTCTGAAAGACTCATCAAATCAAGCTGATCTTCTACATCATCAATATTTTTTCCAAACACAGAATCGTCTAAAACCAGCAGTTTGCGGCGTATGTCCTGCCATTGAATGAAGATTTCACTCAGCATAGACAGTGCATTTTGACCATGCGTTAGGAAAGATTTTTTTACATTTAAAACTAAGTTTTGGTATTCCTCAGCATTGACAGGAAGATCATTTATTGCCATCTGCAGTGTGGCATAAACTAACATTTGCTCTAATTTTGCTTTGTCGCCTAAGGGTGAATAAGCCAATGCCAAAGGTTTAGAAATCTGCTTTTTCAGCTGGCGCACCAAGTCGCCCAGCTGCATATGCACCAAACGGATAATGCCTTCATGATGCTGTTTTACTGCTTCTGCTTGATCATTAAAGGTTTGAATCACCACACCAGATTCATCTTTTACATCCAAACTGGCAAAGTCTTTCACTGGCACCAGCGCTTGATATTGCTTCACAATCACACCGGTGACTTTCTGTGAAGCTTCAAAAACAAAATTTTCAGGGAAGGTTTGAAATTCACCCTTCAGCTGTTTTACTGGGCTATGGGTTTCTGTGCGGCAGCGCGCTTTCAGTTCAGATAAATCACGGCCTTTTTCAATGACACGGCCTTTTTCATCGATCACTTTGATCAGCGGCAGCAAGTATTCTTCCACACGCTCAAATGAAAAATCTTTTTCACTGATTTGATCGCCGCGCAGCTGATAGCCCAAGAAACTGAAAATATGCTGCTGCAAATGTACTGCATCAATGCGCGCAGACAATTTACGCGCAGTGTCTGGAATAGGAACTAAATTACGGCGCTTGTCTTTCGGCAAGCCTTTCAGCAAAGCTTCGATCAGGTCTTCTCGCCAGCCAGGAATACCCCATGACCAAATATTTTCATCCACCTGCGGCAGCGCCTGAACAGGAATTTTAACCGTTGCGCCATCTTCATCATGGCTTGGGTCAAAACGGTAGCTGGCGGCAAGACGCAGCTCGCCATTACGCAAATAATCTGGGAAAAGCTGGGTGGTTGGACGGTCATTCAGCCACAGCGCATCATCCTCCACAAATAAATAACGCGGATTTTTGGGCTCTACAGTTGCGCGCCAATCTTCAAATGAACGGCGGCTGGCCACTTCTTCCGGCACTTTAGAGGCATAGAACTGGTAAATAGTTTCTTCATCCACCACTAAATCGCGGCGGCGAAGTTTGTCCTCCACCCGCTCTACTTCTTCCAATTTCAGCAAGTTATGCTGCAAAAATGGCGGATTCGAACCCAAGTTTCCAGTGGTCAGTGCATCACGCAGGAAGATTTCATGCGCCGCTGGCTGATCAACCTTTTCATAATTAATCGGACGTTTTGGCTCAATAATCAAACCAAATAATGAAATTTGATCATACGCATTCACCACACCGGCTTTTTTCGACCAATGCGGTTCAAAATAATGATGCTTCAGCAAATCGCCCGCCGCCAATAAAATCCATTCAGGCTCAATTTTTGCCAAAGTGCGGATAAAGACTTGAGACGTTTCCACCATCTCAAAGGCCATTACCCATGGCGTATTGGTTTTATGCAAAGTCGATGCTGGGAAAATACGCGCTTTTTGCTGACGCACTGCCATGAATACGTTGCGTTCATCGGTCTTATTGGCAATGAAAGATAATAGACCCGTTAATAATGCACGGTGCAGATTTTCATAGCTGGCTTTCTTTTCATTAAATGAAAGCTTTAAGCCTTTGGCCAAATCCACCAATTGCTCATGCGTCTTTTTCCATTCACGTAAACGCAGCCAGCTGAGGAAATGATTGCGAGCAAAGGTGCGGCGCTTATTTTCACTCATACTTTCGCGGTTTGAGTGCAAGGTATCCCACAACTTGGTATAAAACAGAAAATCAGAGTCTGCTTCACGGAACAGCGCATGTTTTTGATCTGCCTGCATTTGCTTGTCTGCAGGACGTTCACGCGGGTCTTGTACTGCAAGAGCCGCGACAATGACCAAGACTTCATTTAACACACCAAAGTGTGCACCGCCTAAAATCATTCGCGCAAGACGCGGGTCAATCGGCATTTTTGCCATTTGCTGACCGATTTTGGTTAAGGAATCTCCCCCAACCCCTCTTTTAGAAAGAGGGGTTTTTTCAGGTCCCCCTTTTTCAACAGGTGAGGCGTTGTTCGCCGCAAGAGGGGGATTTGATTTACGTTCAGAAAGCGCCCCAAGCTCAATTAACAGCTTACGGCCATCATTCACCAAACGATGATCCGGCGGTTCAATAAAATCAAAATCTTCTAATTCACCAAAGCCCAAACTTTGCATCTGTAAAATCACCGATGCCAAATTGGTGCGTTTAATTTCCGGCTCGGTAAATTCAGGACGGCTTTGGAAGTCTTCTTCACTGTACAGACGGATACACACGCCCGGCGCAATACGGCCACAGCGCCCTTTACGCTGATTGGCTGCCGCTTGCGACACTGCTTCAATAGGTAAGCGCTGCACACGTGAACGGTAGTTATAACGTGAAATACGCGCAAAGCCGCTATCAATGACATAGCGAATATTCGGGACAGTTAATGCTGTTTCCGCCACGTTGGTGGCAATAATAATCCGCCGTCCGCCGCCAGAAGGATTAAAGATTTTTTGCTGCTCTGCCAGCGCCAAACGCGCATACAATGTGAGTACTTCGGTATGTTTCGGCCCATGTTTTATTAAAGTTTCCTGCAGCTCACGGATTTCCTGTTCAGTACTGGCAAAAACTAAAATATCTGCATGTTCAGGATGCCCTTTCGCTTGCGCATCCTGTAAGCATTCTTCTACCGCAGACACTACAGCACGCGGCAAATTCTCCTCAAAATCATCAAATTCATCGTCATCACTGCCGCCAATGTTCATTTCAGAAATTGGGCGATACCGTGTCTCTACGGGAAAACTGCGGCCTTCAACTTCAAAAATTGGGGCGCCATTAAAGTAATTACTAAAGCGGTTAACATCTAAAGTTGCAGAGGTAATGATGACTTTTAAATCTTTGCGGCGTGGCAAGAGCTGTTTGATATAGCCCATGATGAAGTCAATATTTAATGAACGTTCATGCGCTTCATCAATGATAATAGTGTCATATTTAGTTAAGAATCGGTCATTGGCCAGTTCTGCCAATAAAATACCGTCGGTCATTAAACGCACAATCGAGTCTTGCGAACCCTGCTCATTAAAACGGACTTTAAAAGAAATCGACTCACCGAGCTTTTCACCGACTTCTTCGGCAATACGCTGCGACACACTGCGCGCCGCCAAACGCCGCGGCTGGGTATGACCAATTAAACCCGTTAAACCGCGCCCTGCCAGCATCGCAATTTGCGGCAGCTGGGTGGTTTTGCCTGAACCGGTTTCACCTGCGACAATAATCACCTGATGCTTTTGAATCGCATCAATCAATTTATCGGCATATTGGGTAACAGGCAGATCCTGATTGAGCTTAATCTGCGGCAAACGCTCTGCGCGCGCTAACACCTGAGCGTGTGATTTATCAAATAATTCTTGGTATTGCTTTTCGTTCGCATCCTTGCCCTTTTTCAGTCGATTTAAACGATGACGGTCACGCGCCATCACCAGATGGTCTGTATTTAAATGACTCTGCACAGAACAAGTTTCCTAATAAAAACAACAAAGCGCTATTTTACGCTGTAATGACAATGAACAAAAGAATGCAGGAATTGTTTAATTTTATCTTTTTTCATTTTAGCCCTTGAATTTTTACTTCAATGGCATCATGTTCTTATGCAAGCTGAAAACAGATGATTTTGTCATTTAGACATCACAGTGCTGATGTTAAATGGACAGAATCATCTAATTTAAGATTTTTACTTGATTCGGTTTTTCCGATTTATTTAATGTAAAAATACCATTTCAGCAATGACTTAAAATTAGATACTCTATTGGAAATTAAATACAAACCTCAATCATGGAGACAATGATGAGCTTAATTAATACTGAAGTTAAACCATTCAAATCACAAGCTTTCCAAAACGGTAAATTCATTGAAGTTACTGAAGCTGATCTTAAAGGCAAATGGTCTGTAGTATTCTTCTACCCAGCTGACTTCACTTTTGTTTGCCCAACTGAACTTGGCGACCTTGCTGACAACTATGCTGAATTCCAAAAACTAGGTGTTGAAATCTACTCAGTTTCTACTGACACTCATTTCACTCACAAAGCTTGGCACGATTCTTCTGAAGAAATCAAAAAAATTCAATACGTAATGGTTGGCGATCCGACTTGGACTCTTGCTAAAAACTTCGAAGTATTAATCGAAGCTGACGGCCTTGCTGACCGCGGTACTTTCGTTATCGATCCAGAAGGTAAAATCCAAATCATCGAAATCAATGCTGGCGGTATCGGCCGTGATGCTTCTGAACTTCTTCGTAAAGTTAAAGCAGCTCAATATGTTCACGCTCACCCAGGCGAAGTTTGCCCAGCTAAATGGAAAGAAGGCGACGCAACTCTTGCTCCTTCAATCGACCTAGTTGGTAAAATCTAATCTGCATTAGATTGAACTGATTCAAAAAACCACGCTTTTAGCGTGGTTTTTTATGTTTTTTCTACACATTAAATTTATTTGTGATTTTTAAAATTTACAGATTCCGCCCCGCCAATACTTAATTGATTAAAATAGGCTTGAGTATCTTGTTTGAAAATATATCGCTTTTTCTCATTTCGATTCATCACATTTCATACATGATATTTTAATAAAATGCTTCACCATTTTTTAAGCTATTAATATCGCGATAAAACTTTATTTTTTAACAAATATCCTATACTTTAGCCGCCTCATATCGCTTAAGTTCAATCTATAAAGATCTTCTTCTACCACACAATAACAACGACGCAGAATAAGGAGGATGTTTTATGGGAACAACAATTGTAACTGCTTGGAAATACAGTTCATCGTCACGCTATTTAAAAATATTTTACGCCAACGGTGCAGGAGATTTATTCTATCCAGTTTCACCATTTATTTATGATAATTTACTTCGCTCGAGCGATAAAACTGCTTTTGTACACAAATACTTAGAATATGACCTTCATTTTTCACGAATTTCATTACAGGGATAAATTTTAAGGAAATCTTTTTCAATTTTTGAGTCGGTAAATCAGCGTACATTGCCCTGATTTACCACCATTCTACGAACAATATTAAGTCTTTTAATTACGCCACGTCACCATGAATAGTCCCGCCCCAATATGAAGCGTAATACTGATAAAGCGATTATCTTGCTCCACCAAATTTATGAACTCAGCCACCTCGGCTGCATGTGAAATCACATTATCAACAATCAGCGCCGCATGTTTTTCTTGCATAATACCAGGAAGATATTGCCAATATTTCACATAAGTATCCCGCTCAGCATCCAGCAAAATAAAATCATACTTATCATTTAAATTTTGCAAAAAAAGCAGCGCATCGCCCTGATGAAAATCAATAAAGTTATGTAAAGCTAAATGTTTGGCATGTAATTGAGCCTGAGCAATTCGTGACCCATCAATTTCAACTGTATCGACATGTCCTTGTGTCATATTCACAGCATCTGCAAGCCACATTGTTGAATAACCTGTCGATGTGCCAATTTCTAAAACTTTTTTAGCGTGCATAAGCCGAATTTGCATTGCCAAAAAAAGTGCCGATTCAGGTTCAATATTACGATAACGCGCTAAACGATGATCTTGTGCGGCATCATGCTCAGTGAATTCTGCATACAACTTCTGCATATAATTGTGAAAATTGGCATCCATGCTCATATCAACATCCTGATTTTTTTAAATATCTTTGGGTTCGAAACCGCTTGATCGATTACAATTTTCAAACCTTTATTTTCAAGCCTTTAATGTATTTCTTGAATCAGTTTAAAGCGCGGGATCACTTCGCCATCTATCTCAACTGTTTCCATAAACATCTCTAGCGGGCGCACCCACATGGAATAATCACCATATAAGCATTGATATACCACAAGCTTTTCTTGCGTTTCACTGTGCGTTGCCACATTAAATACTTGGTATAGTTTACCTTTGTAATGGCGGTATATGCCCTTTGCAATCATTTTAAATACTCTCATGGTAACAGGCAGCCGTCGAACTGCAGGCTGTAAAATGACTATAACATTTGCGCTTGCTATAAAAAAATCCGCCTAATGGCGGATTTCTTAAACGTCTTTACAACTTATGAAAAATCTAGTTCTTTTTCAAATGCTTTAAGCTCAAAACGCGCCATAGCCAAGTTTGATTTAGCACGATCCAGTACAAGGTACAAAAACAATGCTTCATTGGTGTCTAATGGACGGATTAAGTGATATTGCTTACCCAAAGTAATTAAAATATCTTCAATCGCATCGTCAAGCTGAAGCGCTTTAGCAACTTTGCGCTTTGAACGCACAACTTCAGTATTACCTGCTGCTGCAAGTTCAAGATCAATACCGCTGCCTTGAGTCGCCAAAGCCAAACCGCTTTCACTGTCAACCAGCGCTGCAGCAACATAGCCATCAAGTGAAGATAAAGTATCAAGTGTAATACGCGCCATATTCATTTCTCCCGAAATAATTTTATTAGTGAATTAAAGACCTAGTTTTTTGCGAAGCTTGCTTAAAAAGTTTCGAATCGGTTTTTTTTCTGCCCCAAATTCTTCTATCTCAGCCGTAAACTTCACCTGTTCTGGAGAAATTATCTCCCCCATTTTTAAAAGCAATGCAGTTTCTACAAAGCGATTAATCTGTTCTTGCGAAATCCCCAAAGTCTGCTGCACCTCTTTTAAGCGTGCGCCAGCTGCAAAACACGCTGCCATTTTTAATTGGTCGCGGCGCTGCAGGTCTTTCTCAAATTTTGGCCAAATATCTAGCCGAAAACATTCATTTGGCTTTACCTGAAGCAGCTGCAAGTCTGAAGCATGCATCAGCTTGTGCCAAAGCCAAGTCCGCATATCCTGCGCCGGCTGGTTACGGCTGGTTTCCTGAACCTGCTGACCAGTCGCATAAGATTGATTTATGGTTCTATTCAGGCTGCGTCCTGACATATTTGCTGCCGGCCAAATACGCTCAGTCATACAGTCAATTAACGCCAGCTGTCCATAATGATCAAACAACTGAATAAAGCCGTTTCGAGCAGTAAATATTTCATTAAAGACTTTTTCTGGGTTTTGGCCATATTGCCCAGCAACGTCTGTATGAGGCGTTTCTATATTGTTATATACAGGCATGTCATAATCAAAAAACAGGCTATGCAGCTTGTCTTTTAAATCTTCAATTTGAAGAAGCGGATAAAATAAAATCTGCCCATCAATCTGCCCGCCCCGTTCTGGATTTTTAACCAGCTTAAATACCAATGCTTTCTGCTGGGCTATAATTTTCTGTATATTTGTCAAATCAAAAAATGCTTCATTAATCAGCAATACATCAATATGCTGATCAATCAGGTTCACCCAATTAATATGCACGTTTTCAGGCACAGTGTGACGCATTAAGATTTTGATTTGGTCAAGGCTTTTAAGATTCATTCCTGACGCAGCAATATTTAGTATTTTTTTCATGCATCAACTGCCATTTAAATGGATTTTAAAGTACACATTTCATTTAGTTTTAAGCCAATTGGCACAGTTGTTCGGCTTCTTTTTTCATATAAAACAACAGTTGACCAATTAGCACATCATCTGTAGTTGATGCCACCATCACCATAGGATATTGCGTGTGCTCTACCGAGGATAAAACCACTTTGCCATTATCCGCATCAAGCGTAATAGTTTTGCAGCCAACCAAACTAATTTCCTGAATAAATGCCGTCACCATAGCTAAAATCGAACTGCTAACTGCCGCAATTTTGCCGGCATTATCTAAATTTTTCTTGGTTGCGACAGCAACTTCAAAACCATCTGACGTACACAGCATGACAAAATTAATGCCGCTGACTGTATGCAAAAGCTCATTCAAATGATTTTTTGCTTGATCAGCAATATGTTGAGGCACACGGCGGTTTTCATTCAAATTCATTTCAAACCTCAATCACAATTTTTTTCTTGATATGACTGTCCATTTCAGCCGATGCAATCAGCGTTTCAGCCAAGAGCAGCACGTCATCACGCTCACGCGCATCTACAGCAAAAAGAGGCAGATTTATTCGTTTTATGCTCATCCAGTCACGATAGATTTTCAGCATTTGATCATCTTTTTCATCTAGATGCGTTATGCCGACCACAATATTGCTGCCAAATTCACAAAAAGCATTTAAATAAAATTCAAGATCATCCAAGCGTTCTGCACGCGAATGATCAATCAGTAGAATAATGCCCAATGCGCCTTTGCAGACAATTGACCACATAAAGTCAAAACGGCCTTGTCCTGGCGTTCCATATAGGCCAATTTCAATACCATCCTCTAAACGGATTTCACCATAGTCGATGCCGACCGTAGTTAAATATTTGCTATGAGATTCCACATCAGTGTTGCGCGCTTCCGTAGAAACCACATCGATATCCGATAAAACTTGGATGGCAGCGGATTTCCCCGCGCCCATTGTTCCTCCAAAAGCAATCTTGTATTGTTTTAATATCACTGATTTAGACCCAATAAAAAATATTTAAATTCAATGTAATATGAAAGTGAACTGTACACTATTTTGCAAAATTGATTAATATTTAATAAATATCTGTAAAACACATCACATAAATTTAGTTTTATAACTAATAGTCAATGCAGCCGCGAAAAAACGTTAAACCTATTAATATTTTTTTTATATATAAAGAAATCTTTCCTTCACTTATTTTTCAATAAAAATTAAAAAATCAATGTCAAAATAGGCTATTTTGTTTATTCATGTTAAATAAAGCACACTTGTACAATAAATATTCCGATCAATATTATTAAAACAACCTGTTTTATCTATTAAATATTCTAAATTAATATATAAGAAATTATTGAAAAATGCCGTGAATAAAGAGGTCAATATGTTGGATCAAAATACTTCTGCTCAATTAAAAACTCTGCTGGAACGTTTAGAAAGCCCAATCGAAATCGTGGCGACTTTAAACGGTTCAGACAAATCAGACAAAATTAAAGAATTGGTGACTGAAATCGCCTCACTGTCTGATTTGGTGACTGCGCGCTTTGACGGCACAAATTCACGCGCGCCGAGCTTCGGCATCGCAAAAACCGGTGAGCAGCCGCGTGTAAACTTCGCTGGCTTGCCTATGGGTCACGAGTTCACTTCCCTGATTCTGGCTTTGCTTCAAGTATCTGGCTATGCGCCGAAAGTTTCTGAAGAAGTTCTGGCGCAAATTAAAGGCTTAAATTTAACTGCAGACTTTGATGTGTTTGTATCGTTAAGCTGCCACAACTGTCCTGACGTGGTGCAGGCGCTGAACCTGATCGCGATTTATAATCCGGGCACGACAGCGACTATGATTGACGGCGCATTCTTCCAAGACGAAGTGGAAGAACGCAAAATCATGGCGGTGCCAATG
>JASLHF010000131.1 GCA_030152275.1 Acinetobacter sp. | reverse complement strand
TTTTGGTACAAAACAAACAGCTCAGAAGTATTAAGGAATAATTATGGCTGATATACGGATAAAAGGCAGAATGGTCAATGCAATTCGCATTAGTCTCGATACCAATGATCATGATGCGATCCGCCAGCAACTCTCACCAATGCTTCAAAAAGGCTTTCCGTCAGGCACATTGGCTGTGATTGAAAGCAGTGTGGAACAAGAGCTGATTGAATTGATTCAGCTGCTGATCAGTCTGGATGTGCAGCCGATGGCGGTGACCGAAGGCCTGCTGGCAGATCAGGCCCGCGCTATTCAATTTCCGGTGCTGCCGCCTGACCGAAAAATGGAACAGGTGAAAGCCACTAAAGAGCTGGCAGCGGAAACACCTGCAGAGCCAGCGCCAAGCAGCGCAGCAGAACAGCCGGCAGCGCCTGAAGAAGCCCTGGCTTCACGCCATATGACGTCTTATCACAATGAAATCCTGCGCACCGGCCAGTGTCTAGTACAGGATCATGGCGATATTATTAGCACAGCTGGCATCAACAGCGGCTCAGAAGTAATTGCTTCAGGAAATATACATATTTATGGCAGCGCCCGTGGTAGAGTCATCGCCGGTGCTGGAGGCAACTCTGCAGCCCGTATTTTCTGCCATTCTCTGGAAGCGGAATTGGTTTCAATTGCAGGCACTTACTGCGTGGCCGATGATATTCCGCCACATATGGCCAAACAGCCGGTACATATTTATTTAAATGACCAGCAAGAGCTTGTCTTTGAAGCTTTGCAATTTTAATGTATAAATAAACACCAAAAAACCCCATTTATAGGGGGATTTACCATAACAGGAGTGGATTCGGTGGCGAAAATTGTTGTCGTAACATCAGGCAAAGGCGGCGTGGGCAAAACCACTACGAGCGCATCTTTTGCAACAGGTTTAGCCCTACGCGGTCACAAAACTGTTGTTATCGATTTTGACGTAGGCTTGCGTAACCTTGACTTAATCATGGGCTGCGAACGTCGCGTTGTATATGATTTTGTCAATGTATTAAATAATGAAGCGCGCCTGCAGCAGGCGCTGATCCGCGATAAAGATATTGAAAACCTTTATATTTTACCGGCATCGCAAACCCGCGATAAAGACGCGCTGACTGACGAAGGCGTTGCGCGCGTCATGGATGAGCTGTCTCAAGAGTTTGACTACATTATCTGTGACTCGCCTGCCGGTATTGAACGCGGCGCGATCTTAGCGATGTATCATGCTGACGAAGCAATCATTGTGACCAACCCTGAAATTTCTTCGGTGCGTGACTCTGACCGTATTATTGGCATGCTGGACAGCAAAACTAAAAAAGTTGAGCAAAACGAAGGCCGTATCCGCAAGCATCTTTGCATTACCCGTTTCAATCCTGAACGTGCAGACAAACAAGAAATGCTGACGATTGACGACATTTCAAAAGATATTCTCCGCGTACCTACCCTTGGCGTTATTCCAGAGTGCAAGAGCGTGCTTCAAGCGTCAAACGAAGGTAAACCGGTTATTCTCTATACCGATACAGCAGCTGGCGAAGCGTACGACGACTTGGTTGCGCGTTTCCTTGGTGAAGATCGCCCTTACCGTCACATTACGGTAAAACCTAAGGGCTGGTTAGCACGATTATTTGGAGGATAAAATGGCAGGATTCTGGAGTAAGCTTTTCAGCAGCGATGAGAAACCGTCAAGCGCACAAACCGCAAAAGACCGTTTAAAAGTCATTGTTGCTTCTGAACAGGGCCTAGGCAAACGCTTAAGCCAAGAAAAAATTGACCAAATGAAGAAAGAGATCATGCAGGTCGTGAACCGCTATGTCAGTGGCGTAGACGAACAGCACATTCAAATGTCTGTGCGTTCTGAAGCTAATATTGAAATGCTTGAAATGAATATCAATTTGCCTGAAGAGCGTTAATCTGATTTTTGATTAGTCAAGCAAATTGAATCAAGGCAAAATATGAGCCAGAACAAAGCACTGCTTTGTTCTGGCGCAAGACGAGAAGCGATGCTTCGAGTGGACTGGATCAGCTTTACTCCGTTGCAAGACAAGTAGCTATGCTTCGAGTGGGCTGGATGAAAAAGCATGGCTTTTGATCCAACCACAAGATGAGCCGCCCAGCTTCACTTGAGAAATGGCAAATTAAATACCATTTCACTTGCGTACTCATATTTTGCCTTTTTATATACCCCAGCAAGGAGATTGCAATGGCCTTATCTCAACCAGCAACCTTTAACGAAGAATGGTCTGATGAGCGCGTTTTTGCTTATTTAAATCAGCTGCCGCCTGAAGGCATCAACGGCGATTTCCATGTGCTGTATCATGCATTTAAACATATGCGTCCAGCGGACTATGAACGCCTGCTGACTCAATTCAAAGCTGATGGCCGTGATATTAACGCCACCAATCCTGAAGGCCAGCGCATTCATGACGTAATTGCGCAATATCCGCGCCAAAGCGAAGGTTTCTTAGAAGTATTGGCTAAATTTGCATAATCTGCATTAAGCTGTAAAAGCCTGCTTCTGCAGGCTTTTTTTATACTCTTCATTTACATGACTTCTATCTGCATTGATGACGCTTAATACAGCAGCCACATGAGCAGCGGGAAACTGGCAATAAAGCAGATCGTCTGCAGGCTGATTACCGCAGCCATCAGCTGGCTGTCTCCTTTAAAATAGCGCGTCAGAATATACGCCGCCGAAGCAGTCGGCAACGCAAAGAACGTCACAGCAACCGCGCTTTGCAGCGCATTCAGCTGTAGCCAAACACAAACGGCATAGGCCAAACACGGCATTGCCAGCAGCCTCCCCGCTGTGTTTAGTGACAGTGTTAACACATCATTTTTCAGCTGCCCAAACTGCAGCGCCGCACCGACTGACAGCAGGCCTAAAGGTAAGCTCATAGACGCCAGAATTTTCAGCAGCGACTGCATACCGCTATACATGCCAAACCCAGAAACATTAAACAGCACGCCGGCTAAGCAGCCCAAAATCAGCGGATTTTTTAAAATGGATAGGCAGGTTTTGCCCAGCTGGCCTTGCCCGCCTTGCGAAAAAGACATGACAGACAGCACATTCACAGCCGGAATCGCCACGGCGATCAGCATTGCAAATAGCTGCATGCCTTGAGCGCCATACAGTGTGCCCATCAAAGCCAGTCCGATATACGTATTGAAACGGATTTGACTCTGCACATAGACGCCAAAACGCGCTGGCGCAATTTTACCAACCCGCTTCAGCAGCCACAGCAGCGCGCTGACGCTCAGCACGGTAATAAAAAACGCCAGCAGCATTTTCAAAATCGCATTTAAGTCCAGCTGGATACCTGCCAAGTTGGTAAACAGCAGCACCG
Source organism: Acinetobacter sp. (assembly GCA_030152275.1). Classification (GTDB taxonomy): domain Bacteria; phylum Pseudomonadota; class Gammaproteobacteria; order Pseudomonadales; family Moraxellaceae; genus Acinetobacter. The sequence continues at coordinate 1,105 of JASLHF010000131.1, read as the reverse complement.
GAAACAGCAGATAATAATTTAATTTTTCCGAATTGCCCCAAAAGCCTTCAGTTAAAAACTGAGTTCGGTGCAGTGTATAGCCCAAAGCAATTAATACGACCAGCGGAAACAGGGCGGCAGCGACATTCATCCATTTATCCTTTCTCAATGCAAAGCATTTTACTGTTGCGGCATAGGCATAATATAATTCTCATTCATCCTCATAACAAAATGAGTAATAACTCATACTCTGCCATGACCTTAACTCAGCTTGAAATTTTTGTTTTAGTCGCTAAATTCCAAAGCTTTACAGCTGCCGCCAAACATCTGAGCATTACCCAGTCTGCAGTTTCACATGCAATCAAGTCACTAGAAAAAGACTGGAATGTAAATTTGCTGATCCGGGAACAAAATCAGATTGAATTAACCCCGATTGGACAGCAACTGCTCTTACATGCCAAAGAAATGCTGAATACAGCGCAAATCATGCAGCAGGATATCAGCGCTTCCAACGGCATCCAGCAAGGCACGCTGCGCATCGGTTCATTTGGCGCATCCTCATCCATCCATTTGCTGCCGGAACTGCTCAAGGCTTTTCGCCTGCACTACCCGAAGATCGAAATTTTTGTAGAGGAAGGCACCGACCATGAAGTTGCGCAGTGGATACAGGAACGCCGGATCGACATTGGCTTTGCAGTCCTGCCCCGCTCTGGTTTGGACACCTATCCGCTATTGCAGGATATTTTTATTGCATTGATTCCAAAGTCCTATCCTGCAGCCCAGCAGCGCGCCTTAAATATTGAAGATTTACAGCATTATCCTTTTATTATGACCAAAGCCGGGAGCCAAACACATGTTGAACAGCTGCTTAAACAGTACCGCATTCAGCCTAAAATCATGTATCAGATGTCGCAGCTGCTGACTATTTTAAATATGGTGAACCTGCAGGAAGGCATTGCCATTGTAGCGGATATGTCGATGACGACTGAACTGCTGCAGCTGCATCCCCATGTGGTCAAGCGCCCGCTGATCCCCAATACCCAGCGTCAAATTGGTTTGGCGGTAAAGGATCAGCGATTCATCAGCCCGGCAGCCAAAGCGTTTATTCAGCTCGCGCAGCAGATGT
>JASLHF010000086.1 GCA_030152275.1 Acinetobacter sp. | reverse complement strand
TTTATTTGAACAGCTGGGCCTGGACTCCAGCGAGCAGGCTATTGCTCAGTTTATCAGTGCGCATCAGCTGGATGCGCAAACACTGATAGGCGATGCGCCATATTGGAATGACGCGCAGCGTCAGTTTCTGCGGGAAAAAATCAAATCTGACGGCGAGTGGGCGATTATTGTCGATCAGCTGAATGAATCGCTGCATGAGGATTCGGTTGTAAAATAAGCGACTATTTTATACTATGCCGGCCAGATGCGCCGGCATTTTTAAGCAGGCCGCTATGCAGCGCCTGTTTTTTTGCCTGCTTTTGAGACTTTATAGGCAGGCAGAGCAGCGCATTTACTCGTAAAACAATAAGCGCAAAAAAAGTGCAGCACCGCATTGATAAAAAGAGAAAATAATGAATCAACAAGATGGCGTATGGCCGCCAAATTCAAATGAATTGCCTCCGGTTGAGCCGGCTGCGCAATTGTCAGAACATGAGCGCCTGCTGGCGCAGTTTATCGGCAGCAAATATCAGGGTTATTATGAGGCGGTCTTCGCTCAAATTACCCCATCCAAATCCTTTGCAGGATTTAACATCGGAGCATTTTTCTTTGGTGTGATGTGGCTGTTCTACCGCAAAATGTATTTGTACGGTTTTGCCATGCTGGGCATCATCTTGGTTGAAGGCTTGATTGAAACTGCCCTTGGTATTGAAAGCCATGCTGCCAGCATTGGTTTTGCCGTTTTCTTTGGTTTTTGCGGCAACGGCATATATAAGCATTTTGCAGAACGGCAAATTAAGCATATTCAGCGCAGCCAAACTTCTCCAGAACAGCTGGAGCAGAGCCTAAGTTTGGCGGGAGGCACCAATATTGTCGCGCCGCTGATCCTGCTGGTCATCGTGGTTAGCCTGATTGCGCTGAGCATGATGCTGTAAATGCTTAAAAATTTGCAGCTGAAAATAAAGCCTTGCTGTGGAAATTAAAACAAACAGGCAATAAAAAACCGCGGATGAGCGCGGTTTTTTATTGCCGGATTTATTCAATTTTACTGGCGCTGCATATAGTTGACCAGCGCTTCGGCCGCTTTAGATTGAGTGCGTCCTGGATGCCAAACTATGCCCAGCTGGCGGTTCATCTCTAAATTAATATCCAGCTGCTGCAGGTCTTGATTGAGCAGGGTTTTTGGCAGCACAGACCAGCCTAAACCTATGGATACCAGCATGCGGATCGATTCCAGCGGGTTATTGCTCATGGTGATTTTGGGCTTAACCCCCTGTTTTTCAAATTCCGCCAAGGTAATCTGGCTGGTATAGGTTTGTGAAGCCGGGAGCAGGCTTGGATACTGAGTTAAATCTTCCAGCGTTAAATTGCGCTGCTGCGCCAGCGGGTGAAAGGGCGCGGCGGCAAATACCAATGGGTCATTCCACATAGTGACATAGCTTAGGCGCTCATCGCCCTGCGGCGGGAGAGTTAAAAACGCCAGTTCTAAATCACCGGCCAGCACTTGTTCATGCGCCTGCTCTGAATCGACAAAATGCACATCCAGCGTTACTTCTGGAAAATTCTGTACATAATGACGTAAATAATTCGGCAGATGATGCAATCCGATATGATGGCTGGTGCCGATTTTCAGTTTACCCTGCACTTGGCTTTGTTCATGGCTTAAAGTGTTGTGAATGTCGCCCAGCTCATTCAGCCAATTTTTCACTTTTGGTAAGAGTGAATGCGCAGCATGAGTGGCTTGAACACCGCGGCCTGCAGATTCAAACAGCTTGACGCCAAAATATTCTTCCAGACTGTGAATCCTTTTGGTCACAGCCGGCTGGGTAATAAAAAGCTGATCAGCGGCCAAAGAAATCGATCCAGTTTCCATGACTTTTACAAAGGCTTCAAAGGCGGCGAGATTCATCTTAAATTACCTATAAAGATTTTTTATGGTTATTTTATTATTTAGAAATTTTAAGAATTAATCAAAGGAAAAGTTGTATCTATTGGTGTAAATATCGGCATTTGTTTAAAATAACAGATTCCTTGCCTGAAATAAAAAACCGCCCAAAGGCGGCTTGAGGAACATCAGCATGAGAGATTAGGGAGTGATTTCCTCATTCTGCGCAGCGCTTTTCTTTTCCCATACTTTTTCATGGAAGAAAAAAGCGAAGGCTTGAACAGTTGGTTCCAATAGGCTTAGGGTAATCGCCATTGCGAGGCTGCCAGTGACAAAATAGCCAACCAGCATAGCCACAGTAATATGCATAATGTAATAGCTTAAGGTCTTTTTAAACATACGCCGGTTGCTCACCACAAATTTTTGTACGTGCGCCATGATGATGTTCCTCGATTGCATAAGATGATGTCTATATGTAAATAGTAATTATTATCATTTAAAATGTCTAAATGAATTATCAGAAAAATGTAATCGGTTTTTTAGATTTTTAGGCATGTGCTTTTTGTTAAGCCGCTGGTGACATCCATTAGATTTATTCTGCTATGCCGCGTTTTGAATGAAATCTGCAGGCGTGTCATATTGGCGCTGCATTGTGCAGGCACAATAGCGTGAAAAAAACTTTAAAAAGTTGTGCCAGCATCTGTTTTTTAACACTTTAAAATGACCTAAAGAGCACACCTGATCTGGTTTTTAGTCCGTACAAAAGTGCTGGAAGCGGTGAGGCAAATCATCAGAAAGCATGATTTCTTTTAAATTACTAAAAGTTTTTAAACTAATAAAAATGATAAATTAGATTTATGTGAATACGTGGTTATAATCAATTTAACGAAAGAATTTACCCAGTCCAGTGGAGCAAATCGACATGGCAGGCGAAACCCAAAAAGCAAAAACATTGTATGACAAATTGTGGGATGACCATCTAGTAAAACAACGAGATGATGGCTCTTCATTGCTGTATATCGACCGTCATTTGTTGCATGAAGTGACTTCACCGCAGGCCTTTGAAGGCTTGCAGCTGGCCGGCCGCCAGCCTTGGCGTTTAAGCGCGAACGTAGCAACACCGGATCATAACGTGCCAACCTCAAAAAAAGAGCGTTCTGAAGGCATTGCCGGTATTGAAGATGATACTTCACGCATTCAGGTGCAAACCTTAGATGACAACTGCAAAACCTTTAATGTCGTTCAATTTGACATTAATGATGTGCGTCAAGGGATTGCACACGTGGTTGGGCCTGAGCAAGGCTTAACTTTGCCGGGCATGACCGTGGTTTGTGGTGACTCACATACCGCAACCCATGGCGCTTTTGGCTGTTTGGCGCATGGTATCGGTACATCAGAAGTTGAACATGTGTTGGCAACTCAGTGCTTAGTCCAAAAGAAAATGAAAAACATGCTGGTGCGTGTTGACGGCAAATTAGGTCAAGGCGTAACGCCAAAAGACGTGGTTTTAGCCATCATCGGTAAAATCGGTACTGCGGGCGGTACAGGTCACGCCATCGAATTTGGCGGCCAAGTATTCCGTGATATGTCGATTGAAGGCCGTATGACGGTGTGCAACATGGCGATTGAAGGCGGCGCGCGCGTGGGTATGGTCGCTGTCGACGACAAAACTATTGAATATGTGAAAGGCCGTCCGTATGCGCCGCAAGGCGAGCAATGGGATGCTGCTGTAGCGTACTGGAATACTTTGCATTCTGATGATGCCGCGCACTTCGACACTGTGGTTGTATTGCAAGGTGAAGAAATTGAGCCGCAAGTGTCTTGGGGAACATCTCCTGAGATGGTGATTCCTGTTTCTCAAGCGGTGCCGACTTTAGAACAGGCCAAAGACGATGTACAGCGCAGTGGCTGGACTCGCGCCTATGAATATATGGGCTTAACGGCAGGTCAAGCTTTGGCAGATATCCAATTGGATCGCGTATTTATCGGCTCTTGCACCAACTCGCGTATTGAAGATATCCGTGCAGCAGCTGAAATTGCCAAAGGCAAAAAAGTGGCAAGCACCATTAAACAAGCGATGGTGGTTCCGGGTTCTGGCTTAGTGAAAGCGCAAGCGGAAGCAGAAGGCTTGGACAAAATCTTAATTGAAGCCGGTTTTGAATGGCGTGAACCGGGCTGCTCAATGTGCTTGGCAATGAATGCCGATAAATTGCAGCCGGGTGAGCATTGTGCATCGACATCAAACCGTAACTTTGAAGGCCGTCAAGGCAACGGCGGCCGTACGCATTTAGTCAGTCCAGCAATGGCAGCAGCAGCCGCAATTGCAGGTCACTTTGTAGATGTACGTACGTTCTAGTTTAAGCCCTCATCCCGACCTTCTCCCAAAGGGAGAAGGAGTTCCCTCTTATTTTAGGAGAGGGTTAGGGAGAGGTCACGGATTCAGTGAGATATAAACATGAAAAAATATACCGTTGAACAAGGTATCGTTGCACCATTAGACCGTGCCAATGTCGATACAGATTTAATTATTCCAAAACAGTTTTTGAAATCAATCAAACGCACTGGTTTTGGCGACAACTTATTTGATGAACTGCGCTATTTAGATGAAGGCTATTTGGGCCAAGACATTTCCAAACGTCCAAAAAATCCGGACTTCGTTTTGAACCAAGACCGTTATCAAGGCGCTAGCATTTTGCTGTCGCGTGCGAATTTCGGCTGCGGTTCAAGCCGTGAACATGCGCCTTGGGCATTGAATGAATACGGTTTCCGTACTGTGATTGCACCCAGTTATGCGGACATTTTCTTCAATAACAGCTTCAAAAACGGCATGTTGCCGGTGATCTTGTCTGAAGAAATTGTTGATCAGCTATTTAAAGAATGCGCGGCCACTGAAGGCTATCAGTTGACCATTGATTTGGATGCGCAAGAAGTGCGTACGCCAACAGGTGAAAGCTTTAAGTTTGAAGTCGATCCATTCCGTAAGCATTGCTTATTAAACGGTTTGGATGATATTGGTTTAACTTTACAGGCAGCGGATGATATTCGCGCCTATGAAGAACAAACCAAACAGGCGCGACCTTGGGTATTTGCTGACTTAAAAGCCTAACTGAAAACGTCCGCAAAGCTATAGTCACGCTGCCTAAGACTTGTTAATATCACTGCATAATTATAGTCAAATATTGCCAGTTTTTGTCAGGTTGGATTCGAGTCATGAAGAAGCTTTTTGAACGATTTGCTTTACTCGGGGCTTTAGCTTTGTCTTTGGCTGCATGTCAAAGCATGGATGCATCGCGTATTAAAAATGCGCAAAATGTGAAAAATAATGCAGCGGTTTATTGCGCAGGAACAGAAAATTGTGAATTTGAACGCTACGATCAAATCCGCATTATCGATGCCGAAAGCAAGCGGCTAGACCGTGATGCTGTTCATTCCGGCATCCTGCGCATGCATACCGAATCACTGCGCAATCCCAATGCGCTGTACCTGTCGGTGCCGCCTGGACTGCATGAAGTGGTCATCCGCTTTTATCCGATTTCTGAAGATAAAGCAGAACGCCTGCATGTGATTCATCATTTTCATGCCGATCAGCGTTACGTGTTTAAGATGTACCGTCAGCGCGTCAAGCAGCAGGGCAGCTTGCTGAATGTGTCAGCGCCAGATCCGTTATGTGTCGATTTGATGCAGGATCAGAAAACTATCCGCCGTTTCTGCAAGCCGTACAATGTCCTCAATGGATTGGGCGAGTTTGTAGAAAAAAAATTGTAAAAAACTTTCCGGCCGATTGGCCGGTTTTATAAATGGAATCTTTCATGTCAAAACAAATCTTGATTTTAGCTGGTGACGGCATTGGCCCGGAAATTGTTAAAGCAGCAGAACAGGTGCTGACCCGCGTCAATGAAAAATTTAATCTGGATTTGACTTGGGAACAGGGGCTGTTGGGTGGCGCTGCGATTGATGCGCATGGTTCACCTTATCCAGAAGTAACTTCAGAACAGGCAAAAAAAGCGGATGCAATTCTGTTGGGTGCAGTTGGCGGTCCAAAATGGGACAGCATTGAGCGTTCAATCCGTCCAGAACGCGGCCTGCTGAAACTGCGCAGTGAACTGAACTTGTTTGCAAACTTGCGTCCAGCAATTTTGTATCCGCAATTGGCGGATGCATCAAGCTTAAAGCCAGAAATCGTTTCTGGTCTGGATATCCTGATCGTGCGTGAATTGACTGGCGGCATCTATTTTGGCCAGCCGCGCGGTATCCGTGAACTTGAAAACGGTGAAAAGCAAGGTTACAACACTGACGTTTATTCAGAATCTGAAATTAAGCGCATCGCAAAAGTTGCATTTGAATTGGCTGGCCTGCGCGGCGGCAAAGTCTGCTCGGTAGATAAAGCCAACGTACTGGAAGTGACAGAACTGTGGAAACAGACTGTAACTGCAATGAAAGAAGCGCAATATCCAGAAATCAATCTGTCGCATATGTATGTAGACAACGCAGCTATGCAATTGGTACGTGCGCCGAAACAGTTTGATGTCATTGTAACGTCAAACCTATTTGGTGACATTTTGTCTGATGAAGCTGCGATGCTGACCGGTTCAATCGGCATGCTGCCGTCTGCGTCACTGGATGAAAACGGCAAAGGCATGTACGAGCCTTGCCATGGTTCTGCTCCAGATATCGCAGGTCAGAACTTGGCGAACCCATTGGCGACGATTCTTTCTGTTGCGATGATGCTGCGCTATACCTTCCGTGAAGAAACTGCAGCGAAAGCGATTGAAGATGCTGTGGGCAATGTACTGGATCAAGGTTTACGTACAGCAGATATTATGTCTGAAGGCATGAACAAAGTCGGCACAGTTGAAATGGGCCAAGCCGTTGTCGCAGCTTTAGGTTAAGCGGACAGTGCCACTAAGCAGCTTGATGAGTTAACACAACCGTGTGATTAGCGATTCTAAAAGCGCCAGCCGGAAAAAAACGCAGCTTTAGTGGCTGCGTTTTTTTATGTGCTATTTAACTCAGTATCGTTATTGCTGAGTGCTTAGCAGGTATGGCCGCTTAAGCGCACAGACTGCGCAATATCGCCGGTCAGCTGAAAGCTGATATGGCAGGCCAGATTAACGTCATAACCCGAAACAGCAGGGCTGGGGATAGGTACAGCGCTACCTGCACCCATACCCATCGCAGGATTTTGCGCCATTGGTACTGGAATGCTGATGGTGCGGGCTGCGCTATAGGTCAGCATGTTGCGGCTTTGAACCGGAGGGCCGAGCTGCCGATAGCCGATGCGTCTTAAATCTAGCTCGTTGCGGATTTGCCCGCTGCTTAAGCCTATAAACTGCTGCAGGTATGCCTCTCGCTGCTGCGCATCGTTAACGGGGCTGGAAGCGCATGCATACAGCCCGGAAATGAACGCCAATAACAAACCCGAGCGGAAAAAAGATAACTGAAGTTTCATTTGACTGCTCCAGCAAATAAATTCAGTTTAGGCATAACTTGCGTGCTTTAGTGTTGTGATTTGATACACGGCAGATGCTTTAAATAGCCAGAACTTTTGATGCATTTAGGCGGCAGTATTCAGGGCAAGCAGGGTTTTGGCAAGGTGCTGTTAATCTGACATATGCACAATGAACAGCGGCGCACAAAAAGTCTATTTTTCGCACAGTGCGGTCGCTTAGAATATTTAAAATGTACCTGCCTGATTTTAGGCAGGCTTGCAAAATACAAAAACAGGATCGATAAAATGAAAAAAACCGTTTTGCTGCTGAGCAGTGTTTTGACGGCAGGTACAGCATTTGCAGATAATTGCGAACAGGCCAGAAACACTTATGATGATGTGTATTGCATCAATAAACTGTATGCCAGCGCAGATGCTGAACTGAATAAAAATTATCAGTCACTTCGGGCTAAGCTGTCAGACCGCCAGAAAAAAATTCTAAAAAAATCACAGCTAGCTTGGATTCATGAGCGCGATGAACAATGCACCACAGCAACAGGAATAGATGTGCAATGCCGGCTCAGTACGACACAGGAGCGCAATAACTGGCTGCGTGAGCGTCTGCGAGAATGTACAGCTATAGGGTGTAAAACTAATATGCTGAACTGATTTGGAGCGGTTTATACACGCTGCTCAGGGCGAACCTTTGCAGGACTGATGGCTGTTGCTGAGACCAGTTTTCCGTTTTTCAGCACTTAGCGCGAGCTAGGATTTATACATGCATAAGTTCATTCATCGCTACGGCAAGGGTCGAATAATGAACCGGATTATCAAAAAAATAAGGCCTTTATATTGTTGAATTTCATGATTATTTGAAATCTAGATATAAAAAAAGCCACATCTGCTGTGGCTTTTTCGCTTCTGCTAAAACTTAGCGCGCACGGTAAGTGATACGGCCCTTAGTTAAATCGTAAGGAGTCATTTCAACTTTAACACTGTCGCCAGTCAAAATGCGGATATAGTGTTTACGCATTTTACCAGAGATGTGAGCAATCACTTCATGACCGTTTTCTAAACGTACACGGAACATAGTATTAGGAAGCGTCTCGGTGACAACGCCTTCGAACTCGATGAGTTCCTCTTTATTGGCCATAGCCTACCTGAATGAATAAATTGGAAAGGCGCAAATTATAGTCAATT
>JASLHF010000254.1 GCA_030152275.1 Acinetobacter sp. | reverse complement strand
TCGCTTAATCATCATTTGATCAGCAATTTTTGATTGGCCATTTGCAATTAAACGCTGACGCATCACATGACGTTCGAATAGAATCACGGGTGTATTGTCCGCATTAAAGCCTGATCCTTTACATTCCACTTCGATCACAGCGCGCAATACTGCAGTTTCTAGGCCTAGCAATTTTGCCTGGGTTTCAATTTGTGCTGTTGTTAATTTTTTATTCATCTAACTTCCCTCTGGGCATAAAAAAACCGCCCTAAGGCGGCATAGAATTTGAGTCTTTACTTCTTTAAATCATCTTTGGCTTCTTTTAAATATTTAACCACTTCAACAATCGTTTTGCCTTCCTGCTTGTTGATGAAATTAAATGTCCACCGCACAACGGCCCAGCCCGGTAGTCCGCATATAAAGAAGAATCCACCTAAGGCAATCACCCCCCAAATATCTGTGACCCACTCATGCAGACCCCATTTCACGATAATGAAAGCTCCGCCGGTGAGGCTTGAGACGACCGTGCAAATCAAACCCACAGCCCATTCTTGTGGCGAGCGCGGCAGCCGCATCATGATGACAACTGTTGCAACTAAACAGATGGCCAAAGTGACTGCGACTGCAGCACCGTAAAATTTTAAAAATGCGGCAAACCCGCTTGTGGACACTGGTTCCATTTATTTCCCCTATTTTTAGGCAATAAAAAAGCACCCGAAGGTGCTTTAACTCAAATGAATTTAACTGGCTGTCAGCCAAGATTGATAACCATCCGGCAGGAAACTTAGCATTCGAGGACAGAGATAATATGTAGATTTTTGTGTAGATCCATCAAGTTTGAATATAATCAATGGTCTAAGCTCAATCGATGTGCCGGCAATAGTGAACATAACACCCTTGTAAACGCCATTTATCCATAAATGCACTTGTGTATTACTGCCATTAGACTTGATACCGATTCCCCAAATATCATTTAACTTAAGTTGCTCACTTGCTACTTTAGAAACCCATGTTCCACCTGTTGTTAAATTACCGCCAACTGCTTGAATTGAATTTGATGCAACATGATTCCTCAATATATATCTCCCATATCCTTCGTTAGAGAAATACACACCACTATTTGATCCAGTTGAGTTTATATTTACAGATGCTCCTTTTTGCATTAACCCAAAACAGTTATCCTCCAAATATGTCTGCTGTGATTCACCAGATATATTTAAAACTTGTTTACATATAAGTTCATAATAAAAATTTCCATCTGCTGATTTTCTATAGGGGTCTGCGTAAAATTTTGCAGAATTTGTATCAGCTGTAGGTGATATAGAGCCTTTGTGTACTCTAAATTCTCCCGTATCTGAGTTCCAGCTAGTATTAATCGCTTGATTAAGAAATACATATTGAATATTTAAAGTATTTTTCACATCATCAACAATTAACACCTCAAAACACTCAGTAAACACTTCAACTATGCCGAGTTTCGTTGAGAGCATATAAAACCAAGTTTCATTCAGCTCTACATCTAAATCATCATAAATTGAAACGCCAATATCTGTAATTTCTGTTAAAAGCGCTGGCAAATTATTGGCTGTAAACGCTGTAGCACTTTTATAAATTCGCACACTTTCAAAAACAGGATTTGAATTATCCCATTGGATTTCCAGTTTTTGACTCATATCTTCACCACCTTAAACTGAACATTTTCAGGCGCTTTAAGCTTTGAATTGACCAGTATTAAATGAAATGGATTCATGCAGCTACAGCCATCTCGTATCGTGCTCAAACTAATATCTAAATATTCAGTATCTAGCTGCATTAGTGATCTTTGCAGAGTATGACTATTTACTCCCGTGACATTTAGGCTATGGGTAGCAAGTTCTTGCATAGTTGCATCTCGCTCAATAATCACCAACATTGTTGCCGTATTAGGCTCCAAACTCACGCCCGTCTCATACCACCCCAAAATTTCACCACCCGTTTGCTGTACGCGATTCCTATTCACCCACTCAATGGTTAAATCAGTGTCAATATGTGCTGGCCAGTACTTCCCATTGATTTTCACATTCGCAGGTGCATAGGGGCGAATAGCACGTGCTTGGATTTCAACTTGCTGTGCATCTACATCATCTATACTCAAAATGCCACTCGGTGTTGTCGTCAGGGTTTTTACATTGATGATCTCGCCTGTGACATATTCAGTTGGATCTACCGTGACAAAGTCATCTGCAAAATACAGTACACTGCCAGCCAAATGACTCTGAGGAAGTGTATCTAACGCCCCACGTTTGACAGTGAGAAGCCCCGTTTCCTCATCATAGGATTGATACACCATAATTTCTTGATTCACAGTGATTTGCGTACCAAGACTGACCATATCAATCTCACCTGCATTTTTTACGATGAAAGTGGTGCTGATCTGAGAAATATTCTGGTCCAGTTCAGCAGTCTCGCAATATCCGATTACCCCTGCCCGCTCATAATCATTTCCTGCATCTGTATACATCAATGCATTTAATGAGTTGTTTTGTGGTCGCTTAGCAATCACCGCTGCATAACCCGCATCGGGGTTATAAACCAAAGCATCGTCTACAGACTTCTGCCCATTCAGTTGTACTGCCTCAAAATAAGACAATTCAAAAGCCTTAAATAGTGCAGGTTGTGGCGGTTTGGGTGAGGTATCCGCAGGTGTATCAATCACAATGTTTGAAGACAGATCAGATGAATACGGAACAACCTCTACAAAATCAATCGAAACATCTGTACCTGTGCCTAAGTTAATTTTCATGATTCGAACTAAAATAGTCCCAGTCCATTTTCTTGGCCAAGCTAGCTTTAATAAGTCATAGCGGTTCCATTTTCGTGCTTCATAAAAACCTGTAGTGAATGTACCTTGCCAAACTGGCGTAGACATTTGTTTCAACTTCCACTGCGCCACCACCGCAGCGTTACGCTGATTCATAAAGTACGGAAACTTTACATCATCAGCATTTTCATGACCTTTCAAGTTCCGAATTGCCGCATTCTCTGCGATTGAAAAGGATGAATCTTTGATCGCATCACGATTATAAAAACTGACATTGAGTTTATTAATTAACTCATCCGCAGATACTGGCGGATCCAGTTGCATGCTGATAATTTTATTTGATGCAATTGCATGAATTTCATTTTCTTTAAACCAATCATCACGAAACAAAACCATTTCATAAAGTCCAGTTTGGCGATTAATACGAAGACCCGCTTCAATATGCCCACACAGCTCATTGATCGCATCAAGACAGGATTTTTCTGTAACCGACCAAGATATCCCTAGCCCTTCTTTATGCAACCGATCTGCTGCTTTCCTAAAGTTTTGATCATTTACATCTGACTCTGGCTTATTCATTGCAGTGTCATCAGTTAGAATTTCTCGAATTTTGTGAATCGGGTTAATATCTCCAAAAGTATTTTTAGGATAAAAACCTTTTAACTCAATAGATGTAATTTCAAGATGAGTATTTTCACCCTTAGCGCCAAAATCTGAAACTCTGACATACACCGGTCTATTAAGGTCAACAATTGTCTTATATTTTTCAATAATTAGACTTCCATTATTGGTTTGTGTAATGAGCTCACTCGATGGCGGAAGTTCTAAATGAATCTGATCTCTGTTTGAAGCATATTTAATTAGAATTTCACATTCTGCTATTCCTGAAGCATCTATACTTATTTCTGAACTTACATATGAATTTATAAAACTCTTATTGCCGTATGCATAGACAGCACTACTTTTGAAAATTGAAGCGCTATTCATATCGACATACTTTATTTCGTCAAATTCGAGGGGTTGTGAAGCAACAAAAATAGCTCTATTAATAAGAGATATTCTTATTGATTGCACTGACTTCATATGCAAATCAATATCGCCACCAAAAATCTCTGCTTTTTCATCATACCATTGCGAGCTGCCATCGTTACGTGTGTGGATGCGCTGCGGCCAAAGCAGCATCTCTTTCATATAGCCAGAGTTGCCGAGATAAAAAGCACCGTTATAATGTGCTGGCGCTGATACTTTTACACCGCCGGCTGTTATTTGAGGTGGTGTAAATTTCAAGCCTCTGAATAATAAATATGACTGAAATGGATAGCCTGAAACTTTTGGAAAGTCCTTTTGGTATTCAATGTTTGGCGGCTGGTCAGCTGTTCCTGTTTGAATATCAACATTTCCAGCAACACCGCCTTCGTTTTCGCCATACAAGTTCGGGTTTTCGATTCTAAGCGTCTGCTCGTCATCATTCGATTTATAGATCCAGCCCCGTTTATCAAAATTTATACCTATCAATTTCTCAATTGGATTACCAATAAATACAGCAAGCTTGGCAAAATACCGGTGGCCAATCGTCTGTTTACTGCTTCCGCCCATTTTTTACATACTCCACTACTTGCTGCGCCATCGCATCATTGACCTGCTCAACAATTATCAAATCGATACCGTTTTGAAGAAAATCTGAATAATCCCAGCCTTGTGCCAAAAAAAATGCCCGCGATCCGCGAGCACACATTCCGGCCTTTCGTATATCTGACATATAAATCTTCATTATTTACCGCCCTTGGATTTAATTGGCGTGGTGTTTTGTCCATAAATGTGCGTAATATTCCCGTAAACATGCGGGCTTCCAGCATTATCACTGAATGAAACGCCTTCATCAGCAATTGTTCCATCAAGCTGATTCGCCGATTGCTGATTTTTCTTCTGCGCTTTTCGCATTGCGTAGTAGCTGTAAGCGGCTGTGACAACCATCAGCGCCAGCATTGCATAGATGACCCACGGCGCTATATACATAATTCCCTCACTTAATTAATTGAGTGTAAATCGGGTTGCTGTTCGGAATAAATTGATGGCCCGCATAGCGCGCCCAATTATTAAACTTTTCATCACACATTTTTTTAGATTGATCGCAACCAGGTACAACTGAGAAAACATCGCCCACCGCTAAACTGACATGCTGACGGTATAACGTGAAGCTATTCGCGCTGCTGGTCGTAATTAAGGTATGTACACCATCTTTCAGCATCAACCCTAAATTCAGCCATTGGTCCGGGTAACTCTTGGTTTCCATGATCGGATCTCCATTTTCAAAAGTAGGATTACCCTGTTCATCTAAAACAGGATTTCCTTCTTCATCTAATACAGAGATCTGCTCAAACATTGGATTGCCGGCTGCATCCAAAACCTGAGTGGGCACCACATCAAATGAAACCTTTAGGCCATTGATCGCAGTCACTTCAACATCAAACGCCCAGTCTTCAAACTTAAGCCCGCACCAGCGGTCATAGATTGAGTTTGGGCAAGAGTACTGAAACTTCCGCGTCAAAATATTGCGGTTTAAATATGATTCACCGGTTTCACACACCAGCGTCAGCTTATCTTCATCTTCATCAAATTTGGGCTGCGTCACACGTCCCTTATGCAGCACCAGCGTTTCGTTTTGATACAGCTCAAGGATTGTGACTGTGACACCGCCATAAAAGATCTTTCCAACAAATACGGCAGCAAGGTTTTCACCACCAGCATTCAAAAGACTCATTTGAGGTAAAGTGATTTCGGTATCGCACTTATCAATACTTTCATCTTCAATTGCTGTGCGCTGCAGACCACGAATAGGTAAATACTCAACCTCAGCATGCAAAATAGCTTTACGCTGATTTGTAAAATACCAAGTGCGAGTTCCGTGTTTAAATTGATAAAGTTCCGCTCTCGTTTTCATGATGAAAGCTCCACAATGGGCACAGTGACTTGTGTTTTATGTGCGCCTAAAAATTGAAATTCGATTTGATCCGCATCAAGCCGGTGCAGGCCCAAATAGCAAATGGTTTGAATGTTATTGCGCTGGGCATTGATTGCCGGTGAAACCGTCAATGAGCCGCCAGTCTTGGCCGTGATTTCATGTGCCGTCCAAGTGCCGTCTTTACGCTTCACTGCAATATGCTTACGATCGGCTTCAAACAAATATTTGGTATTTGTGCTGAGAGAAGTGGTGATATTGCCGGTGTTCAGAATGTTCAGATGCTTCTCATACAGCGGTAGCCAAAAAGCTTGATAGCGACCCATTCGGCGGAACAGGAAGCGCCGGTACGCGCTGTATTCACTCCAGTTCCTCAGCAATGACTTAAAAGGCTTTAAATACCGCGGTTTGGCCCAGTGGGTGAAGTCTTGAAAGCCGCCAACATCGCCATCGACAATATCTTGGTGCTGCGTCAGCGTCATTTCTAAAGCATTGCCGTCCAGCAATAAGGGCTTGAAATAAATATCATTGCTTTGGTACTGCTCTGGTACATCGCCCGCATGCTCTGGCAAATCTTCTGCAATTACTCGAAATACAACACTTGCGCTTGACCAAAATCCACCAGCATTAATTGAGGCATCACCATCAATGATGCAGATCCGCAGCGGCATGATTGAAGCATTTGTTACTGTTACATTGGCTGCGAGTCGAAAGCCATCTTGGTATTCAGTGATTAACTCTTGAATAATCTCATCCGTCTCTGGATCTCGAATTTCTTCCTGCACAATGATGTAACGGCCAATGCTCACAGCTTCTGCAGTTTGGAATCCCTCTGAACTTTCAAGCAAAAGAAAACCAACTCTAAGGTCGGCTGGATGTGCTGTCGTGTCCATGATAATGAAATCATCGTTATCAATATCTTGGATGGTCTGTCGAAACTGAGGCAACGGTATACCCCACTGTTTGCGTAAATTTGCATAGAGCATGTGAAACATATCACCCATAGCCTTCTGCATATTCACGTAATTGAAGCTCAACACTTGGCGCGGTGCATCGCGCTGAATATAGCGCTCTTCACTGCCATCAAATGCTTCATGCACCTCAGTTTTAAACTCAAGACGCTCAGTTGAATCAAGCAGAGGGCAATCTGTTAATACATGCACTTCGCCATATTTGGTTTGTATTTTCATTTTGTCCTCGAATTTTAGACATTAAAAAACCGACCTCGTTTTTGGGTCGGCTCTAAGATGTATTCATTTATTATCTCTATTTAAGCGCCAAGATGATGCCTATAACTACTAAACCACTGATAAAGATAATCAATGCAATAGCCTGCAATAAACCTACACGGTCTGCGCCTTTTTCGCTCATTTTTCCATCTACCTTTAATTGAGAATTTGAGGTATGATCACCCATATAAATTTGACTCCAAATCACTTGTCGGTTGAATTAATTTAAGAACCTCGGTGCTACAACACTGGGGTTTTTGCTTTTCTGAACTTTAATAAATGTTGCAACTAAAGATCAGGCGGAAGGACTTCCAATTATTTTCATTTTCTAAAAACTGAGCTTATGAATCCTCCGGCCCGGTTTCCATCAGGCATGAAAAAGCCGGCTTGTTAGGCCGGCTTCGCTTGGTTGGATATTAAAGCCTGTCAACAATGTCAACAGGCGGTTCTTCTCTTATAAGTGTAGCTCTAAATAGAAAAGCTCACCAAAATGAGCCTCATGCTTTACTGCGATTGCGACGCTGGTGATAAAGAAACGCTTTCTCCCCATCAGGACCGTAGAGCATATCTTTAGCATCATCCTCATCTTTAACCATGATTACCCTTAGATTGTTCATGATTTTTTGAGGACTAGCCGCCTGCGCCCTAACATTCGCCTGCGCCTGCCGTTCAGCCTGAATATCGGCACCACGATTAATCGCATCCACAGTACCCATGCCAACACGATAAGTATCACGCGGAGTCACCAGGCCGCCGTCTGAATAGCCTTTTGGCGGCTGTGATGTGCGCATAGCTTCAACTACGTTCACACCACCCCAGCGCTTGATATCTTCTTGCGACCAAACGACTTCACCTTTATGTACAATGCCAGCAGGATCGAATTTGCCGCCGATGCCGGTGAAGCCGCCGTCGGCGTAGCCAGCTGGTTGTGCGACTGAACTGATAATAGACGCTATTTGTGCGCCTTGAGCCATCGCGCCCGCAATCATTGGTATATTGTATGGAAAACCTATCTTTGATGCTTCAGCAATGTTTTGGCCTATTGCTAATGCGGCCTGGGCTACGGCAAATGCTTTTTCAACCGCAAAAGCTGCTGCATAGGCACGTGACTTCTCACCAAACATAGCACCCATCATAGTGGACATGCTGGACGCCATCTGCTCACCGTAACTCAATTGCAGCTGCATGGATGATACTTGGTAGGCATTATCAATAGCTGCCATGCGGTCTGCGTGAGCTTGATAAGCCTGCTCCTTCAAAGCATAGTTTTCACCTGCCAATGCTAGCTCAGCATCAAATAATGCTTGGGATGCATCCAGCCGGTCAAAGCGCTCTTTTTCAAGATTGTATTGTTCGGTTGTGCCAGTCATTTCAGCATTGATGCTGCCCCATTGCTTTACCGCTGTACTGAAATTGCTTTGCTTTTCCTCCGCCTGCAAGGCATTGGCAATTGCCAGTTGTCGGTTGCGCTCATCAAGATCTTTAACATTCAGCTCGATGCGCTGACGCTCAAGCTCCCAATATCGCTCTGACTGAGCATTAGCATTCATTAGACCTTGCTGCATTTGGAAAATGCGTTGCTCTTTGGCTAATTTGATTAGGCCGAGTTCGTGGAGATACTCCTCGTTAAGGTACTTGATGGCTTGATCGCGCTGATCCTTGGATAATTCAATGTCACGTGCTGCATAAAACTTTTTCTGATCAAAACTATCTTTAAGCAACTCATCTTCAGTTTTCTTAAATGATGAATAGTCATCTAGTTTTGTTTTTAAAGCATATTCAGCAATTGCTATATCGTTATCGGCACGAGACTGATATTCGGCTTTTAATTCCTTGGCGCGCTCAGGAGAAAAACCAGCTTTATCAATTTCAATCAACTTGTCTTTTAAATTCTCTCGAATTTTAGTTACTTCGTTAGCAACCTCCAATTCCAGCGCCTTGCGCGAATTAGCTTGTTCTTCCAAAAATTTTACGGACTCTTCAAGCATGCGTTCAAAATCTTTGCTTGAAATGTCACCTAGAGAATACCCATTTAAGCCAGCCATATAACTTTGATATTTTTTCCAATAATCATTGTTATATTTACCAATATTGGTGCCTTTCTGCACATTGCCCTCACCTGCATGGTATGCACGTACAGCTTTTTCCAAGTCACCTTTAAAAAGTTTGAGTAAGTACGACATATACTTACCGGCGCCTTCTGCTGATTGACCTAGATTGGTTCGATCATCTATTCCATATTGTTTCGCTGTACCAGACAAAAACTGAAAGCCGCCAGTCGCGCCAGTTTGTTTATTTACTTGATTAGTTTTGCCAGTATTTCCTGTTTCTATAGCATGAAGTGCTGACAACGTTCCTTTTGGCAAGTTGTACTTGGACTCTATTCCAGAAAAATTGTACTTGGCAGCATTCGCTTGCACAGCAGCACTCGCCTGAATGACTTTTTGCTGTTTGCTAAGCTCGCTTGTATTCTCCTTTAATGCTTTATTTCTAGACTCAATAACCTTATTGTTCTGCTGCTCTATTGAAAGAACCTGCAACCCAGCTTGATACATGTCATTAGTGAGCTTCACACTGTTTTTCTGAGCCCAGTTTGCTGTTTGAACCATATTGGCTACTTGTTCAGGTGTATATCCCTTTGCCAGTAATCCTTTTGTTAATTTAGCTTCAAATTCTCGATCAAACAAAGATGCTTTGAAATTCTTCTGTGCCTCCGCCGCACTGTTTGCAGCGGTTTTATTTTCTTTAAGTGCTTTAGTGTTTCCATCCACACCTGCAATGGACGTTTGTGCTTTTCGGCCTGATAGCTCAACTTCAAAACCAAATAAGCTCAACTTAGTCTTGGTGTTGGTTGCCTCCTTGGCATTTTTTTCAAATTCAACAGTATTAGCTTTAACAGATTCATACACCTCTTTGCTGATACGCAACTCATTAAAGCGTTGCACAGCTTCAGTCATGCTAATCGTGCCGTTACGCGCATCTTGCACAACTTGTACAACTTCCTTGTTGCCTTTATAAAGTTGCTCAATCGCATTAAGCTGCATATTGATTTTACTACTCGATTCAGACAAAGCCTTGTTCTGACGCTCGAATGAAGCTGTCATTTTGTCAATAGCATCATCTTTCTCAAGCCCTTTCAAGGCTAATAATTCTTCTTTGGCTTTCTTTGCTACCGCAGCCTGCTCTTCAAGTTTTGCATTTGCCTCTGCCGCACGACTACTGAAATACATATAACCAGCAGCCAAGGCTGTAATACCAATTGTGATAGCCCCAATAGGCCCACCAATCAGATTGTATAAAGCAGCAGCTCTTGATCGAGCTTTGTTGTTTGCTTCTTGAGCAATGGTATCCGCCGCAGTTGCAGCAGTATGTGCCGCAGTTGCTTGGGTTGCCTTCGCTTCTAATGGGATTACAGTGGCCTGGATGTACGTTAGTCGCTGTAACCCAGTCATACGTGCTGCGGTCGCCTTGGCATCAACTAACTGCATTGCAGTATATTGAGCAATGGCACCAGTCTTGCGAGCTTCTGAAGCTGTTAATGCTGCATTAGTGCCAATTTCACTTAAATTAGCTGCATTTTTTTTCAGTGATTCAGTGACTGATCCGCGAATTGCAACGGTTTGAGCGAGAATTGTTTTTGTTAAATAAGCCACACCACCCAGCATTGCAACATTTGCCACGGATTCTAAATTTTGAGCAAGTTCGCCTAATGCACCAGCCATAATTCCAGTTGCAGAAGTGGATTCATTGGCCTTACCCAAATAAACCGTTACAGCATTTGAAAGTGAAGTAAAACCATCCGCCAAACTGTTTTCCATGTTATTGGCTAGCTTTTCGTTTTGCTCGCGCGTGGCAATTAGCGTCTTAATTAAATCTTCAAGTGATGCTTTACCCTCTGCACCCAATTTGCGGATTTCAGCTTCAGTCTTGCCTGTTGTTTTGGCCATATCAGCTATAATGTTGTCTGCGCCCGTGACAATAGAAATCCATGCATCTGCATCAATTTTCCCCTTAGCCATAGATTTGGCTAGTGAATCCATTGCAGATTGAGCTTGATCTGTACGAGTGGCATTGTGCGTAAAGCTGAATGAAAGAGAGTCCACTAAGTCCAAAGTTTGCGTTGTGGATTTACCTAGAGATTTCATTCCACCCGACAAACTCAAATACACCTCCTGAGCCTCACTTAATGAGCGATAGGTGGTATTTGCTGTTGCTAACACACGGTTTTGCACCAAATCATATTCTTCAGCACTAGACGTTGCATTGCGGATTCGCGCTGCCATTTGCGTATAACCATCGGCCATAGCAATTGCTTTATTGATTGTCAGCAATCCACCCATGAAGCCCACAAGGGTTTTAATTGAGCTCGACATTTCTGTCATTTGAGCATCAGCTTTGTAGCCTTTGGTTGTTAAGTTCTCCAACTCATTTGCTACTGCACGAGTATTTCTCTCGGCATTTCGTGAATCAATTTCAATTACTAAGCGGCTGGTTTGAGTGGTCATTTTGCTTTCCTGCGGGCATAAAAAAAGCGCCTAGAGGCGCGCAGACATTAAAAAACCAACCTCGTATTAGGTTGGCTCTTATTTAAGTACTTCTATTAGCTTTGCAATTGAGGCAATGATTGGCCCCATTGCAAATAGAGCTATTACAAACAAAATCCAGTAACAAAAAACTCTCACTGATTTATGTCTTTGAACGAGTTCTAGTGCTTTCACTATCCAGTCCCCGATGTTAAAATTCATATATGTTCTGATCCTCAAGTCTGCGTTGCGGGTTGGAATCAAAAGACCTCAGTGCGCTAACACTGAGGTTTTTGCTTTTCTGAACTTTAATAAATGTTGCAACTAAAGATCAGGCGGAAGGACTTCCGATTATTTTCATTTTCTAAAAACTGAGCTCTTGAATCCTTCGGCCCGGTTTCCATCAGGCATGAAAAAGCCGGCTTGTTAGGCCGGCTTCGCTTGGTTGAATCTTAAAACCTGTCAATGATGTCAACAGGTGGTTCTTCTCTTATAAGTGTAGCTCTAAATAAAAACCACTCCGGAGAGTGGTTTTTATTTAAACTTTACCAAGCAGGCGCATTAAACCATTTAGGATTTACACCAGTTAATTTCACACCACCGACAAAGTTAATGGTCTGACAGAATCCATCAATCAGTGGTTCACCTTTCTTGGTTTTAAAATCCAGTGCAATACTGACTTTACGAGCCATGGTATTTGAATCAATTACATATTGTGAGTAATACATCATGTCTTTCTTATTGATCAGCATAAGTGCCTGCCAAACATCCTGCATCATGAAGTTTTGACTTAGAACTGATTCTGTGAATTTTCGGATGAGTTCATAAGTATCCTGATCAAACAATCCCGCCTGTTTATCAGCGCTACTATATAAAGCAATCAAATGATGAACATATTCCACTGCGACAGGAATCGCATCGTATGGAATTTCTTCAATGTGATCTACGTTAAAACGCTGCTGAATCAGCTTCCACGCCTCACTCACATTTAAGTGCTTGGTTTTAGTCACCAGTAAGGCATGTGCTTCGTGCAAAGCTGTGCGTTCTGATTTGTGGGTTTTGGCCAAAACCTCTTGACGATGGAAGTAACAATCTTCCAGTTGCTCAAAGATATCCCATGCCTGATCTGTATCAAGCATCTTGGCGTGTCGTGCTGCACCACGTTCTGTCCAAAGAGTGAGCACACGAGTTTTGCTTGAAATTTGTGCGTGAACATTATTCACGGACAAATTATTTGCGAGTGACTTTAAGTCACCTGCAAAATTCTTTAATTCCTCACCTACGATTTTAAAGAAGTGCTTACCTTCAACAAAACGCTTTTTGTTATTGGAGAAGTTTTTACGGATATTTTCACTATCTGTGCCATAAAAGCTTGAAAGCATTTCTGTTGTAACGACAGGGATACCCTTGAAAGCAATGATTGATACTTGTGTATCATTGATTTGTGCTATATTAACCATGTCTTAAATCTCCTTTGGTTTAGACGTAACCCCCTTGCCTGATTTCGATGTCTGCAAGGGGTTTTCTTTTTCAGGGTTATTACCTGATGTGATCACTATAATATAGCATACTTAAATAATGCAACACTTAAATATTTTAAAATATAAAAATATTACAACATTTTTATGCTACCATTCTTAAAGATTGATCTTAGAGAATCTAGTAATGGTAAAAAATAACATTGTGCATCTGCGAGAAAAGGCAGAAATATCCGTTTATGAGCTAGCAAAAAGATGCGGCTTTATCAGTGTTGGCAGGGTTTTAGGGAAAAAAATAAGTGATGCAGAAGATGGGAAAAACATCACCATTGAATCAGCACTGATTATTTACACCGAACTCAAAAAAGCTGGTGTATGCGAAAAGTTTGAAGATGTATTTTGGCTTGAGATTACAGACAAAGACGTTCAACCAACCTCAAATTGAGTGCCGTTACCCCTGCTCATATATGAGGAGCAACAAAAAAGCACCCTAGGGTGCTTTTTTACTCATACATACCTATACAACCTAAATAATATTTCGCTGAAAACTCATTTAGCTGCTCTTCCTTTATTGAAGGAGTTGAATAGCTTGGCTGCTCATAAGCATCACGGATGATCAAGCTAACAATCTTATGCATATTTTTATCTGGATTTTGCTTAAGTGCTGAATCATTTGCCTCTAAAGCCTTAATCAAGGGCATGCCATTTTGCTTTTGCTTCATGATTGTATTTGCCATCTCCATGTACGTTCGGCAATTATTTTCATGGCTAGCATTGCTTGTGTTTTTTGCGTAAGCACCCAGCGATAAGCAAATCAAAATCCCAGCAAGTATTATCTTCTTCATGTGCAACCCCTTATTAACTATAGCTAAACTACTAAGATAATTTATTTTTGCAGAATGGTGATGATTGGCTCAAGTTATTATCTTTATATAGTTTATATTTCATGTTTAAGCCGAAATAGATGTTTTTAAATTGTGCAACTTGGTTATTTATGGCTTGTACTTTTAGACGCGCCCCATTGCTTGTGTATAGTGTATTGTTGCTTATCTTCAAATTCATAATGTGTTCATTGTTATTAAAGCTTTCGCAATACACCCCAGTTCCATCAGCATTTAGCTTGATTGTTGTTGAGTATGGGCCTACTGCACCGGTCCAAAAACCAGCAATTCCTTGACGATCTGGTTGAATCTCAAAGAATTTATTATTCAACATATCCCCGCTCGGTGTTGCACACCCACCCAAAATCAACCCAAACCCCAAAACCCCAGCAATAAATATTTTTTTCACGTGAACACCCTCTTATAAGTAAACACAAGATACTAATTTTACGCACAAAAAGAAACCGCCACTTGGGCGGTTGTACTTTTAGAAGTTATACCGCAATCCAGCTTTATATGTCATGCCATCATAATCGCCGACAGTATAGTTGTAGTGATCAATACCGCCATTCCATGAACATGTGCCACTTCCTGTGCTATTGCTTTGCGAACCATTTTTACAGGTTGTATTAGATGAAATATCCCACGACCACTTATAACCAATACCACCATACAAAGAGAAGCTCGGTGTAAAGGTATAACCAGCTTCTAAACCAACCGGGATAGTGAAATAAGTTGAAGTGTCAAAACCATCTGCATCTAAAACACTTACACCGGTACCAAGTGTGCCCAAAGCATAAAACCCATTCAAATTAATGAAATTTAAATGGCCGCCGAATGAAAACTCATAAGCATTGCCGTTGTACTCATTATTTTCTTGGTATTCAAACTTACCCCATAAGCCATTTTTATGCGGTGATGATGAGAATCCAATACCAAAACCAACGAGATCCTCATTAATATTGTTCTCAAACTTCCCTTTTTGGGCAGCATACTCCAACATTAAAGATTTATTCAGTGACACTTCATCTTTATAGTGAACTGGTTGTAATGGCTTATACTGAGTTTCTGCTACTGGTGTTTCATCAACACTTAATGGGGCTGGCTCACCCTGCTGGATTAACAATGGTTTATCTGCCAAAGCAAAAGATGATGTTAAAGCCAAAGCAGTGATCACTAATAATTTTTTCATGTTACCCCCTAAATAAAGGTGATAAATTACTCAATTATTTGAAAAAAGTCTATCTAGGTAATAGAAAAACACTCCAAAGCTGGATCTTATTTTAACTAACAATCCATATAAAGATCACTAAAACTATAAATCCAACAATTCCTGAAATTATCCATTCCGACTTAGGGTAGCCAAGAAAATTATCTGGGTTGCTAAAATCCGACTGGCGATTAATGGGTTGTTGTGATTTCTCATGGGGTTTATATGATGAATAAGACAATCCAGTACCTGGAGCGCTAATTGTAGTTCTGGTGCCTTTTTTGCCTACACTCACTCGGGCGCCTTTACCACCAACAGATACACTGCTTATGCCTTTCTTACCCACATTGAGGCGTACACCGGGTGCTATTTTAAAACTTTTTCGGAATCCAAAGCCCATAACATCACCTATCGGCAGATTTTCTTAGATGCACTAATTGAGCCATCTTTGCATACAAATTTAGATCCCTGACAGTGGCTTATGCCACCTTTCTTGCCTGAACAAGGTTGCTTTCCGCGACCAGCTTCAGCGACAGTTGAAACACCCAGTGCCAATAAGCTTAAAATTAAAATTTTTTTCACACCCACCCCGTTCAAAAAACAATCTAAAATATATTTATACCTTAAATTACTGTTTTTTCATACATTAAAGAACCACTACCTACGCTGTTTATTTAATATTCCAAATATTCCATAAAATCATATGAAGTGGTTTTTCACATAAATCAGTTTTATAATATGAAAGTTATATTTTTAATTTTTGCTATTTAGGCTTTTTATGAAAAACAACTCCTCATCAGATGACTTAGAGTCAACCACATTAGGCTGGAAGTTTGTTGCCATTGTTGCAGTTATAACCACTATCTTTTTTACTTTTCTATATTTGGCTATGACCAGCGACCCAGACTATATGCCTAACCGCAAACCCAAAGTAACCGTCCAGCAAGATGCCCAGGCCAGTACGCCACAGCCGGCAGAAAAATCATCATCTGAATAACCAGCGAAACAGCCAAAGGCACGAACCTTATACTTAAATAAGGTTTGTGCATTAAAAACCACACTAAGATGGATTTACCATCCGCTGCCGCACCCCATCCAAAAACAGATTATCCAAAGCAAAAACACAATCAATAAAGATATGTAGCTCACACGGTGCCTCATACAACTCAAGATATGAATTGATGTGACTACCATCCAATGGCATAGCCACAGGATGATAAGATCTGCCTCGAGCAATCACATTGAATGCCATCAAAATAGAATGCGCCACATAGCTAAACTCAGGCGCATCATCTAATTTACGTCCAAGCTTGTCGCGGATTTTCTTTTGATAATCCGTTAAGCCCCCGTCCCCGGCGTGCCATCGGTAGAGGTCTGCGACTTTCCCAGCGTTTCAGCTTTTACTGCATCCGCTTCTAATTGGATCTGTTCAGCTTTAGATTTAACAAAAGCCCATACCGATATTCCAGTTTTTCCCATCCGGAAAAGCTTTGTTGCATTCTCCGGGGAATAAGGCTGTTCAGTTTCTTTACCATTTTCAAGGAATGCCACGCCTTTCCAGTCTTCAATGAGATGGCATGCTGCGGCTTCAAGCAGCAGCTCGTGATAAAGACTATCTTCGGCACTGGCCGTTGATACAACGTAACCTTTTGATGCAACTTGATTCTGAGCGCGCTCTAGAGCCACTTTATAAGGCTTGTATGCATCGCCACGAATCTTAAATTCAGCCAAGACATTGCCTTCAGCATCCTTATAGTCTTTCCAGAGTGATACATTTTTGCTTTTTTCAATTTCTACGACTAATGCCATTTTGATTTCCTAGAAAATAAAGCCCCTTTCGGGGTGATTAACCAAATACGCTTTTATATGCAAAACCCAATGCGCTGATTAGCGCTGATGTGCCGAATAGAATGGCGGCTATCTTCGCTGCATTTGCAAGTGTAATGCCTGCTTTATCTGCACCTTGCTCACTCATCTTTCCACCTACCTTAACTTGATGTTTGGGGTTATAATTCAAACATGGTTTTCCTCTTAATCTGACTAAGTGGCGAACACAAAAAAGCCCATGATTACGAGTCACGGGCTTTTTGCTTTTCTGGATTTATTTAAGCTGTTGTACGGGTAATTGTTGGTGCTTCTTTCACATGGCGGAATTCCATAGCCATGGTGTGATCGTCATTTTTATTGGTATCTGAAAGGCCGTCATTATCCAGTTCCAACTTTGTGAAGTTGAAACCGTAGGCATTACTTAATGCGTCTTCCATCCCAATTTCAGCGGTCATGGTTTTGCGTGATTCCACGTAAGGAATCCAATCTTTAGATGTGGTGGTTAATGCCAGAGTCACATTTAAAGTGATTGTGACATTTCCTTCGGTATAGCGGTTCGGAATCAAGCTGCCGTTACCAAGGCATGGTTTCGCAGTTAGGTTGTTATTAATGGTGATTTTGAATGATTCTGCGCAAGCTGTACCGACTGTGGACACTCCATCGATCTTAAATGTATTGACATTGATCGACGACATGAATGGTGTGGTGGTTGCAGCAACTGGATTTACCACCGGCGTTGCAACTGGAGTTGAATACCCTGTGGCACTGATGGATGCACTGCCGGTGATCTTGCCTTCCGTATCACCCTGAATGGTTAATTCACCAATGCGGCAGCCGGTAAATTCTTGAATCAATCCCACTTTTTTATCGTGCTTCACAATGGTGTAAGTTGGCAGTGTGTCTCCGCCGATTGTTAATGTATCTACACCGGGAGTGCCTGAATCAACAAACATATTTCCGGCAACACCTTCAAAGAACATATCCTGGCTTAAAGCTGACAATTCAAATTCAATATTACCCACCGCTTCAGCAGATCCAGCGACTGAGCCCTGCTCGAAACGTGAATCAATAATTTCATCTGACTGTGTAAGCGACACTGCCTTTTTTAATGAATCAGAGTTGCGGCGCAGCGTATGCCAGACAGGCACCACAGGCAATGTATTGGGTGTTTCTTCTTTCGCAATGTGGATCACCACATCAGTGCCTTTTGACATAGCTGTCTCCTAATTTTAGGCAATAAAAAACCGCCATGTAGGCGGTGAGGTTGAGATGTTAGGGAAA
Organism: Acinetobacter sp.; assembly: GCA_030152275.1. Classification (GTDB taxonomy): domain Bacteria; phylum Pseudomonadota; class Gammaproteobacteria; order Pseudomonadales; family Moraxellaceae; genus Acinetobacter. The sequence goes on along the minus strand of JASLHF010000254.1, from coordinate 14,113 downwards.
CACCCGAAGGTGCTTATTTATTGAAATGAGTAATTAAGGATCTTGTGCTTGATATCAATAAGTGTGATGCTTTTCTTTTCAATAATTTGCCTAAATTCCTTCCTATCAACCTGGAAAGCTTTAGTAATTTCTTTAGCAATAAGTGGTGCGTGTTCAAGCAAAACGTTGTAGCTGTCAGAATCCATCACACCTTTGCCTCGCAAATGTAGCTCAGCTGTTTCTATCAGCAATTCTTTATACTTATCCATATTAGTTTACTTGGTAAGACACATTCACATTATACTGATAAAAGCTCATTGTTGAAGGATCACCAATTACATTTGAATGCCCAATATCCAAGATGCCTGCCTCACGCAATTCCAAAGCATCTTTTTTGTAAAACTGCATGTGCGCTGACCAAAGGTCTGCTAATTGTGAGATTTCATCCGTGCCAGTATTGAGCGGTGCAAATAACTGAATAAATATAATGCCTGTTATTCTGGTACAGGGCTTTTCACCAATCTCTGCAATAAAAGATCCAGCATTTTTAACAGTGACTTTAGCCCATATCTCATTTTCAGGTGGTTCAAATGGTTTGCCGTTGCCCGTTGGATTATTTGCCAGCTGGATATTGGCTTTAGCCATTCCGGTGAACGCGCCAACACGCGCCAGAATTGCCCGCATGGCCTGGGTGTTTGTCATCATCTGTACCTCTCACAAACATGTTGGAATGAAAGCGCATAGATGCCATTAGGTGCTTGCTGGCTGTGGCCATTCTCAAGTGCTAATCCGTATGGACTATTTGTTTGAATATATACCAGGCCACCAAAATGAGCGGCGGCTGCCACCTTAAGGCCTTCCGCTAATGTAGCGGCACCCGATTCATCGTATTCTTTTTGGTAAGTGCTATCTGGTGAATCAAGCGTAACTTTGTGTGATGCACGGAATTCTCCGTCCATTACTGGTGAGCGAATGATAACCTGCTGTAAGACCTCTCCAACAATCCTTTTAACGTGTTGATCTGCATCAGTTTGGATCTGCGTAGCAAAACTTGTTGGTTTGTTTTTCCATGCCATAACTACACCTTTCTAAGCTGACAAACCCAGATACTCCCCGTTGGATCAGCACCAATATTAACTACTTTAAAATGTCCTTTCGGTGTGGTCCAGACGTCACCAATCTGTGGCACTTGCGTCACCTCATTTTGTAATACTGTAGCCTTCGAATCAGTGACCTGATAATCGATAGGTTTAACCACGTCTTTCAAATACGAGCCAAACAGCATACCTCGCCCGCTGTAAGCTTCTACTGTGGCAATTGGATAAGTTTGCGTTTCAAAATCAAACTCACCTGAACGAATCTCTTTGGTGCAAGTGAATTGATCCACGGCATCTGCGAGCTTCTTATTAAATGCCCCAGCAACCTTGGCTTGAATCTTGTTTTTGATCATGCCCGAAACACCTCAAACCCAAATCCTTTAGGCTTTAAATCCAATGAAGCAATGAAGGCTCGCGCAATCTGCTCGAATTCAGAGATTTCAACACTGCCTTCAGCATAGGTCTCAGTGACCTGCACTGTGTCAGCCTTTACGCTTTCACTGGTGGTCTGGCGGGCAATGCCGGCATAAATCACACCAGCAATAATGCCCTTGATAATTTCACATGCAGCATCAAGTAAGAGTGGAACAATCGGATCTGGAACAAATCCAACTTCGTTTCGCATCCAAGTGTTTGCCAATTTAATGAGGCGAGCTTTATCACCAGCTGGTGCAAAGTCTGCCCCTAAAATCTGCTCAGCCTGTTCTTGGGTAATAAAGCTCATGAGTTATTCCTTTGCTTGTTCTGCTTTAGCGGCTTCTTCTGCGGCTTTAGCGGCTTTCACTTCCGCAGCGGTTGGCTTTTTGACTGCCGGCTGCAATTCATCAATGCGCGCCTGCATTGCTTTAACATCATTTTTAAATGCAATTAGTTCACCTTGGGCTGTAGCCAGTTGCTCCCGAAGGCCGGCATTTTCAGCAACGACTTTTTCACATTTGGCTTTAGCTTCATCAATTGTGGCCTGCAGTTCTGGCGTGATGCCCACCTTAGCTTCTAGCGTTACGACATTGGCTCCAGTACGTTTAATCAGGTCAAGATAGGCTTGAGGTACATCGCCAGCCACTTCGGAACATGGCTCTAAAGTATCAGCCTCATGATAGGCGCTGGCTTTGCGAAGGATGTAGCCTTCACCTTGAAGTTTTGCCACATTTTCTGGAGAGAAGTCATTCGTGAAATATAGGCGCTTATTTGATTCTTGTTTCATGGTTTTTATTCCAATTAGCCAAAGAAATGCCCCTTTCAGGGCGCTTCAGTTATGCAGACTTAATTAATACGCCAGCTGTATCTTTCACACTTGAGGCGATTAGATCCCAGTTGGTTGGTGTGCCAATCGCCGCGTCAGTTGGCGACTTACCTCCTGTTGCGACATCCCATGCGTAACCTTTAACGCCGGCACCGAATGTCCATTCAGCTTGGTAGGTGTATTTGATATTCTCGCCGCCAGTGCCTGGTATCAATTCAGCATTGAAATCATTGTTATCATTTACAACCACAGCACCTTCAACCAGGCCTAGTGAATTGTAGAATGCTGTACCAGCATTATCGCCAACCAATGCGGGTGCATCAGTCACTACAAACACACGGCCAAACGGATCACGAACCACATTTACTCCATCGTAACGGAATAAGTTTTCAGAGTTAGCTAATGCATTATCGAATAGGTTGTGCATAGTTGTAGAGTGAACAATCCAAGCACGAATTGCGCTTGAGCGGTCGCCGAGTTTTGCAGCGCCTTTATTCAATAGACGGAATGATGCAGCATCAGTTCCAGAACCATGGACCGCATTTGTATTGCCAGAGATTGCTGTAGATGCGCCCAAGATGCCTGCATTCAACATATCTGCTAAACGCGCTTTACCCAGTTGCTCACCAATTGTTAATGCTGCAAGTTCAGGGTTTTGAAGAATCCAAGAATACTGCTGTTTTTCATACTCAATCGGTGGAGTACCTGCAGCAACCTTTACTGCAACATCGAGCATTTGCTCCAGTCGTTTTGCTGCCACGGTTCCAGTGCCATATGCGTTACGACGGCGAACAATGCCTGCGATAGCTTTAAATGACGCTTCAATATTGAAATCACCACCAAACGGCTCATTAATCAACTGAATGGAACCTTGGGATGCTTCATTGAATTTATCAATGTCCTGCGCCACTGTCTCAGTCATTGCCGCATAAGTTTGCTTATTAAAAACTTGTAAATCAAAAGGCATGAGCCTCTCCTTAAATTAATTTATGCTTGTTCGCCCACTTGCTTCATGTAAGCAATTTTTTCTTCTTTGGTTTTGCATTCAGCCAAAGATTTAGGGCCTGGTTTAGGACCGCCATTACCCTGAAAACCGCCGCCAGAACCTTGACCGCCTTTTAAGATGGAATCTTTATGTTGGTATCCGCCAACCAAAGTTTCCAAGGCTTCGTCAAAGTCTGCGACTTCGCCAGGGCGTGCACGTGAATAGATTTTTTGACCATCCGTGCCGTATGCCACGACCTGACCTTCTTCGATTTTGAAACGGTTGCCGAATTGGGCCTGGATCATGTCTACAGGTACAGAAATGTTGTCTTGAATGTACTTAGAACGAGCGAAACCGCCACCAATAAGTTCGTTATGCAATTGGGCTTGAAATTCATCACGCTGCTGAACAATTGGGGCATATTTGTCTTCAACCGCTTTAATTGCTTCAGCTTTGACTTTTTCGACCTCACCAGCATCCACCAGTTTTTTATCGTCGAAGTTTTTCAGCGTTTCCATGGCTTTTTTGGCTGCCACTGGATCTTCAATACCTTCAAAGGTTTTAAGCGCTGATTCGGCTTTTTCATAGCGCTCACGGTTTGTTTTAGCTTCGCCATTCAAACGTGAAATTGTCGCTACGGTCTGCGCTGCATCATGTGCCACTTCCTTGCCATCTTCATGAATGTACAGTGGCAAACCCTGCTCATTTACTTCTGCATAAGTCTTACCGTCGATTGTTTGTGTTTTAAGTTTCATAAGTCATCCGACCCTATATTTAATGAGCATCCGCTCGTTACGCTGTCCGCATCAGCTTTCAGCAGGCAATAAAAAAGCACCTCGAAAGGTGCTTAATTTGAATTTGGTTTTTAAAAACTTGTCGGCTGGGCCACAGAGCGAACTAAATACATAAGGCCTGTTTGAAAATCTGTTTTAGCCATTGCCGCAAAGCGCTCAGGTGTTGCTGCATCTAGGCGACGATCTTCCTCTACGTCTAGCACTTGCATATTTGCATCGCAACGACAGTTATATCGCTGGGTTGCAATATGCTTTTGAACTTTCTCAATCACAGCTTGAACTTGTGGACCAATAGCTTTGATCTCATTCATCAAATCAATTTCTTCTTGAGATAATTCACGATAACCTTTAATTTTTTGGTGCTGGTTTTTCATTTTCTTCTCACATAAAAAAAGAGCCTATTGGCTCTATGGTTTAAATTTGGTTATTTATTTCGGTTCAGAAGGCCGATCACGAGAGTCTGTTTCCTGAATAGACCTTGATGTCTGAACAGGTCTTAATGCTTGTGATGCAATCCATATTTCTTTATTACATACAGGACAATTCAACACATATACCAATTCATTTCGATCACTCACAGCTCTTGCTTCACTTTTCTGAAACTCAAGGACTGAGTGGCAATTTGAGCATGTTGCCGTGTATTGCTGTAATTCAGGTGGAATACCGCGACTAACTATTTTCATAACCCTACCACCTCAAAAGTCTTTTCATCCAAAGCCTTAAGCTCAGCCAACGTATAACCCCGCTTATTCAACGGATCGGCAAACTTATCAATGCTGTACTCGCCCTTTTTATATAGCTCATACTTCGATTTTCCCAGCCAAGTGCGCTGAAAAAACTCATCTGATTGCTCAAAGAATTCTTTGAATGATGTGTTGGCATCCAACTGGCCAATGAGGTGCTTGCGCTCGTCCTTGGGAATATCTTTGACTTTGCGCTCATCCATCACGAATGGCCGTTGTCCAGCGATTTCACCATCCTTGTCACATGGTACATAGGTTGTTCGGTTATTTGGATGCACTGGAAAGCGTGGCCGTGCAGGATCATCAACCTGATAGACGTCTCCATCTATTGATGCGCAATACTTGCAGGTTCGGCCATCCAGTGTGGCTACCACTTTCACATATTCATAGCCAAGGGCCTTATATGTGTCTATGTATGCGGCATTACTGATATGGCTGCGCGCTGTCCGCACTTGGCGCTCAATTGAACTGCGCGAAGATTCGAGCAAGCCATCCTTATAATCATTGGCTTTACGACCCTTAATGCGCTGCACAATCTGCTGATTGGTCTGGCCGCTGCTAATGCCATCACGAATGACATATTCCACTTTCTTGCGCAGTGATGCTGCAATGTCGGCAAACAGATAATCAACTAATTGACCACCAGCAAAAGGTGTTTTCTTGACTGCCTTATAAATCTTCTCTGCATTAACAACTGCCGCAGCACTGGCAACTAATGTTGCTGAATACGTTGCTTCATAAACTGCCAACTGCAAGGCGGACTTATCAAACTGCTCAAATAAATCTGAGTCAATCGCCTTAAACCACTCATTGAGAATAGTCTTAATTTCTTCAATGTTTTTGCTGGATCTAGCCTTGCTTGAAAAATTCAGGCTTTTAAGTGCAGTTCGTTCTGTATCAGATAATTCATTTAAGATTTCCGCCAACCGACCTAATTGACGTTCAGAAAGCTTATTAAGTTGAGCTGTCAGATCGTTTACGGCTTGAGATGATGCTCGGTACAGATATGCAGAATGCTGACTCAGCGCATCAACTAAGGCTTTCTGCGCTGATTTATCCATTTCTATTCCTTATCGTCCGGTTGATTATCCGGGCCGCCATCATTACGCTTCTCAATTTTCTTCACGATGTCGTCCCATTTATCTTCTGGAAAAGTACCGGTCTGTTCATAGTGATACCAAACATACATCGGCAACTCGCCAGCAAGACAGGCTTCATAAATCAATTTAGAGCGGACCGCATCGTATTTGGGCTTGTTGAAGTCTTGAGCAATTGTAAAGCTCAGCTCATCCACTTTTAAATCATGCTCAGGCATTACGAACTTCGCACACCAACGCAGCGCATTAGTAAAGGCCTCAGAGACGTTCGCAACAACCAGTGAAAGCACAGAATGCTGAATAGAGCTGTCATTATCGGCCTGGGTGGCAGTTTTATTGGCGGAACCAACCTCAATCAGCCGAGCACCAAGCTCTTTCATTTGGTTCCACTTATCATTCATGCGCTCATAGGCCAAACCGTTCTTTTCAGCTTGGACCATCTTCGCATCCGTAGGGATACCTGAGCGGCTGCCAACACTGGCGCCCGACTCTTTCACCATTTCATACTGATCCTGCGTAATATTTGGAAAGCACAAAGTAGGCTGACCAACAACAAACGCTGATTCTTCCACATCTGCAGTGCTGGTGTAATAGGACAGCTCCATTGTTGCCAGCTCATACAGTGGTGCTGTGCCAATTTCATCAGAGTTATCTACCGCGCCGCAGAATGTGAAAGGAATATAATCCCAAGGCTGGCCGTGATAATCGGTTGGAATATACTTCTCACCTTCTACCCATTCTCCTTTATCATCCTTCGTATGGATTTGAACTGTATAAACAAAACCGCTGCCAGTTTCTTCAAGTGCTAAGATTCGATATTGATCTTTAGACTCAACATTAAAGCCATTGCGAGTTTTCACAGTTTCAAGCAACTTCACAAAACTTAGCTTTTTCTGGTTGCCGACAATGATGTAATCCCAGTCAATGATTGAACCAGCCTTGAGAATATGAATCATCGGAAAAGCGCCTTTGGTCTTTTCTTCAGCCTTATTTCGGCTCGGTGCTACATTTGGGAAGTCCACGTACACACCACAACGGTAATTGCGGTTAATTAATCGAGTCGCACGCTGCGCACACTGATAAATGGAGCGGCCACCGCCATCCGCATTGCGCTCTAGATATTCCAATTCTTCAGGTTTATTGAAGACTGGTGATTTTCCATATGCCAGGCCAATATGACTCGCCAAAGTACGGCTAGTCACACCGGGAAAGATTGCACGCATCAAATATTCTGAATAACGATTTTTCCCATCTGGATCTTTCTTTGAATTGAACAGAGATGGCTTTGGTAAATACTTTTCTTTTGCTGCTTTAATAACTTCCTGACCAGCACAAACATCATCCAACTTATTCCAAGTTGCAATATGCTTATCATAGTCGGCATGTGTTGATGTAATGCTCATATTAGAATCCAAACATTGGTATATCGATGCTCTTCACTTGCTCATTTATCGGGAATAAATATGCAATCGGGTATGTTCCAGCATCATTCATGTGGTCAAATCCTGATTTCTTATCCGGCTGCCCATGCTCATCATAGATTTGGCGCTCTTGGCATTTTGCAAAATGCGGACACTTAGCAGCGTTTACAAATAGCCTGCGCTCGCTGAATGTGTTGCAAAGCATTCCATTCATAGAGTTAATGCGGTCTTTTACAGCTGGGTTTCTTGAATTTACAAAAACCTTTAATCCTGCTTTGCGCAATAACGCCAAATCTGTTTCGCTAGCATTATTTGATTTTCGATTCTCACCAGAAGCATCCGGGTAAACCCCAACTTCATAGCCCGGATATCGCTCTTTAATCGCTTCAATCATTGCAGGCGTATCAAACAAATTTACAAATTCATCCACTGCATGCATGGTGTCGCCACGACGCACATAAACCACAGCAGCCATTTTTGTGACGTTGAAGTCCATTCCGATATGAAGTGTGTCACCATTTTGAACAGTTTCACTTGAGCTGTTAAGCACTCGGTTAAAACAGTAATAGATAACACCCTGATAACTTTCAAAACTGGCTTCATATTCCTGACTGAATGTTTTTGGGTCCATCTTGCGCTTAGCAACAATAATTTCCGATTCGGGAATATTTCCACCTTGTAAAGATGTGTATGAAAAGCTTCGACAATCTGGCTCATGTCCTGGCTGCCCATCCATGAAAGTGTCATAGCAATGGTTAAACCCCTTAGGCGTACCAATTCTTAAAACATGACCACCAACACGCTGTTCACCATTCACGATGTATTTGCATGTCGACAGCATTGGACGAAGCACTTCTTCCCATGCGGCCCATTTACAGTCAGCCCACTCATCAATGATCAGGAAGAATAAGCCAGATCCACGAAGGTCATCGTAGTTATCAAGGCCAACTACACGCATGACATGACCACTTTTTAAAGTGATCGTGCATTCAGTTTCGTTTGGCTTTCCTGCACGCCATGATGGCGGGATAGCTTGCTTTAACCGCTTCCAGAAAACACGCTTAGCCTGCTTGAATGTAGGCGCTGCATACCAGATCTCATCCTCAACTGATACATTCCATTTTGCTGCCAGTCGTGCAGCTCGACGCATCTCAGCCTTAGCCAAGAAGGTTTTACCAAAACGTCGGCCACATACAGCATCACGGAAACGCGCTTCTTTCTGCCAGCCCCATAAATATATATTTGCTTGCTTAGGTGTTAGCTTTACTGCACCTTCAGGCGGCTCAAAGAATTGGCTCATTTGGAATTTCCTCATCAGGATTTAGGCTGATTTTGTAATCTTCCTCAGGAGGCCTGGTTTCTGGTGGATTTACTTCACGCTTCAGTTTTTCAAGCTCCAAGCGTTTCATTTCAATCTCAATCTGTTCTTTTTCAGATAGACCACCAGAACCAGCATTACTCATTTGAATTAATCCCTGGGCTTGCTTTAAAACCTTAGCTTTCATGACCTTATTCTTTGTGTAATCGCCATACATCTGCTGGAGTTCTTTAAAGTGAAATGCCTTATTGGCTATCGGAATATCTTCAATATTTTCTTTAAAGTCCTTTCTGGTGCGGTCAAATAGATCTCTTAACTTTTTACTTAAATTGCGCCCACCGTACTTAGTGGGATCGTAATTTTCACATTGCTGTCTTTCTAATTCGATGCCAAATCTTTGCTTGACAGCGTCAGCAACTTGTTGAGGTGTATCGAAGCAAGCAAGAGACTGAACTATAAAGATTTTTACAGGCTCTTTAAGTGCCGCCATACCTCCCCCTTTGTCAAGCTACGTCAAGCAAGATAGGCAAAAAAAAGAGCCCGAAGGCTCAATTAATCACACACGTTCCACAACACGAAGCCATGCTTGTTTCAGATACAAACGGTGCCTGCTTCGCAATTTCAACAAGGCGCTTAACGTTTTCATCCGCGCCCCAGCGTTTTGTTTCACCAAAGAACACTTCGACATCATGTCCAGCTAAATAATGCTTTGGCAGCCCTGTGCTATCGCTATAGAGCGGTTCGCCGTCTTCATCACGCTCAACGCCAATGTGATACAGCTCATGCTCAATCAGCCGGCAGAAGTCTCGATCTGAGGCCTGCTCGCAATACGCAGCATCAATTGTGATTAAATAAACAGGCACTGCGCCGAACCAGTCTCTCATTTGCTGTTCTTGACGTGCTTTCTTCCATCCACCTTGGTTAAACATTACTTTTTCACATTGGCCCAACACCATTCTCTTTTTAGCTATAGCGGCTGATGAGGCCCATGCAAATGCTAAAAAGGTTTCATCATCATGCATCAGCTCAGCAATATGATCGTGGTCTGGGTTATGAAGTTCACCGCCTAGTGTTAGCCAATTCTGCATTACCCAGGCCTTCAGGTCTGGAGCTGGCGCAAGCAAAATAGCTTCTTGTTCTTCTGCCCGGTCAATCAAGTCTGTCGGCGGGAATGGTCTGAACTGTTCCATAAAGCACCCATAAAAAAACCCACAACTTTGGGGAAAATTGTGGGTATTAAAAGAATAGGTATTGGGGAATACCTATTCCGAGAATTTTGCTAAGTTTTATTAATATGTGGAATGGTAAAATATACCAAAAGATAAAACCTAATCAAAAGTATGTCTCTTCAAATTCTTTAGCCACTGCGATGCAAAATTAGACTCTATCTGTAGTGGACCAGACTCATCAATCTTGTATCTGCTAGCCGATTCTAAGCGCACAACGGTGTATCCCATATCAACAGCGACATCATAGCGATCCATGCTCCAGCCTTTGTTTGCTAATTTTCCGCTACGACCACCAGACCAAGCTCCACCAGATATCTCAACTAAAATTCGATGCTCAATTAAATGAAAATCAAAACGCCAATGTTTAGTGGTTTTAAACTGAAATTTCTTTTCGTATTTAATCTCAAGAACATTTAATGAATGCTCAAAGTTTTCTTCAGCTTCTAAGTAGGATTCTTTTGCCTTAGGCAGCGGCCTGGTACGTGGTTTCTTTTTGGGAGGAATCTTGTTGGTTAGGATTTTATAGGCGTCGAGTTCCATATTTCACCCATTAAAAAACCGCACCAGCTTTACCGGTACGGTTTAATTGCACAATATTTAAACCTGCCTAATCATCTTTTATCCAAAACAATACAGGCAGTTTAAATTCATGCTTAAATAAAAATGCGCTAATAATAATAAAAAGGCCTATTGGCAGCAGAAAATAATCAACTGCAATTATCCCGCAGATCATCATTAAAATACCCAATAAAATAAATATGTAAAATGCAATAACGCCGATCATTTCACTCATTTTCCCCACCAAAAAACGAAAAACAAAATACAGCATTAGTTAAACATATCAGCAAAATATACCCCATCCCTAGAATTTGGTAATTTACTCGATGTTAAAATATTTAACACATATTTAAGTAAATATAACAGGTTATATAATATTAAAACCTAATGTTTTAATTTAATTCCCCACTTCATCTACCAAATAAGAAAAGAAAAACCCCGCCAAGTTTGTTATCTCAGCGGGGTCTTATGTGCCGTAATACGTTCGGCAATGGAGAAGTTATTTCTGATTTTCTAGCTTAAGCTCATCACAGCGATTTAAATTAAAAGCCCAATCCGCATTACGATCATGCATTTCGTGTGCCCACTTCTTTGGCATAAACATCATGAGTGGGTGGACAATACAATTATGGACAAAACATTTTAACCAATTCTTCATAAGGTACTCTCTACCAATTATTTAACTTCTTTCATGCAATCACGACACACTTTGATTTCTTCATCATCAACTGTGTAATCGATCTCAGTCGCACCATGCAGGCCGAATAAACATAATAAGAATTGGAGCATGTGGATCTCCTTTGATTTTAAAGGCGGGATGAATACGGCAGGACTTGAACCTGCGCGAAGAGTGTCTTAACCGTGATCTCATACATACGACTGCTATCTCGTATTAGAAAGCCGCTCTAACCAACTGAGCTACGCTATTCACCCCTCTTTAGAATCCAGGTGGCGGCATTAAAATTTAAACCACTACGAATAAAGTTAAGCCGCCATTGGGTGCCTTGATATTGCTTTCACGGAACATTTCTCAAGGCATTGAAACCCGCCAGTTTGAGCATTGACTGGAATCCAGTCCAGCATCTCGGAATCCAAGATTCTAGGCTTGGCGGGGTAGTCTGTTTTCTCTGGCTAGACTGACTGCGTTAAGAGTTCGCCACGCTCAAGTAATACTCGCCTCTTGAAACTAGATGCTTGCCTGTTTTCGACCACATACAAGCGAATGTGTTTATAGGATGTCTAACCCTTTACGCACCCATGATGTGCTGACTCTGTTAAATCAAGGCCAAGGGTTGAGGCAACAAAAAAGCCCACCTTTTAGTGAGCTTTAATCGCTAGTGAACCTGACTACTCAAGCGCACTATATCAGAAATCCTATACTGCGCGTTTAAACGAGTCAATACCAAACACATCAAATATATTAAATTTTTTCCGTATTGGCTCAATATTACTAAAACACTCGGTTTGACCTGTAAAAAATTTCTTTGGTTTGTATTTGTATTTTTTTAACAACCTCAATAACAAGGTTTCAAACTTATAAAGTTTCTTTCTATCCCCGTTTTGAAGGCTCAACACCTCGTATTCATAAGGCATTAAAGCTGGGAAAATAAATCTCTGCTCTATAGATTTGGTTGTTATGCCAATTTTGTAAAATTCTTCCTGACTATCAAAGCATCTTATAATGTAAATCATTGCGCCCTGATCCATTAGACTTTCTGTGTTGCAAGATACACAACCTCTACCAGCCAAGAGTTTTTTAGCCTTTGTGTTAATCCATCCATGCTTTGGGCAGTGAATTCTTACCAGTGAATCAACATCCTTGTCGAACCTAACCTGTGAGAAGTCGTAATCAAAATCTTCATAGGTTAATTCTAAAAGTTTCATAAAATTTTGGTGACGACGTTGCATAGCCGAAGCTACGCAAGTATTATTGCGCTCAGTCATATTGTTACTTACCCTAACAGTGTGATTAGAGCCGAAAGAAGTATGTCCAGTACCCTTTCGGCTTGCTTATTTATTATACCATAAGTGCTTAATAATTATTCAATTTTCAGTCTTTTATCATGCCCTGCAAGATAGAATTTTCCTGCATATACCATGTTGTTTATCGAGCTTCTTGATAGAGCAAATTCACGCACCATCTGATCAAGTGACAACCCTCGCACATTCTTCTCAATAAACAACCTCACCGCCACCTTTGCTGACCGACAAATCCGATCTGAAAATTGAATATCAATAATCAGCTTTCGTATTTCTTCAGCCTCATCATCCGAAATATTGCATGTGATTTGGTTTTTACGACTGCCGTAGTCTTTGTTGTTTTCGCAGATCAGCCAGTAAATCTGATTAATGCCCAAATTATCAGGCGCATTTCCCGACTTCATTCTGCATATTTGGATGTATGCGCCATACTGATTCAACCATTCTTCAACCGTATATTTCGACCAATCCATCACGTGTGTTTTTAGCACTGCATTCATCCCTATTCCCTCAAATTTTGCTCAAATCTAAAATAGTCATTGTTCCCCAGTGAACCGCACCTGTATCAATCCAATAGCAGTTATCGCGCTTGCATGGCTTCTGGGTAACCGTATGCCCCATGATTACCGCATCAACTCCTGAAACATGGGTGTATTGCAAATTCTCATCATTAAGACGCTCACGACCCCACATGGCTAATTCAGATGGATCTCGAGATACTCTTGGCTCTTGAGTGAAAGTCTCTTTAAATTCATCCCAATTGTTCTGCTCAATATGCCCATGAACAAAACCGAACTTTTTACCGTTGTGATTCACTTCAAGCACAACTGGTAGACCAGCAAATGTTTTCGCAATGTTGTACATTGCCTGCCCATCCAGCATGTAAAACCACTCACCACCATTCGCTACATGGCAGCGCTTATAAGATTCGTTATGCAGTCCACCAATACATAAATCCTCATGATTGCCGCGCACTGACGTAAACCATGGCTTAGATAGCAGCTCTACACACTGGATATTCTGAGTGCCACGATCCACCAAGTCACCAACCGCAACCAACAAATCATTTTCAAAGTCGAAGCCAATTTCTTTAAGTCGAGTCATAAGCAGGTTGTAGCAGCCATGAATATCCCCAACCGCATATAGCTTGCCTGTAATTTCTTTATACCAAACTTCTACTAATGCCATACCCTGCCCTCATACTTCTTTAATATCGATGTCGTGCACTGTTTTCATAAGGTGTTTCTTATTGCGATAGCTTTGTAGCTTCCGCGTTACTGCCGACTTCACATCCTCAACCACAAAGGCCCCATTTTCGATGTATGTGAAATCCGCAAAGTACCGCAGCGCGGGTTTAGCTCGCATCTCACCTTGAATCCTTACTTTCGGCGCCAGCTCAAATTTGACCTGACACTTAAGCTCCGAAACTTCACCCCGCTGCATTAACGCTGTAAGCTCGATATAGCGCTTGTACTCTTTGACGCTATCGAACTTCATTCCGTCCTTTTCAATGCGCTGAGCGTTATATTTGCTGCGCCCAGACTTGGTTTTAGCCTTGGGCGCGTATTGAGTGCGATATTCAGCGAGTGAGATGCTAGTCATTTAAATTTTTTCCCAGGCCTTTCTGTCCCTGATATGACCATCAAGTACAGACTTAGAGATTTTTATC
>JASLHF010000240.1 GCA_030152275.1 Acinetobacter sp. | reverse complement strand
ATATCCTGATTGGCTTTTTTAGCATTTAAAATGGCTTGCTGCATACTGTCTGCAGACACGTGCCCTTCATCAACCAGGCGCCGAATAAATCCGGTAAATTTTGGAGATCCGTGTAATGCTGTCATGCTTAACTTGGCCTATCCTTCACAAGGTTTATAATTAGTATATTAAAATTATACTTTTGCTGTACAAAAATACCATATCTTTAAATGTTGTCACTATCTAAGTATCGCTTAAAAATTTGAACCAGTCCTTAAATCACACGACTTTTTTTTAAAAAGGCGCGTTAAAAATCTGCTAAACATTTTTTTAACAGAATTTGCTGAAGCAAAACTATCCGCAAATTTCTGAATTGCGTGTAGAATGTGCCCGTTTTTATCTAATTTTCTGCAGGTTATTTATGTCGGCTTCGGCGATTACACCTTGGGTTGTTGGCAATTGGAAAATGAACCCTCTGCGGGCAGACGCCAGACAGCTGATCGAAGAATTAAAACAATTGCTTCAAGATCAACATATTGAACAAACAAAATGCCGTATTGGCGTTGCACCGTCTGCCTTGGCGCTCACTGAAATCCAGACGCTGTGTCAAGACAGCCAAACGCAAATCTGTATGGTGGCGCAAGATGTTTCACGTATGGCAGGTACTGGTGCATATACTGGAGAAATCAGCGCGGAACTTTTAAAAGATTGCGCAGTAGATTTTGTACTGGTCGGTCATTCAGAGCGCCGGGAAATTTTTGGTGATGTGCCGGCGGTCATTAATGAGAAGGTTAAAAATGCATTAAATGCTGGCTTGACTGTCATTTACTGCGTAGGGGAAAGTCTGGAGCAGCGTGAAAATGGTCAGGCAGAACATACGGTGCTGCAGCAAATTTGCGATATCGCTTCTGTGGTTGAGTCGGCGCAATGGTCTCAAATAATTGTGGCCTATGAACCGATTTGGGCAATTGGAACGGGCAAAACTGCATCGCCTGCAGATGCTCAGGCTATGCATGCAAAAATCCGTGAGGGATTAAGCCAAATAACTCCAGTTGGCCAAAGCATTGCGATTCTATATGGCGGTAGTGTAAAACCTGAAAATGCAGTAGAGTTAGCGGCCTGTCCGGACATTAATGGCGCTTTAGTCGGCGGCGCATCATTAAATGCTGCGTCATTTTTTAAAATTGCTCAGGCATTTGCAAATAAACAATAATTAGGAGTGCAGCATGCAAACTTTTGTGCTGGTGGTGCATATCATCTTAGCGGTTTTGATGATTGTGTTGATTTTAGTGCAGCATGGTAAAGGTGCAGATGCCGGTGCGTCTTTTGGCGGCGGCGGCGCGGCGACTGTATTTGGCGCTTCCGGATCTGCTAACTTTCTGACTCGTCTAACGGCAGTATTAACAGCTTTATTTTTTGTGACCAGTTTAACACTCGCAGTATATGCCAAAAAGCAAACTGCAGATGCCTACACGTTGAATACGGTGTCTTCTGCGCCTGCAGCGCCGGTTAAAACGGCTGAAACTTCACCAACTGCGCCAAAAACTGCGGATTAATTTTATTTAGTCCTTTCTTTTTTGAGGGGATGCGACTAGAATGCCTCCTGCTGCGGTGGTGGTGGAATTGGTAGACACGCTACCTTGAGGTGGTAGTGCTTTCGGGCGTGGGGGTTCAAGTCCCCCCTTCCGCACCAACGGAATATCCAGAACATTCGGTTGGTGCAAGCGGCAAAATCTGTTGATGCGGGATGGAGCAGTCTGGTAGCTCGTCGGGCTCATAACCCGAAGGTCGTTGGTTCAAATCCAGCTCCCGCTACCAATCAATTCTGTTTAAGAGGCAAACTTAAATAGACAGCTGGAAACAGCTGAGATGAGTATTTGCAAATTGATGCGGGATGGAGCAGTCTGGTAGCTCGTCGGGCTCATAACCCGAAGGTCGTTGGTTCAAATCCAGCTCCCGCTACCAATTCTGATTAAGATGCAACTTAATCAGGCAAGGCAAGTCAGTTTTGATTGAAAACAGTCATGCTTTTGTATATAATTTTTGCATGTTGATGCGGGATGGAGCAGTCTGGTAGCTCGTCGGGCTCATAACCCGAAGGTCGTTGGTTCAAATCCAGCTCCCGCTACCAAGTTTCTAAAGAGGCTCACAACTAGGTGGGCCTTTTTGCACAGTGGACTATGGTTTTCTGTGCATAATTGGGGCGATTTACGCCCTTTTTTATTGGCTATCGGGCAGTGCCGGCCATAAAATGGTCAAACCGTCATGTTTCGCTGCTACCATGGCTTATACCTATTTGCAGCGGCCATCCGGCCTTTAAATTGCACAATTTTGACGAGAGTAAATGAAGCTATCAAATAAAACTCAAGCACTTCTGGACTTGATTGCACCTGCAGTGCAGGCATGTGACGTGGATCTGTGGGGTATTGACTTTGTTCCGCAGGGTAAGCGCTCATTATTGCGCATTTATATTGACAAAGCGGTAGACGAAACAGCTGCGCCAGTGCTCAATGAGGACGGTGAAGTTGAACAGGGCCGCGGCATTGGCGTTCAGGATTGCGTGCGTGTGACGCAGCAGGTGGGCGCGATCTTGGACGTGCATGATCCGATTTCAGGCGAATATGCTTTAGAAGTTTCTTCTCCGGGCTGGGACCGTCCATTCTTCCAGCTGGAGCAAATGGCTGACTATATTGGCCAGCAGGTAGCATTGCGCCTTATCAGTGCTGTAGAAAACCGCCGTAAATTCCAAGCAAAACTGCTTGCTGTAGACCTTGAAAATGAAGTTATTCAAGTCGAAGTAGAAAAGCAGCAGGTGCTGGAAATCGACAGTCACAATATTGATAAAGCAAATTTAATCTATCAGGATTAATTCAATAAATAAGAATCTGAACGAATAGGTGACTTATGGCACGTGAAATTCTTACCGTAGTTGAAACGGTTAGTAACGAAAAAGGCGTACCCCGCGAAGCGATCTTTGAGGCGCTGGAACAGGCTTTAGTTGCAGCGACTAAAAAGAAATTCTACGAAGGCACAAACTCTGAAGAAGCGCGTTTACGTGTGGAAATCGATCGCCGCACTGGTGATTACAGCACTTTCCGCCAATGGGAAGTGGTTGCGGATGAAGATCATGAAATGCCGGCTTGCCAAGATGCAATTTCAGATGTTGATCCGGCAAAATGGTCGATTGGCGATATCCGTGAATTGGAAGTTGAATCTATTGATTTCGGCCGTATCGCTGCGCAAATTGCAAAACAGGTGATTGTGCAGAAAATCCGCGAAGCGGAACGCGCGCTGATTGCTGACGCTTATGAATCTAAAGTGGGCGAGCTGATTTACGGTGAAGTGAAAAAGCAGACCAAAGATGGCTTTATCATCGATTTGGGCGACAATGCGGAAGCCTATCTTGCGCGTGAAGAAATGATTGCAAAAGAAATTTTGCGTCCTAAGCAGCGTGTCAATGCAATTCTTTACAGTGTGAATCGTGAAGGCCGCGGCGCTCAATTATTATTGTCGCGTTCTAAGCCGGAAATGCTGATTGCATTGATGAAAAAAGAAATTCCAGAAATTTCTGAAGAAATCATTGAAATTAAAGCGGCTGCGCGTCAGCCGGGCGTCCGTGCTAAAATCGCTGTGAAAACCAACGATCACCGTATTGATCCAGTGGGTGCATGTATTGGTATGCGCGGTACGCGTATCCAAGCTGTGCAGCAGGAACTTAACGGCGAGCGCATTGATGTTGTTGTTTGGTCTGACGATGCGGCGCAGTACATTGCCAGCGCTTTAGAGCCTGCAGATGTATCTGGTATCGTGATTGATGAAGAAGAGCGTACCGCAGACATTATCTTTGCTGCCAGTGATCAGTTGGCGCGCGCGATTGGCTCTCAAGGTCAAAACGTGCGTTTAGCGTCTGAATTGACTGGTTATAAGCTCAATATGATGCTGGAAGAAGAGTACCATGCGCGTCAGCAAAACGAAGCGCAGCAGTATTTGGACATGTTTGTAACACGTTTGGATATTGAAGAAGACCTTGCGATGGCATTGGTTGAAATGGGCTTTACTTCAGTTGAAGAAGTGGCGTATGTACCAGCGGAAACATTCGATGAAATTGAATTGGATGCTGAAACTGTTGAATTGCTGCAGGGCCGTGCGAAAGAAGTCGCTTTGGCGGATGCATTAAAACAGCAGGAAAATATTCAAGAGCCGAGTCCTGAACTTGCCGCAATGGAAGGCATGACTCAAGAGATCGCGTATGCGCTTGCAGCCCGCGGTGTGATTACAGTAGATGACTTGGCGGATCAAGCCACTGACGATATCGCAGATATTGAAGGTTTAGGTGCTGAAAAAGCAGGTCAATTAATTATGAAAGCGCGCGAATCATGGTTTAACTAGGAGGTAATATATGACGGACAAGTCGATTAAAGAGTTAGCACTCAGCGTGGGCACCCCAGTTGAGAAGCTGCTGGAACAGGTTCGTGATGCAGGTTTGCCTCAAGGCAAAGCTGATGACATTATTACCGCCGAACAACAAAATGCGCTCGTCAGCCACTTGAAAAAAGTTCATGGCCAAGACGATGCACATGCAGGAAAAATCACGTTGAAACGTAAAACGACCAGTACAGCTAAAGTAGCGAGTACATCAGGTAAGGCCAAAACTATTAACGTAGAAGTGCGTAAGAAACATACGTTTACCAAGCCTGATCCAGAACAGATTAAAGCGGAAGCTTTGGCTAAAGCGCAAGCGGATCAAAAAGCGCGTGAAAGTGCAGCGCAGCCTGCTCCAACTGCTAAAGAAGCGCCAAAACAAGGCGATTCAAAAGCGAAGCAAGCTTTAGAAGCGATGCGCGCAGCAGCAAAACAGGAAACTGCAAAACAGGAAGTGCCTAAAGCTGCAGTCGTGGTAAAACGCAAATCGAACAACAAGCCGATTGTGAAGCAGACAGTTAAAGTTGCTGAAACTGCTGAACAGAAAAAAGCTCGTGAAGCGCAAACAGCACAGCTGAAAGCGACTGAGGAAGCTGTACGCCGTAAAGCAGCTGAAGAAGCGCAGCAGCGTACGCTGGAACAGATGCGTCAAATGGCATCGAAATATACAGCTGAAGATACTGCTGCAACGATTCGTGTTGTAGATGATTCTCCATTGGCAGCGGGCCTTGTTGGTCAAGCCTATGAAGATTCTTTCAACAAAGAAGACCGTGAAATCAAGCGCGGCGGCGGCACCAAAGAAAGCCGCGGTCCGAAGAAAGGCGGCCGACGCGGTCAGGAAGAGCAGTCTTTCAGCCACAATCAGCATAAACGCGGTTTGAAAACCAGTCAGGCGAACAAGCACGGCTTTGAAAAACCAGTTAAAAAACAAGTTTATGATGTTGAAATTGGCGCAACAATTGTTGTAGCTGACTTGGCGGCTAAAATGGCTGTTAAAGTTCGCGAAGTCATCAAAACTTTGATGAAAATGGGCGAATTGGTTACACAAAACCAAGCCATTGAGCAAGATACAGCTGTATTGGTTGTGGAAGAGCTAGGCCATAATCCGGTATTGGTATCTGAAACTGCAGCAGAAGATAATCTTTTGGAAGCCGCAGAAGAAGCGCGTGGCGAACAAACCACACGTCCGCCGGTTGTGACCATTATGGGGCACGTTGACCATGGTAAAACTTCGCTTCTTGACCGTATCCGCCGTTCTAAAGTGGCTGCCGGCGAAGCAGGCGGCATTACGCAGCACATTGGCGCATACCATGTGAAAACTGAGAAAGGCATTATTACTTTCTTGGATACTCCGGGACACGCGGCCTTTACAGCAATGCGTTCACGTGGCGCGAAATCGACTGATATCGTAGTGTTAGTTGTGGCAGCAGATGATGGTGTAATGCCTCAAACTGCGGAAGCAATTGACCATGCGCGCGCAGCCGGTACGCCAATCATTGTTGCGATCAACAAAATGGATAAAGAATCTGCAGATCCAGACCGCGTATTAAATGAATTGACGACTAAAGAAATTGTGCCTGAGCAGTGGGGCGGTGACGTTCCTGTAGCGATGGTATCAGCGCATTCAGGTATGGGCATTGATGAATTGCTTGACTTGATTTCAATTCAGGCAGAAATGCTTGAGCTGAAAGCGTCTGAAGAAGGCGCAGCGCAAGGCGTAGTCATTGAAGCGCGTGTAGATAAAGGCCGCGGTGCGGTAACATCTATTCTGGTTCAAAATGGTACGCTTAAAGTGGGTGATTTGGTTCTTGCCGGTTCATCTTACGGCCGTGTCCGTGCAATGACGGATGAAAACGGTCAGCGCATCAAATCTGCCGGCCCTTCAATTCCTGTTGAAATTTTGGGTCTGCCAGAAGCGCCAATGGCAGGTGATGAAGTTCTTGTTGTGAATGACGAGAAGAAAGCGCGTGAAGTAGCTGAAGCGCGTAATGACCGTGAACGTCAAAAACGTCTTGAGCGTCAATCTGCAATGCGTCTGGAAAACTTGATGGCGTCTATGGGCAAAAAAGATGTGCCTATCGTCAACGTGGTACTGAAAACAGATGTACGCGGTACTTTAGAAGCCTTGCATGTTGCATTGGCTGAATTGGCGACAGACGAAGTGAAAGTGCGCATCATCGGTTCCGGTGTTGGCGCGATTACAGAGTCTGATGTGACATTGGCAGAATCTTCTGAAGCGGTGTTGCTGGGCTTTAACGTCCGTGCAGACAATACAGCGCGCCAGAAAGCTGATGCTGACGGCATTGACATCCGTTATTATTCGATTATTTATGAATTGATTGATGATGTTAAAGCGGCAATGAGCGGTAAGCTGGCTCCTGAGCATCGTGAAACAATTCTGGGTGTTGCCGAAGTGCGTGAAGTGTTCCACTCAAGCAAATTTGGCGCAGCAGCCGGCTGTATGGTGCTGGAAGGTGTATTGCACCGCAACAAACCAATCCGTGTATTGCGTGAAGACGTAGTAATCTTCCAAGGTGAGCTTGAATCGCTTCGCCGCTATAAAGAAGTGGTGGAAGAAGTCCGTGCCGGTATGGAATGCGGTTTGGCTGTTAAAGGCTATAAAGACATCAGACCTCAAGACAAGATTGAAGTTTATGATGTTCAATTGATTAAACGGAGTCTTTAATGGCAGGCAGTCAGCGTCTTAAGCGTATGGCGGACACAGTTCAGCGCGAGTTGTCTGAACTGATCCGTCAAGAGCTGAAAGATCCACGCTTAGGTGGTCTGGTGACCATCTCTGCGGTCAAAGTCAGTCCGGACTTAGGTTATGCTGAAGTTTATGTCACTGTGATGGGGCGTGAATTAGGCGATGAGCAAAGTGAAGCGACCAATAAAGAAACTTTGGAGGTGCTGAATAAGGCCTCTGGTTTCTTGCGTCATGAACTGGGCCACCGCATTAAGACACGTATAACGCCGCGTTTGCGTTTTCACTATGACAAAACCAATGCTTACGGTAACTATATGTTTGGCCTGATTGCGGAAGCGGTAAAGGATTTGCCTCCTGCTGAAGCAAAAAAAGATGATGAATAACAGTCCATAAGAATTGAAAAAAGCTGCCTTCGGGTGGCTTTTTTTATGTCCATTTTACTGCGGCTGATTTGACTGGCTTTGAATAAAAAGACGATTTTGCATTATTTGTGGAGAAGATGAGGCATTGAATGACAGCCGAAGAGATATTTGGAAAGAGAACAGGTTGCGCTTTAAATTTAAATGGCATTGCTATTTATTGTGAAGCATCTATAGGGCCGTTCTGACTAGGCAAAGCAGCTCAGAGTGAGTTTTACGAGCGAGCTGTATCTGAATGGCCTCTAATGCCATTAACGGCTGGCGCTGTTATACATGTGGTAAATGTGCCGAGTTTACGCAATTTGATGTAGCTGATGTGGACAGCAGATGTTATCCATTCAAAAGAATTAAACTGGGATATTTGTATGCGCTGCGGCAGATAAATTGAAACAGGCTTAAGCCTGTACTCGTGAATGCTGAATGCAGTTTTGCTTTAAGCAATGCTTAAGCCGCGGACTGCACGCTATGTGTAAAACATGTTTAGCGTTTGAGAGATTGGTATTTAAATTGCTGTGCTGATACAGCAGAAAAACAGCTTAAAGCTGTTTTTCTGTATCTTCACGGTCTTTGTGAAATGCACGGCGCCGAGTGCGCTGCCAAGGCAGCGGACGGTTCAGTGCTTCTGGGACATCACCGCTCATAGAACGCAGGCGTAAATGCAATGCAGCTTGAGCAATAAAGTTAGCTGAAACAGGTGCGGTAATAAATGCCAGCAGGGTCAGCAGCAGTTCTGCAAAGCCGAATCGTCCGTGAAAGGCAGCATAAATAATGGCAGCTATCAAAAAACTGCCGAGTCCGAGTGTACTCGATTTGGTCGGCGCATGCAGGCGCATGAATAAATCGGGCAGGCGCACCATGCCGATTGCGCCGACCAGCATGAAAAATGCGCCGACAATTAAAAAGAATGAAACCGAAATTTCCATGGCGAGCTGCATTGAAAACCTCCTAATCGATCACGTGGCCGGTAGTAAAATAGCGGGCGAGCGCTACGGTAGATACAAAGCCCAGCATTGCGACTAACAGTGCGCCTTCAAATAGCGAGGTGCTGGCCCAATAAATACCTAAAATGACAATCAGGCAGGTTGCATTTAAGAATAGGGTATCGAGCGCCAGCAGCCGGTCTACGATTGATGGGCCAATAATCATGCGAATCAGGCACAGCATCATAGAAACCGTGACTGCGCCTAAACAGATAGCTAGCGCATACGGCAGTATTGTCATGTCGATTCTCCTGATTCTACGCCAAAGATTTCCATGAGCGGCTGTTCATAGCGCTGCTTGATGTTTTGAATTTCTGCATCAACGTCATCGATGCTCAGCGCATGCACTAAAATATCGCCGCGGTCTTGGTCAATACCGGCAGACACTGTGCCCGGCGTGGTGGTGATAATCATCGCAAGCAGTGTATTGACTTCTTCATGCTGCGTTTCCAGCGGTACTCGAAACCATTTTGGATGCAAATTTGCAGCAGGGCCTAATACCAGTTTGGCGACTTGCACGTTGCTGACAATAATATCGTGTAAAACCACGAAGAATAATTTCAGCGCCGGCATCCATGAGATATTCGGGGTGCACTCGATAAAAGGGCTGACTAGCCGAGGAATAAAAACGGCCAGCAGCAATGCCATCAGGATTGCGCCGGCGTCAAGACTGTGGCCAAGCATTAGCCAGCTTAATCCAACAATCACCGAAACCAGCGGATGCGGAAACCACCGTTCTGCTAAAGGAATAGCTTTGTTCATCAAGGCGCCTCCATCGGTTTAAGCTGCGGGCTGTCAGCGGGCGCTTCCTGAGCTTCCTGCTGCGTGATCTGACGCTTTTTATAGTCAGAAATATGTTCACCGTTTAAGGTGTCCGGTGCGATTAATTGCGGAATTAAATGCGCATTCGGATCAGCTGTTTCACCGCCGTATTTTGTTTCCGGAAGATTTTCCGGATCATATGGCTGCACGCTGATGACCGCGCCGCTTTCATCTTTTTTCAGCAACATATTTTCATACAGCGCATTGTTTTGCGCCTGTTCGGCTGTTGAAAGAGTATATTGATAAATCGGCGCAGCGCAGGCCATATAGGCGGTCATTCCGGCCAGCAGTAAATAGATGACGGTATCATTGCGGGCAGGGGCGGTATTTGGCAGTGCCTGATAAGCCTTAAAGGCCTCAGTATTTGGATTGTCTTCCGGTTTGCTGGCCCGCCAGAATAAAATAAAGCCGACACGCGTCATTGCGATGATGCTAAGCAAGCTGACGGCCAGCACGGTGATAATAATCAACAGCTGGTAAGGTGATGATGCAGTGGCCTGCAGTAAAAAAACTTTGCCTAAGAATCCGCTGAACGGCGGCAGGCCAGCCATCATGAGCGCGATGATAAAGTAGGTTAAGGCTGCAGCTTTATGCTGTTTCATTTGCGGCGCAATTTTAAAATGGTCTTTAAATTCGCCGCGCTGTGAAGTAATCCAGCCGCAAAATATGTAAAATGCAGCGCCTGTAATAGTACTGTGCACTAAATAATACAGGCCGGCGGCCCAAGCTTGGCTATTGAATAGAGCGATAGCGATCAAGATGGTGCCGATTGACGATAAAATCATAAAGCCGACAAAGCGGCGCAGGCGCTCTGCGCCGATTGCGCCGATCACGCCGTACAGCGAGGTAATTAAACCGATCGGAAGCAGCCAGTCCTGCAAAATTGCTTTGCTGATGTTGTCATCAAATACTGTGCCGTTAACTCTTATGATGGCATAGATGCCGACTTTGGTCATAATGGTGAAGATGGCAGCAACAGGTGTTGTGGCGACAGCATAGGTTTTCGGCAGCCAAAAGCCTAAAGGCAGCATGGCAGCTTTAATTCCAAATACTGTGAACAGCAATAGCCCGCCAGCAACTGCCAGGCGGTGCTGGTCATCTTCCAGCAGTGGCATCAGGCGTGCTGCATCGGCCATATTTAGACTGCCGACACTGCCGTAAATCATGCCAAGGCCAATCAAAAACAGCGCTGAGGCCAGCAGGTTGATGGTGACATAATGCACACCCAGCTGAAAGCGCGCTTTGCCTTGGCCATGCAGCAGCAGTACATACGAGGCCATCAGCAAAATTTCAAAGAATACAAAAAGGTTAAACAAGTCGCCGGTTAAAAAGGCGCCGCATAGCCCCATCAATAAAAAATGGAACATGGCGTGAAAATAGCGCCCGCGTTCATCCCATTGCTTGCTGGCATACCACATTACGGGAACTGCAAGGCTATAAGTCAGCACCAGCATAAAGGCTGAAAGCTGATCCAGCACCAGTACAATGCCGAAAGGCGCTGCCCATTCACTCAAGTGATATACGCTGATTTGGCCCGAACTGGCAAAAACCAGATAACTGACTGCAGTGAATAGACCCAGCAGCGAAGACACAAAACTGATGCCGCGGCGCCACGGCTGGCGCCAGTCCTGCGCCAGCGAGCCTGAGCCGGGGTTACCCAGCAGCACCAGAATAAAGGCTGTAAAAGCCGGGATTAAAATACTGAAAATAGGGGTGTGCTGTGACCAAAAATGGATGAGGTCATTCATTAGAGCTCATCCTCGCGCGGGTCAATGGGCTGGATTTCTTCTTTTGAGTCCACGTGATCTGTTCCTGATTCGTAGCGGCTGCGCAGCGCCAGCTGCACAATGAATGCAGTTGTGGCAAAGCCAATTACAATGGCGGTCAGCACCAGCGCCTGCGGCAGCGGGTCTGTTGCTTTTGCGCTTTCTGTCAGGACGGCCGGCGCATTCATTTGAATACGCCCCATAGCGAACAAAAATAAATTTACGGCATAGCCGATCATGGCGAGGCCAAGCACGACTGGAAAAGTCCGCGCCCGCAAAATAAGATAAATGCCTGTCGCCGTCAGCAGGCCAATGGCTGTAGTCAGAAGCAGTTCTATACTGATCATGCGCTTATCCTCTTGGCACTGGGCCAGACATGCTGGAGTGGCGGGAGTCGCCTAAAACAGAAATCATCAGCATGGTCGCGCCGACAACGGT
>JASLHF010000228.1 GCA_030152275.1 Acinetobacter sp. | reverse complement strand
GAAATCTAAGCTTTAGATTTTTAAATAAAAAGCACTCCAAATGGGGTGCTTTTTTATTTTAAGTTGTGGAATTAGCACGGCAAGTATTGAAGCTATTGATTTAATTGCTGGATATAACCTTCGGTTCGACCTACTTTTGTTTCGGCAAAAGTAGGCAAAACCATTTCCATCTGCAAAACTCGTCAAATACCAACATTTTTTAACTTAATCACAGAAACAATAAATATTAATGTTAGTCCTGCCTCAAACAGTTGCAGATGGTTTTGTCGCGTAGCGAATATCGTAAATGGTTTTTGCTTCAGCTAGCTTATGTGTGTCACAGGGCAAATAATGGACGTTCCCTCTCCTTTTTTAAAGGAGAGGGCTAGGGAGAGGATTTAGATGAAAAATTCCCCTGTAATATTGCCAAGCATGTTCATCGTCCTATCAGTAGAAAATGCTTTCAATATTTATGTTATTCGCGATTTAGTGATCATCTATGACTTTTGAAAGAGGTTTACTATATTACGCTGTCTTATTTCTATACAATAAAATCAAAACAAATCGCCAAAAGCTGACGCCTCAATCAGCCATCGCCAAGGAACAACAATGAGTAAAAATAATATCCGCGAACATTCCGCTCCTGTCTATGAAGGCATTGAAAATGCGCCTGCACGTTCCATGATGCGTGCTACCGGTTTTGATGATGACGATTTTTCCCGTCCCTTTATTAGCATTGCATCAACTTGGGCAAATGTCACACCGTGCAACATGCACATTGACGGCTTGGCGCGTGAAGCAGAGCAAGGCGTCAACGCGGCCGGCGGTAAAGGCATTATTTTCAATACCATCACCATTTCGGATGGCATTTCCAACGGCACAGAGGGCATGAAATATTCACTGCTGTCGCGGGAAATTATTGCCGACTCGATTGAAGCGGTTGTGGGCTGTCAGGCCTATGACGGCGTGATTGCCATTGGCGGCTGCGACAAAAATATGCCCGGTTGCATCATGGGCTTGGCGCGGTTAAACCGTCCGGGATTGTTTATTTATGGCGGCACCATCAAACCCGGTGCAGGGCATACCGATATGATTTCGGTGTTTGAAGCCGTCGGGCAATATGCCAAAGGTGAAATCAACGAAATTCAGGTCAAGCAGATTGAAGAAGTTTCACTGCCGGGGCCGGGCTCGTGCGGCGGCATGTACACCGCCAATTCCATGGCGTCAGCCATTGAAGCTTTAGGCATGAGTTTGCCGGGATCCTCAGCGCAGGAAGCAGTTTCAGCCGATAAAATTGAAGATTGCCGGCGCGCAGGCGAAGCCGTCATGAACCTGCTGCGTTTAGATATTAAACCTCGCGACATTATGACCAAAGCCGCTTTTGAAAACTCCATTAAAGTGCTGATTGCCTTAGGCGGTTCAACCAATGGCGTGCTGCATCTGATTGCCATGGCGCATACGGCAGGGGTGGAACTGTCTTTGGATGATTTCGTGCGGATTGGCAAAGATATTCCCGTGGTGGCAGACGTGCGTCCGTCCGGTAAATATTTAATGTCAGAACTGATCGCCATTGGCGGGATTCAGCCGCTGATGAAACGCATGCTGGATGCGGGTATGCTCGATGGTTCTTGCTTGACGGTCACAGGTCAAACCTTGGCGGAAAACTTGGTAGATGTGCAGGATTATCCCGAAGGTCAGCAGATTATTCTGCCATTCGATGTGCCGATTAAAAAAGATTCGCATCTGGTGGTGCTCAAAGGCAACTTGTCACCGACCGGCGCTGTGGCAAAAATTACTGGCAAAGAAGGGCTGCATTTTGCAGGGCCTGCGCGTGTCTTTGAAGGCGAGCAAGGCGCGATGCGCGGCATTTTAGATGGTGAAGTCCAGCCGGGTGAAGTGGTGGTTATCCGCGGCGTAGGGCCAAAAGGCGGCCCGGGTATGCCGGAAATGCTGAAGCCGACCTCGGCCATTATCGGCAAGGGTTTAGGGGCGTCAGTTGCTTTAATTACCGATGGACGCTTCTCTGGCGGCAGTCATGGTTTTGTGATTGGGCATGTGACACCGGAAGCCTATGAAGGCGGCCCGATTGGTTTGGTGCAAAATGGAGACCAAATTTCAATTAATGCCGAAACCCGCGAAATGACGTGGCAGGTGTCTGAAGAAGAGATTGCCAAACGCCGTGCAGCTTGGGTCAAACCAAAACCGAACTATACCTATGGCGCTTTGGCTAAATTTGCCAAACTTACGACGGGCGCAGAAAGAGGTGCGGTCACTGACCTAAATCTGGACGTCTAATCCATTGTTAAACATTGAACATTTTGCCCTGACTTGATATAAGTTTTGCACAAGACTTATATCTGCGGCAAAACATCTTCATAATAGGATGTGAATACCCTAAATGTGCTGACAGGGCTTAGCACGACCACATTGTTGAGGCAAAAAACGCATGTCACTGTTACGCCGTTGGTTCGATCCAATCCGATCGAGTTGGTTCTATCAGAAGCCGACCCGACAAGCGGTGTTACCCACGGACCAAGGCTTAAGTGTTTATCTTCGACTGGATGATGTGTACAGCTATTTGGCGGCGCAGCAGTTACCGCAACTCGAAGAAATCCTCAGTGATGAAATTAAACCGCTGAAAGTGATTATTTCCAACCAAGCGGCAGAGCCCCCCAACCAAATGTCAGCGGTTGAATGGCAGCAATATTGCCTGAATGATGCCCAGATTTTATCGCGTCAGCATCGATTTAGTTTTCATGACACCCCAGAACAGCCGCCACAAGAAGCATTACAACAGGCTGAAACCATTCTAAAAAATACACCACTGCGCGGCCAAGATTTCCTTTATTTACTTGAAGATGTGTTTCACATGCTGTGGCAAAAGCAGTATGGCAAACTGCGTACCTTATACGCCATGGCGAGCCGTCATCATCAAGTCCAAGATTTTCCAGAACGCATTTTTAATGATGAACCGATTTTGTCGGGTTATTTCGAATTTGGTGAACGTAAATATCATGCAGTAGATGATTTACTGCGATTAACACGCCGGTTAAAACAGCAAAAATTGCTGACCGATAACCCAATCTTTATGATTAATCATATTGAATGGCGTGAGCATTTAATCAGTGATGCCGAAGAGTTGAATGAAATTCAGGGGCTAGATCCTGAATTAGACCTGTATATTGCCATGGAAGATCCGATTTCATGGCTGCTGCTCGCGTATATTCGTGAAGAGCTGGCGGACTATTACAATATTCATTTAAATGTGTATCCCTTGTCGTATCACGGTCGTGATTTATTTGACTGGAGTCTGGCAACGCGTTTATCGAAACGGACTGAAGTTCAATTCACCCCCTTTTGCCGTCCGACTGAAGCGGCAACGTTGCACATGACCCAGCTGTATTACAGCGCGCCTGAAGAGCAGCGTGTGGATGTGATTCATCGCATTTTGCAAGCAGTGTGGACCAAAGGCCGTGATTTATCGTTTAAGCCGCATTTTCAAGC
>JASLHF010000214.1 GCA_030152275.1 Acinetobacter sp. | reverse complement strand
ACTTTTATGCAGTTTTCATCATTCTCATGATTCACAACTTGTACAATCTTAGCGACAGTACCATATTGATATAAATTGTCGTGATCAATTTCTTCTGTAAGCGAATCTTTTTGCGCAACTACAAATACTAAATTGTCACTGTTACGAGCCACGTCCACTGCATTGATCGATTTTTCACGACCCACAAATAGCGCAATTTGCATATGCGGATAAACCACCACATCACGCAGCGCTAAAAGCGGTAATACACTTGGAACCTGAGGCTCTAAGGTTTCTTGATTCATAATAATTTCAGACATGGGCACTCCTAATGAGTGACAACGGTGTTGCCATGTTTTTTATAGTGATGGGTATTTTTTAAATTACAAGGGCAAGGCTAAATAAATTGTATTAAAAATGACTAAATATGTGATTTTAAAGCAGTCAGAGCTGTCAAAAAGATCAATTTTGTTGGTCATTCAGCGTAAAAAGCGCACATAGCGGTGCGGGGTCAGCAGCGCATCCAAAGGTTGATCCCACGCTTGGCGCGGCAAAATATCCTGCACCAGCTGAAAATCATGCGCCAGTCCCAAACGGTAAGGCTTATGGGGCGCATCGGCCAGTGTTTTGTCATAAAAACCGCCGCCCATTCCGATTCTGGTGCCACAACGGTCACAAGCCAGTAAAGGCATAATCAGCAGATCCAGTTTTGATACATGCATGCCGCGGGCAGCCATCGGTTCTTTCATGCCTAGCGGATGGTGTGAAACGCGTTTGCTGCGGTACTGATGCTTTGAAATGCTGACCCAATGCAGGCGCTGATTCATGCTGCAGATCATAGGCAAATACACGGTTTTGCCGTGCTGAAAACAGTATTCGATCAGTTTGCGTGTATGCACTTCACCAAACGCGTGCAAATAAATGCCGATATGCTGTGCGCGCTGAAAATGCGCTAAGCGGATGATACGGTTTAAAACCTGCTGTTCCGATTGTTTTTGCTGAAATGTATTGAGGCTGCGCCGCTGTTTGCGCAGCTGGCGCCGAAGCTGCTGAAGGTCTGGAGGCATGCGCATTTGGGGCATTAAACTGTGTAACTGTAATTAAATGATTTTATGACAGTGTAGCCTTATTCTGCTGGTCTGCAAAGCGCGTGCAGGCTAGGCAAAATCATTCGGCTGCGCTGCTTGGGATAAAATTGCAAAATTGCGCAGGCAGAGATGCTGCAGAAATGCATTTTACAGACGATTGGTCTATGCCATTTAATATGCAGTGCCGGTACAGACTTGTTCGGCACGCGCAGAATATAAGCCTATATAGGCGAATATTTAAAATGCTGATAAGGAGGCATTGCTTATGCTGCGGACTTGAATAGGCTTATTTCATATGGTTTTCTATGCTTTGCTCTGAAACTTTGATGTAGGGATAAGACGTTGATGAAGGTGCTAAACATAAAGAGTTTACAGACATGGAGGCAGAGGGCAGCTGCGCATTATTCGTTTGATTAAAGTCTATAATAACCTGTTCTTTCTAAACAGAAAAATGGCGAAGTTTTTGGCTGAAGGCTTAACTTTTAAAATATCATCATTATTGAATATATCTAGTGAGTTGATGGCCGGCCTGAAAATGGGAACTTGTCAATTGCTGGATCTTTTTATTGGCGTTGATTGCTGTCGGTTGCATTTTTTCTCTGATTTGTCATTTTCCGGCAAAGCAATGTTTACATTGGGCCTGTTTGTGAAGTATTTAGCTTAAGCTGATTTTGCTGGATTGGCCTTAACAGCTCAATTAAAGATTAACTTAAGAAAATGTTTTTAAAATAAGCTAAATTGAACAAAATAATATGCTTGGGAATTCAGGCTTAACCGGTTTAAAATAATGAAGTATTTATCACTTATTTAAATTAATGCATGCTGGTCTGTGAAATATTCCTGAATTTGGAAGAAAAAGTGAGCGCACATCGATGATTTATCCTCCCAATAATAAAATGCTTTATGCGCTGCTAAGCGGTGTAATCGGCATTTCATCCATGCAGTTTTCGCATGCTCAATCAGTTGAACAGTCTAATGTTCAAACGAATGATCAAGTCTATCATTTGTGGGAAAGTTTTTACAAAGCGGAAAAAAACGATCCAGTTCAAGCAGAAAAGCTGTTAGAGCAGATCAGCCTGCAAACGCCAAATGATTTACGGGTGTGGAAAAGCCTGAGCTATTTGCGTATTAATCAAAAAAAACCAGAAGGTGCATTGGACAGTCTGGCTAAAGCGCGTGCATTGGCGCCCGAAGATGAACAGCTCGCGCTGCAGCAGGCTTATGTGCTGAATGGTTTGGGACGCAATAATGAAGCATTGAAAATTTTCAAATCTTTGCAAGACTCCAAAGATGCGGCAACCAAGGCTACAGCAGATCAGGCGGTGAAAAATCTGCAGGGCAGCAACGGCAGCCGAAATTTTGCGGATATTTATTTTTCGCCATCTTATGAAGGGCGTTTTGATTTAGGCCTGTTTCCTTTAAAAGTCCGCGCTGGGCGTTATTTTGGTGAAGGTCAGCAAGGGCAGGTGTACGGTTTTGCCAGCGTGAACAAAGACACCCGTTCTAAGGGCAATACCAATCCTGAGGTTTTAGGCAGTAATGCACTGATTTATGATGATAATGCCGCAATTCTCGGATTAGGAGTCAGTTATCAGCCTTGGCTAAGCGTACCCGTTCGGGCTTATGCAGAAGTCGGCGGCAGCTATGATTTACTAGATCGCGGCCGTGACCGTTTCCGTGAAAGTATTGTGGCGGGTTTAACCGGCTATGATGAATGGAAACAGCCAGCGTTTTGTGAAAAGGCCGCCTGTCCAAATTGGTATGCCGATGCCTATGGCAATATCGCCAGCTATTCACGTGAAGACTATGCCGTCTTGGCTGATTTACGCCTGCGCGGCGGCTTAGCATTTGCAAACAACCGGGTGCAGCTGTACGGCAAAGTGCATAGCGTAAATGACACAGTGCATCAGTATTACAACAACTTGGCGGAAGCTGGGCCTGGAGTAGCTTGGAAGCCATTTGCGAAGCTGCCTTTAACTTTGCGGGTGGAACAGCTGTATGGCAAATATGATGCCTCTGTTCCAGCTGGCGCCAAAGATACTTATAGCAATACCCGCGTTGAACTCACTTTTTATCAAGGATTTTAAGCATGTCAGACAAAAAGCTGAAGCTGTCGATTGTTTTTGGGACGCGTCCAGAGCTGATCAAAGTCGCGCCGATTATTTTACTGGCGCGTCAAGATCCCCGCTTTGATGTTGAAGTGGTATTTACCGGACAGCATGATGAACTGGTGCGTGATGCAATTGAATTTTTTAAAATTGATATCGATCAGCGCTTGAAAATGATGTCTGCAGGGCAAAGTTTAAACCAGCTGCTAAAGCATGGTTTGGAACAGCTGGAAACGGTGTTTGCCGACGGGGTAAAACGCGATGCGATAATTGTGCAGGGCGATACCACTACTGTGCTGGCAGCGGGTTTAACGGCGTTTTCTTTAAAAATTCCAGTGGCGCATGTGGAAGCGGGTTTGCGTTCTTATGATTTGGATCATCCATTTCCGGAAGAAGGCAACCGCCAGCTGGTTTCGCGCATTGCGCGCTGGCATTTTGCGCCGACAGCACAGTCACAGCAGAATTTATTAAATGAAGCGATTCTGCCTGCGCATATTCATGTCACCGGCAATACCGTGGTGGATGCGGTGCGTTTAGCCAAAGCGCAGTTAAGTGAAGCGGAAGGTCAGCGCCTGCTGCAAGAACTCGGCCTGAATTTCAGCGCTGAGGAAAAAATTGTGCTGGTCACCGCGCACCGTCGGGAAAATTTTGGTGAAGGCATTGAAAATATTTGTGCTTCGATTGCGCATTTGACTGCCAAATATCCAGAGCTGCACGTGGTTTGGCCTGTGCATTTAAATCCGGCAGTGCATCAAGTGGTGCATCAGCATTTTGATGGGCATGCGCAAGTGCATTTATTGCCGCCGTTAGATTATCCAAATTTACTCAATATGATGAAACGCGCGTATTTTCTGATGACCGATTCCGGCGGTTTGCAGGAAGAAGGCCCATCGTTTAATAAGCCTGTGTTGATTTTGCGTACCACGACCGAACGTCCTGAAGTGGTTGAAGTCGGCGGCGGTGTATTGGTGGGGACAGATCAAGCCTTGATTATCCAACAGGCGGAAAAATTGCTGAACGATCCAGTGCATTATGCCGCTATGGCGCAGGTGGAAAACCCGTTTGGTGATGGTCACGCAGCAGAGCGGATTTTAGAGCAAATCTATCAAGATGCCAGTCAATAAGTTGTGCTAATGGATTGCGGTTTGTGCAGCATTCAGCATCGGGCTGCATTTTGATCTAACTGGAATTAAGTGGATTAAGTTTAATTCAAGACTCAATTTCAGCTTCGTCAAAGCAATATGATCCGCTCTCCAAAATCTGGTTGTCGAATCTGCACACTGCATATTATCGATGCCGCAATCTTTGTTTTAAACGAAAAAAAATCAGCCTCGGCTGATTTTTTTTCGTTATATGCTTTGGCAAATCTGTGGCTTAGAGATTTAAGATTTTGCCTTCAAATAAGCCATTTTTTGCCAGAGTGCGACCGCATAAACAGTCGGGCGGCTGAGATAATGCGGGCCATCAAAAATAAATACAGTTTGGTTTTCATAGGCTTTTAGCTGCTGAATGATTTCCCACGGATAGGCCGCGCGGAAACCGCCGTTTTTCGCAGGACGGAAGGCTTCTAGTACCAGCACAATTCGTTTTTTGCCAAAACGCTGCTGCAGCTGTTCGGCAATTTTCAGCGCTTGCGCAGGGCTGCGCACACCGGTACCGACACCATCTTGAAAAAACACATTGGTATTGTCTGGCAGCCAGCTGCCCAGCCAGTTGTCATAATGTTCAGGTATGGTTTCACCGCTGTATATGCTGACCCAGAGCGGCGCAGGCAGGGTTTTTAGGACTTTGCCCAATTCATTCACCCGCAGCCAAGTAGGATCGGCTTCAATCGGGAAATAATAAGCTTGCGGCGGCCGTTTTAAAGCCAGACTGTGAATCAGCTGCAGTGAGGCTTGGCCATGTTCCTGTACATGCGCGCGGGCATTCAGCTCATTGTATTCGCCGGATAAGCCAATAATCATGTGCTTGGCCCATGGCTGGCGCTGGACTTTGTCCCAGTCTGGCTGACTGTCCCATTTTGCGCTGCGGTCCGAACGGGGGAGCCAAGATTTACCGTCTGCAATGCCAAATTGGGGTACAAAAATAGAAACCCCCAGCAGGTTCCAATGACCGCTAGGGGATGTTTGTGCATCAGGCTGCCAAAAGATGCCGGCAACTTGAGCGGGGGGCTGCGTCCGTGACGCAGCTCCGATAATGCTCACCATCAATAAGCAGCAGATTGCGCCAATAATGATGAAGATTTTAAATTTAGATCGCTTTGGACGGTCATTCGGTTTTATTTTCATTTTTGCGTTTTCGCCATAACCAGAGCAGAACAAACAGCACGATTAAAGCGGATACTACCACGATTCCAACAAAGGTGTTGGACTGTTCAATGATCGGCTCGCTTTTTGGCTGCAGCGCAATCTTTTTCAGCACATAGACATTACCTTCGGCAGATACAAAAATTTTGGCGGCATTATTTGGAATCTGATCTTGAATTTTAGGCCATAAACGGTTGAAGGTTTCTGCGCCAACGGCATCATCTGTAATCAGGTTAAAGCGGTCATTTTGATAAACGGCAAAGAAACCGTGCGCTGCTGTCGGCTCATACAGTGTATCTAAATGCATTTGCACTTGCTGGCGGTAAATATCCGGATTAACGCGGATATTAATACTTTGCGGGTGCGCTGGATCAAAGCGGGTCAAATTGAGCGGTACAGGCGCTTCAGTCAGCAGCATTTTTTTGGCTGTTTGCATTGCTGTGGCTGCCATGCTGCTGCTGGAAGGATGGTCATTGACTGCAATAACCGGATGTGTTGAAAGTACAGCTGACAGGCTGATCACGCCTTGCTTTAACTTGTAAGGCAAACTCAGCTTAGATTTTTCAGCATTAACCCAAACGGCACCCTGCACATTCGGCAGACATTTTGAATTGGCTAATACAGTATTTTCAATAGACAAATTAAAATGCGGCGCAGCGCCAATTTCAGCGCTGAAAATGTTGAATTGGCGGTCTACCGGGTCAGATTCTAAATCGGCCAATTTCATGCTGCCGGCCAGCGCATCATTAATCCATGCGGTAATGGCTGAACCCTCCAGCAGGCCGCTTTGCGAACGCAGCGCAATCTGTCCTTGCAGAATATCGGTTGGCTGCCAAACAGCAGGGAAGTTTAAGTTAAATTCCTGTTTTGACTGGCTTAACCTAAAGTCTTGTACGCC
Organism: Acinetobacter sp.; assembly: GCA_030152275.1. Lineage (GTDB taxonomy): Bacteria > Pseudomonadota > Gammaproteobacteria > Pseudomonadales > Moraxellaceae > Acinetobacter. Next base: position 2,157 of record JASLHF010000214.1, on the reverse strand, counting down.
TAAATCTGCAAGATTGTTAAAGCGTTTGTTGACGGCCCAGCGCGGGCTGCTGATATTGTCCGGCAATGCCGCAGAAGCCGCCTGCAGCTGAGTTAAATAATCACTATTTAATAAAGCATTGACTGCATTTTCCAGCTGTTTATCCGTGCCGTATTGAATGGTCAGCGCTGGCGCATTGTTCTGCACGCTTAGACTCAAAGTTGGGATTTTTAGTTGGCTGTTCTGCTGCAGAATCAATTTAAAATCGACAGGGGCGTTTGCTGATTCTTGCCCGCTCACCCATTGAATTTGGCGTGACTGTTCCCAGCTGCTGAGCAGGCGAGCCACTGCGCTGCTTGCCTGAATATTTTGACTGCTGTACAGCACGGCAGCTTTAAGCGGCACAGTGCTGTTTTGTTTTGGGTTGTATAAAGCATCAGGTAAGTCACTGAGCAATAAGGCTGAACGGACTGGCTGATAGCTCAGTTTGGCCTGTTCAAAGGCTGTAGACTGCAATGGCTCTTCTAAGCATAAATTGCTGCTGTTGACAGACTCATTTGGCTGCACAATAAAATCGAGGCGGTGAAAGCCGCTGCTGCTGGCCGGAAGATTAAAGTTCAGCGTTCCGGCATTTGACAAAGCTGCGCGGTAAATCGGCTTGTCGTCATAATTGACCACCAAATACACATTTTTGTCCGTGTTATAACTTGCGCTATAGGACACATTGCTCCAGCTTTCACCTTTAGCCACATAATAATATTGGCTAATCGGCGCTTGCCGGTTTTTGCTCAGGCTGTCAGAGAAAAGCCATTCAGCGGCCATTGCAGGCTGTGCTGCCAGCAAGCTGAAAGCAAGGAGAGAGGAGAAGAGAGGCGTAAAATTTAAAGGTTTCATTATTTTTTCTCTTTGCTTCGTTCAGTTTTATACCATTGAATGCCTTCACCTTTAAGCTTGCTTTTGAGCATGTCATAAGCCGCTTTAAACACAATGATTAAGAAAATCTGTGAATAAGTGAAATAAGCCAGGACTGAAAAAAAGTACAGTTCAGGTTTGACCTTTTCCAAAGATAAGGTAAACCACATTTGTGCAACATACAGGCAGAAAGACAGCCCCCAGAGTGCAGTAAATGGGCCGGGAATGGTGACATTGGCGATGCCGAGCAGACCCAGCACTAGCGCTGTGTGGCTCCAAAACAGTGCCGGCACAAACATCACATAGCACATAATATTGTTGGAAATTTCCACACCGATGGGAAACGGATGCTGCAGCGCAATCGGCAGATATTTATTGGTGACGTAAAAATTGCCTTGCGTCCAGCGAGAACGCTGTTTAATAAACACCTCTAAAGACGGCGGGTCTTGCTGCCAGCCTATGGCATAAGGCACCCATTTAATGCGCTTTTTGCCAAGGAAAATCCGGAAACTCATTTCCGTATCATCGACCAGCGATTTTTCATCAAAACCGCCCAGTGTTTCTAAGGCGTTGCGCCAAATCACATAGTTGGTGCCCATCAGGGTCGACAGCTCAAATTTGTTCCAGCGTCCGCCCTGAAAAATCCATTGGAAAAAGATAAACTCAATGGCAATAAAACGGGTCAAAATACTGTCGCGCCAGTTGCGGGTGCGCACTTTGCCGTTTACGGCAACCAATTTCGGATCGGCAATCAAGGTTTGCGCCAGCAGCCGTACACAGTTGGGTTCGGGCGTGCTGTCGGCATCATATACAACGATCAATTCGCCTTTGGCATGCGGCAAGCCATTATTCAGTGTGCGTGATTTGCCTTTACCGCCCATGCCTTTGGGCACATTGACAATTTTAATGCAGCTGTACTGCGCCGCTAAACGCTCGGCAATTTCCAGCGTATTGTCTTTAGAACCGTCATTAATCAGCAAAACTTCATACGATTCTGCCGGATAATCCTGCTGCGCCATGGCATGCAAGGTATCCTCAATGACCACTTCCTCATTGTAGGCAGGAATCAGCACACTCAGCATCGGCCAGTGTTCTGGAACCGGCAGATTCTTTAATTCCTCCGCGGCTTTTTTGGAATACTGCCAAGCCGAATAGCTCAGCCACGCCCAAAAGGCCTGAGGAATCCAAATGCCGATAAAGCCAAATAAAAAGAGCAGGTCAATCGGATCCATTTTCACGCACTCTTTTGACAATAGAAATAATTAA
>JASLHF010000085.1 GCA_030152275.1 Acinetobacter sp. | reverse complement strand
GCAAGGAATGGTAAAATCGCGACGTTTTCAGTCAAAATTAAGCCGGGGTTAATTTCGAGCGCAGGCACATAACCTTTGGGATTAATTTCGTAATAATCTGCCCCTTTTTCTGTTTTATGGCTTTTCAGGTCAACGCGGACCAAATCAAAATCAACATTAATTTCATTTAGAATAATATGGGCTGCCAATGAGCATGCACCTGGGGAATAATAAAGCTTCATATCTGATCCTTGTTATAAACTATTAACTGTTTTAAATCGCTTCTGACAAACTTTCAAGTGATCAAACCTGTAAATTGCAAAAAAGCGTAAATGCGCAAACACATATACCTCTTGACTATTGTCTATATTCGCAGAATTTTCAAGTCAACTGCTATGCATTTTTTTATTCAGCTGTTTTAACATAGCGCCGTTTAAAGTTTGATGAAATTTACCGTACTGCAGCTTAAAAAAGAGCAATAGTTTTCCAATATGCGTACCGGTGGCTTAGTTGTCGATTTAGCCTTTATTCCTGAATTAATTGCCGTTTCCATTATTGCCGGAGTTGACCCGCAAGCGGGCCTGTATGCGTCATGCTGTATTGCAGTGAGCATTGCCTTCTTTGGCGGTCGGCCTGCCATGATTTCTGCAGCGACTGGCGCGATGACGCTGCTGATGATTACGCTGGTGAAAGATCACGGATTGCAATATTTACTGTCAGTCACTGAGCAGAGCGGTATTATTCAAATTATTGCCGGCTATTTTAAAGTCGCCTTGCTAATGAAACCAGTACAGCCTTCATTTTGAACGGATTAATAACTCACTTTAAAATCTCAGGTAAATCAGGCTCTGACCGGCAGCCATTTTAGCCTTATACTTAATCCATTATTATTCCAAAGCTGTCACTGTTTCTGACGGCTTTCTTTCAATGTTTAAATGCGTTTTAAAGTTAAGTCAAAATCACTAAATCGGCTTGGTCAGCCTAAATTCTGTTGTAAAAACAATGAATAAAAAATACACTTAGGCCTAGTTAAAATATTTTTTTAGTTTTATTTCATTTGCGTTCGTATTTCTTTTAAATGAATAAAACTTTGGGGAAAGGCGGAACAATGAGGCAGGGATTTGCATTTGATCCAGTCCAAAAACATCTTTATGTGCTCATCATTTATAGCATTGTCGTTTTCATCAGCCTATGCTTCTGCTCGCCAGCACATGCAAATCTGCAAAGCTCCCCAAACTGTACAGCAAAGATTCAATCTATCCAGGTTGCACAAGGTAACCAAGCACATCCGCAACTACGTCCTGCAACAGGCTGGCTGAAATTACAACAACTGCCTGACCAATGGAACTCCCGCTGGCCAGATTTTCATGAAATGGCATGGTACAAAATTCAGTTTGATTATCACTGCGCCAATCCAACTCATACACCGATAACATTGGGGATTGAAAGCATCACCCAAAGCGGACGCGTTTATATCAACGATGAATTGCTATGGAGTGATTTATCTGTACAAGAACCTGCTTCACGCAGCCAATATGTACCGCGCCAATGGAGCATTGCCGCTTCTAGCTTAAATGAAGGTAAAAATGTCATTTGGATACAAGTTTTTGGCAGCTTGACGCAAAAATCAGGACTCGGCCATATCAGCCTAGGCACACATCAAAATGTATTGCCTATCTATAAAAGCTGGCTGCTTGAAAAAAGAACTTTAGTTGAATTTAACGCCATGATTAGCTTCGTGGTCGGTATTTTCTATTTTCTAGCTTGGCTAACCAATCGCAAGGAACGCAGTTTTCTATGGTTTGCCATAACCAATATGTGTTGGGTGCTCTATAGCAGCTGCTTCTTGTTGGCAGATCCCCTCCCTTTTTCAACCACAGTACTAGATCGGATTCAGAATATTATTTTCTGCTTTTATACCGTGACGGGTTGTTTAGCTCTTTGGTCATTTGTGGATCGCAGTTTTCCTCGATTGGAAAAAGGACTCTGGGCATTTTTCACATTCGCATGCGTTTGCCTATGTTTTATACCGCTGACTCAGCTTAATACAGTCATTCAAATCTTTTTTGGTATTGCGGTACTGATCTTCTTGGCGAAATGTATCAGCTTCCCCTATTTGGCTTATCAATCCAAGCAGCCTGAAAGTTACCTCATGGCTGCGGTGTATTTTCTTTTTATTCCGATTGCTATACATGATGCTTATTTTGTCATTTCCATGGAAGGCCGGCCACTTTCACCATATACAGGCCCATTTACAACATTGTCTCTAGGCGCAATTTTAGGTTTACGTTTAGCGCGTAACGCGCGCCAAATTGAACGCTTTAATATAACTCTTTCTGAAAAAGTGGCGCGCGCAAAATTAGAACTGACCGAATCCTTAGATAAGCAGCATCAATTAGCATTGGAAAATGTGCGCCTGCAGGAAAGAATTCATTTATCCCATGATTTACATGATGGTTTAGGCGGTTCGATTGTCCGTTCAATGCTGCTGCTTGAGCAAAATGATCAGGTTGAAAAACCGCAAATCCTGTCTATGTTAAAACTGTTCCGAAACGATTTACGCCAAGTCATCGATTCTGGTTCCAGCATTGGTATTAAAGTCCCTGAAACACCTATCGAATGGGCGGCGCCCATTCGCCATCGCTTTGTACAGCTATTTGAAGAGCTGGAAATTAAATCGAAGTGGAAATTTGACTCAAAATGGATCAATCTCCCTAGCGCCGTGCAGTGTGTCACTTTAACCCGTGTTGCAGAAGAAACCTTGACCAATATTCTCAAACACAGTCAAGCCACAGAAGTCACCGTCAGCCTCATCGAACAAAATAACCAGCTGATTTTAACTATTGAGGACAATGGCATAGGTTTTGATCCAGACCAAGTGGAACAAGGGCTTCACGTCGGCTTACATAGTATGCGCACACGCATAGAACGTATTGGGGGTAATTTCAGTATTAAATCGCGCAGCGGTTTAACCAGTCTGCAAGCGATGCTTCCACACAATAAGGCGATGAAAGAAACTGGCTGAATTTTTATTTAACTCGAACAATTGCTGAAGAAAATGCCAGACCATCCATTTCAACCTTGCATGAACGGTTTAGAATCTATAAAGATTCAAAAGCTTCTTTATGCTTTAAAACGTTTGACTTGCTGGCCTTAGGTCTTAAAATACCGCATTCTGAATTTTTTTTGATTTGCCAAAATTATGTCGAACGATCAATTAGACCAGCAAGTCGTAGAGCTGGACAACTTAAGCGAACAGCGTGAAATCGTGACGTTTATGCGCCGCTCAGCGCCGCTGAATACCTCTCAACGCACTGCGCTTGAAAACTATGGTCACCTAATTTTGGAATATCCTGTTGGTGATTTACGTCAGCATTTTGAACATCCTGAACGCCCGCTTACTGTAGAAATCGGTTTTGGCATGGGCCGTTCATTGGTGCTGATGGCTAAAGCCAATCCTGAACGCAACTTTATTGGCATTGAAGTGCATGTACCGGGCATTGCGCAATGTGTATTTGAAGCAGGCATGGCTGAATTAAAAAACCTGCGTGTTCTAGATGCCGATGCCATTCAAGTGTTGCGTGAAATGCCAGACAACAGCATCAATACGATTCAATTATATTTCCCAGATCCTTGGCAGAAAAAGCGTCATTTTAAACGTCGCTTTGTATCACACGACCGTATGCCATTGGTTGAAGAAAAATTGGAAATGGGCGGCACCTTCCATGCGGCAACAGACTGGGAACCGTATGCTGAATGGATGCTGGATGTATTGGACAACCGTCCGCGTCTAGAAAACCTTGCAGGCAAAGGCAACAGCTACCCGCGTCCAGAATGGCGTCCGCAAACCAAGTTTGAACGCCGCGGCATTGAGGCCGGTCATAAAATTAATGACTTCATTTTCAAAAAGATCAACTAATCTTCTTTGAGTATAGTTTGAACATAAAAAACCACCGAAATCGGTGGTTTTTTTATGTTCAAACGTTGTCTTTTCGCCAGCCAATCTTTGCAAATACCAGCATAAATATGACCTAAAAGAACCGATACTTATTTCCCTTATCTGCACTGGCTTTTATGCAATCCATACACATTAGATTTTCAACGAATAAACAACCGGTAAATCAGCTGCTGCACCCAAGTGCCGTAAGGCGGATAAATTAAGCGCATTAAGCTAAATTTAGGCCTAACAAAAACAGACTTGGCATGGCTAAAAGTCTTAAATCCTTCATGTCCGTGATAATGCCCCATCCCTGAAGCGCCGATACCGCCAAACGGCATATCCTCCATGCCGGCAGTCATTAAGGTTTCATTTAGGCATACGCCGCCACTATGGGTTTCATGCAGTACTTTTTGCTGTTCATCTTTGTTATAGCCAAAATAGTACAGCGCCAAAGGCCGCTCATGCCGGTTAATATAATCAATGACTTCTTCAATCTTTTCATAGCTGATGATTGGCAGAATAGGTCCAAAAATTTCCTGCTGCATCACTGTCATCGATTCATCAACATTGGTCAGCACCGAATGCGCCATACGGCGGCCAGCTGTATAATCTGCTGCATCAGCATTATCCTCCAACAATTGTGCGCCTTTTTCCTGTGCATCCGCTAAATAGCCTTGCAAGCGCAGCAGCTGACGCTCATTAATAATCGCTGTGTAGTCCGGCGTGTCGATGCTGTTTGGATAAAACTGCTTAATTGCCTCGAAGTAGGCTTTTACAAAGGCATCCTGCTGGCTGTGATGTACAAATGTATAGTCCGGCGCAACGCAGGTTTGGCCCGCATTCATCGTTTTGCCAAAAGCAACACGGCGCGCACTTTCTTGCAAGTCAGCTCCAACACCGACAATCACCGGAGATTTACCGCCTAATTCTAAAGTGACTAGCGTTAAATTATCGGCTGCAGCATGCAAAACATGGCGGGCAATCGCAGTCGCTCCCGTAAACAGCAAATGATCGAAAGGCAGTTGAGTGAATTGCTGTGCAGTTTGTACGTCTCCTGTAATGACATTGACATGACTTTGTGTGAAGTTTTCAGAAATCAGTCTTTGAAACAGCGCAGAAAATACCGGTGTAAACTCACTCATTTTCAGCATCACGCAATTGCCGGCAGCCAATGCCTGCGCCAAAGGCCCTACGGCCAAAAACAGCGGATAGTTCCAGGGCACTACAATTCCCACAACGCCCAATGGCTGATACAGCACATAACCGCTGGCTGGCTGAAACAGGATGCCGATCTGACGCTTACTGGGCTTCATCCAGCCGCTTAAATGCTTAAGGCTGTGCTTGATGCCATTTAAGCTGGTCATAATTTCAAACAGGCGGGTTTCATCTGTACTTCGGTTAGAAAAATCCTGGCTGATGGCCGCTGCAATTTCATCTTGATGCTTAATAATCATTTGATACAGCGTATGCAAATGCTGTTTACGCTGTTCAAGGCTAGGAAAACTGTGCTGCTGAAAAGCCTGTTTTTGCTGTTCAAAAAAAGCCATATAAGGGTTTTCTGCATGCGGGTGCAGCTGCTGTTCCATATTCATCTCATTTTCCTAAAGCCATAATGTGCAGCACGCCGTCATCTAAATGACATGCCTGCACATTAAGAGCAAAACGTTTTAAGCTATATGCTGTGTTTTTTAACTTTTGATCAGCATTCATATTAAATTCAACAGTCAAGCAACTTGACGCGCCTGCGCACTCAGCACAATCATATCAGCAGCTTTTTCGGCAATCATCACCACAGGGGCATTGGTGTTGCCATTAACCACCGCCGGCATAATGGATGCATCAACTACGCGCAAATTCTGTATGCCATATACGCACAGCTGCGGATCGACGACCGCCATCTCATCAACACCCATTTTACAGCTGCCGACAGGATGATAAACTGTGTCTGCGCGTTCACGCAAAATGCTTCGAATCTCATCATCTGTCTGCACATTGGCGGTAAATAAATCCTGCTTGTACAGCGATGAAAGCGAAGGCGACTGCATGAATTTTCGGGTTATTTTAAAGCCCTGCATCAAGTCTTCGATATCCTGCGGATCAGATAAAAAATTTGGATCAATTTTGAGCGGATCTGAAATTTTATTGCCGCTCAGCCGAATACTGCCCCTGCTGCGCGGATTTAACAGGCAAACGTGACAGGATAAACCATGACTGGCGTGAAATTTGCGCGCATGATCATCAACCAACGCCACAACAAAGTGCAGCTGTAAATTTGGAATATCTAAAGCCGGATCACTTTTTAAGAAACCGCCACATTCAGCAAAATTGGATGCAATCATGCCGCGGCGTTCCGTACGATAGCGTTTAATCTGTTTAAGCATATCTAATGAGCCAGATAGCGATATGCCAAAAGTGCCTTGGCTTTCTTTAACGCTGTAGCCAAAAATAAAATCTGGGTGATCGTGAAAATTTTTCCCTACACCCGGAAAGTGATGCTGTAGGGTAATATCATGCTGTTTCAACTCTGCTTCATCCCCAATCCCGGACAGCATTAAAATTTGCGGCGATTGGATTGCGCCGGCACACAGCAGCACTTCCTTGCGTGCGCGTATAGTTTTCAGCTGGCCGGCATGCTGCACTTCAACGCCTGTTGCCGTTTTATTTTCGATGATAATTTTATGAGTCAGCGCCTGTGTCCAAATGCTGAGATTCGGACGGTGCAAATGCGGCTGCAGATAAGCGCGTGAAACACTGCAGCGTTCACCATTCATATGCGTAACTTGATAAATACCCAAACCTTCCTGATCGGCGCCGTTAAAATCATCTAAAATAGGAAAGCCTTCTGCTTTGGCTGCCTGCAGATAGCGCTCATGAATAAAATGGTTATCTGACTGCACATCACTGACGCACAGCGGTCCATCATTGCCGTGGTATTCATTGCGGATGCGTGAGTTATTTTCAGAACGGATAAAATACGGGAGCACATCTTCATAAGACCATCCAGTATTGCCCAAAGCTGCCCAATGATCATAGTCCGCGCGGTGGCCGCGAATATAAATCATGGCATTGATGCCTGAAGATCCGCCTAGACATTTGCCGCGCGGCATATAGCCTTTACGTCCATTCAAACCGGCTTGAGGAACTGTTTCAAAGGCCCAATTATTAATCTTGGTTGGCAGGCTTAAAACACAGGCTGCCGGAACATTGACCGTCCAGCTATCGCCCTGTCCGCCAGCTTCCAGCAGACAGACCGTAATCTTAGGGTCTTCTGTTAGACGGCTCGCCAGCACACTGCCTGCGCTCCCACCACCTATGACAATATAATCAAATTCCTGTTGCATGATTCTCATCCTTTTTAAATTTTTTTTATTGTGTACTACCGCCTTTTTAATACCACAAAATGCCTGCAGACCGCCAATACTGAATATAATTTTAGAATTGGACAACTTTAAGGTGCATTCACACATGTTTATATAAAAAGTTGAGTGTTTAGCTAATATGTTTTTTTATTTTATGCGGCTATGAAAATTCTTTAAACGCAAACTGTAAACGCATTTTTAAAAGTTTTGGATATACTCAAAAGCAAATAGGCCATCTTGTAAAATAAACATTTAGCTTATCTCAATTGCCCAAGCAAAAACAAAACGCCTTCAAATTTGAACTCTTAAATACCCTGTCCCCTAAAACAAGCTGCATTTACGCAATTGCGCTATAGCCACGGTAACATAAGTTTTGCGCAAAACTATCAACGTACAAGAATCCGGCCTGCTTCAATAGCTGCTCTGTTTCGAGTGCACTTATTGCAAAAAAATCATCGGGCAGCCGCTGAAGCATTGCCTGAGCCTGTTTCGCGCTTAACCCATTGGCCTGACACAGTAAAGCCAAAGCTTTTTCCTCGTGTGGATGACTCATTTTGAGTAAATCGTAAGTTAAAAAGATCCCGTCAGCTTTTAGGCGCAGGCAAACATTTTTGAAAAAATCCGCTTTCTGTTCAAAAGGCACAAAATGCGTGACTAAAATCGACAACACTGCATCAAACTGCTGCAGCTGGGTTTGCGTGGTGTAATCACCATGAATAAATTGAACACGGTCTTGCTCATTTAAAGCAGCAACAGCTGCGCGCGCCTTATCCAGCATTGCGGCCGAATATTCTGAAGCCGTAAATCGTGCATGGGGAAATGCCCGCATCAGGTAGCACAGCTCATAGCCTGTTCCTGCACCAATAATTAGTATTTTCGCTTCTGGCGCAAGCCTCGCCTGCAGCAGTGCCAAAATTTGCTGATGCACGGCATCATAGCCGGGAATTAATTTACGAATATGCACATCGTAGCTATCCACAACCTGTGCATTTTCAAAATCTTTGGCCATTTTCATCATCCATCCATGTATTTTCTAATTTTAACGATCAGACTCTTACTGATTGCGCACAAATGGCCAATAAGGCTGAAGTGCTTAAATCTGCTGTGGCCAGTGTCCATCGGTCTAAATACAAAACTGCAAGATCATTTGAGCAAGCGTAGCGTTATAGAACACATTTAATTTTGATGGCGCCTTATAATCTGCTCACTCAGCAATGCATACACTTGCTGCAAATCAGCGCGGCCCGTCTGTTGCAGCATGCCTTGATGCATAGCAATAATATTTTCATCACCGCGCATAGCAGGCCCTGTTTGCACCTGTTTTGGTTCTGCACTAAGCGCTTTTTTGGCCGTTTCCAGCATGAGCGGATACAGCAGGCTAAAATCGACCTGCTGTTCATCAACGAGCTGTTTTGCCATGTCATAACAATAATTACTGAAATTGCAAGCAAATACAGCAGCTAAGTGCAGGCTTAAACGCTGCTCTGAACTGTAGCTGTATACTCGCGAACTCAGCTGATGCGCCAGTTCTGACAACAGCTGCAAATCCTCATCCTGTACAGCCTCAATAAACAGCGGGGCTGCAGACCAGTCAATTTCCCGTTCAAAACTGAAGGTTTGCAGCGGATAAAATACGCCAGCGCGCTTATGCACGCAGCTTAATTTTTCAAGGCTAGTACTGCCAGAAGTGTGCACGATCAAGGTGTCCGGCAAATAGGCATTCACCTCCCGGATTACAGATGAAATCGCGTTGTCACTGACAGCGATGATCAGCAGATCGATATCGGCATCCAAATCCGACATTTTTGTCACAGCTTTAGCATTGCATACAAGCGCAAGCGGCTGCCCGCTGCTGCTGCGTGAATAAATATTCACAATCTGATGCTGCCGGCTGTGCAAAGCCTCTGCTAAATGGTGCGCTACACGCCCTGCACCAATAAAACTGATCCGCATATGTGCAAAATTCTTATAAATTCAGCGCACAGCATGCCAATAAATAAAGGGCGAATCAATCGCCCTTTGGTTTGAATATGCCCAGCCGCACATTTTAAAC
>JASLHF010000072.1 GCA_030152275.1 Acinetobacter sp. | reverse complement strand
CTTTGCTGAAACAATACTTTGCTGAAAGTAAATTGCTCAAATACTGGCACTGTAAAGAAAGTATAGACCCAATTTAAAGGCAAATTTTGGCCCGCCGGCATTTCCACGACACATAATGACGCTTATTTTTTATACTGCGCTTTAACCCTGTAAAATTACTTTGAATATTTATCAAGGCCGGCATGTTTGGATTTTTGATAGTCTTACTTTTGAATTTCGGCTTGAATATTCTGTAACGAAATAATGAATATTATTTGCTAAATTTCCTAGGCTTAGGCAAAGTTAAACTCTGTATAAGGAGATTTGACCATGCGTTTGATAGACCGCCTCGGTATTCGGCATCCGATTTTGCTTGCGCCTATGGCCGGCGTATCCACCCCAGAATTGGCTGCGGAAGTGTCCAATCAAGGTGCCTTAGGTTCATTAGGTTTAGGCGCAAGCAGTGTAGAATCTGCACGGCAGCAAATTTTGCAAACACAGGAATTGACCGATCAGCCGCTGCAAGTCAACTTTTTTTGCCATCAAAGCGTAGCGCTGGATGATGAAATTGCACAGCAGTGGATTAACTATCTTCAGCCTTATTTTGAACAATATGGCACTGCAGCGTCGAAGAGTCTGAACTGCATCTATCCTAGCTTTTTAGATAATGATGATTATTTAAATCTCGTTTTGCAAACCCAGCCCAAAGCGGTCAGTTTTCACTTTGGCATTCCGCATGCACACCAAATTCAAGCGCTAAAAGATGCAGGAATTTTGACCCTAGTGTCTGCAACAAATCTAGCCGAAGCCCAAGCAATTGAAGCTGCCGGTATTGACATCATTATTGCGCAAGGCATTGAAGCTGGCGGCCACCGCGGCATTTTCAATCAAAGTTTTGACAGCAGTGTTAAAACCGCAGATTTGGTACAGCTGATTAAAAAACACTGCACACTGCCAATTGTTGCGGCCGGCGGCATTATGAGCGGCCAACAGGCAAAAAATCTGCTGAAATTAGGTGCAGACGCTGTTCAATTGGGTACTGCATTCGTGCAATGCAAAACATCCAATGCAAACGAAGCCTACCGTAAAGCGTTATTAAACCAGCCCATTACCCAAATATCTGCGAGCATTTCCGGACGCCCTGCACGCGGCATTATCAATCATTGGCATACTGCTGTTGATACCCCTACACGGCCAAATGTACCAGCCTACCCTTATGCCTATGACTTAGGCAAACAGCTGCATGCCGCGGCCTCAAAACAAGGCGATCAAGGTTTTGGCGCATTTTGGGCTGGCAGCAATGCCGCACAGATCCGAGAGCTTGAAGCAGCCGATTTAATTAATCAGCTGGTGCTGGAAATGAATATGCATTAATAATTTTTATAAGATTTGCCTGAAAAAAATAGATTTATCTAGCTCTATATCTATTTTTTTCACAAGCAAATCACTAATCAAGACAACGTTTTATATGGATTAGTCATAAGATATGCACGTTTTTTGATATTTGGCATATAACCATGTTTGGTCCTCTAGAATTTATTATGGCTGGTGTATTGGTCGGCTTCTGCGTTGGCATCACTGGTGTCGGCGGCGGTTCCCTCATGACGCCCATTCTCATCAGCCTATTCAGGATCGAACCGCATATCGCCATTGGTACAGACTTGCTGTATGCCGCAATTTCTAAGTTTTGCGGCTCATTAGTGCATGCCAAAAAACTCAATATTGTCTGGCCCATTGTTTTGTGGCTGGCAGTCGGCAGTATTCCTGCATCATTTGCAACGCATTGGGTATTAGAAAATTATCTCAGCCAATCGAGCAGCTACAAATCGGTATTAACCATTGTTTTGGGCTTTATGCTGACACTGACCGGCTTATCCATCATGTTCCGCAGCCATATTGAAAAATTCTTTTTGAAATTTCGTAACAATCATCAAACTGAATTAACGCTGGATATGAGCGCTATCAAAGAACAAACCCACAGCAAACGTCCGTACATTATTATTATGGGCATTGTTTTAGGTGTCTTTGTTACCCTCTCTTCAGTCGGTGCAGGCGCGTTTGGTGTTATGGCGCTGATTTTAATGTTCCCTAACCTGCCCATGATCCGCATTATCGGCTCCGATGTCGTTCATGCTGTCTTGCTGACATTTGTAGCAGGTATGGGCCACATGACTTCCGGAAATGTAGACTTTCATTTACTCGGCTGGCTGCTGTGCGGCTCCATTCCAGCCATTATCATTGGCACCCTAATCAGCTCACGGATGCCGGAAAAATTAATCCGTAAAATCTTAGGCATTACGCTGTTCGCGCTTGGGGTCAATTTCATGATTAATCCGGTTAAAGCCAAACCTGCGCCTAAAGCGCAAACTGCTTCCGCAGTTTACACACAGGCCGTAAATTCTGAAGAAAACGTGAATGTTTAATTTATCTATACGATTCATCACTTTTTTTTCACCAATATATTGATCTTTTTTATAACAATGCAGTACAGCATTCATGTTATATTCAGTTCATGAAACAACCTTTTGTATGAACAACCAGTGACGGCAATGAATACACAACAGTCAAACCCAATTACTCAATCAGATATCGATGACGTGAATGTTAAAAGCATTCAGCCACTTGTAACGCCAGCGGAACTCAAAAAAGAATTACCTTTGACTGAAACTGCCTATCAAACCGTACTTAAAGGACGTGAAACTGTCCGCAATATTTTAGACGGCAAAGATAAGCGCATATTCATTGTAATTGGCCCTTGTTCAATTCATGACACTGTTGCAGCTCATGAATATGCTGACCGCTTAAAAACACTAAGCGAAAAAATTAAAGATACCATTTATGTCATCATGCGCGTGTACTTCGAAAAACCGCGTACCACAGTTGGCTGGAAAGGCTTAATCAATGACCCTGATATGAACGATTCATTCAATATCGAAAAAGGTTTGCGTATTGGCCGTCAACTTTTGGTTGAACTGAATGAAAAAGGTCTTCCTTGTGCAACCGAAGCATTAGATCCTAACTCGCCGCAATACTACCAAGACCTCATTTCTTGGTCTGCTATTGGTGCGCGCACCACAGAAAGCCAAACTCACCGTGAAATGTCTTCAGGCCTTTCATCACCTGTTGGCTTTAAAAACGGTACAGATGGCGGTTTAACTGTCGCAACTAATGCAATGCAATCGGTAAAGCATGGCCACAGCTTTTTGGGCTTAAATGACCAAGGCCAAGTTTCCGTCATCCGCACCAGCGGCAACCCGTATGCCCATGTCGTACTGCGCGGCGGCAACGGCAAACCAAACTATGATGCGGGTTCAGTTGCAGATGCAGAAGCAGCACTGGAAAAAGCCAAAGTCAGCGGAAAAATCATGATTGATACCAGTCATGCCAACTCCAATAAAGACCCGTACCTGCAGCCGCTGGTATTGAAAAATATTACCGAACAAATTTTGGACGGCAATAAATCAATTGTCGGCCTAATGGTTGAAAGTCATTTGAAAGGCGGCCGCCAAGACATCCCTGCAGACCTCTGCAGCCTCGAATACGGAAAATCTGTAACAGACGGCTGTATTGACTGGGAAACCACTGAAAAAGCGCTGTTAGAAATGCACGATGCATTGAAAGACGTGCTCCCAGGCCGCTAAGAAACATAAAACGCCATCGTCAAGATGGCGTTTTTACTTTATAGTGGCGGTATGACTTGAAAGCAAAAATAAACCTATGAATGAAATTGAAAATGGTTTAAGCCATATTGAGAACTTCCAGTTTATTCATGAACACCTGTTCAGCTCTGGCCAGCCTACGCCAGAACAGCTGCAGCTTATTAAAGAATACGGCATCACCACCGTGATTAACCTCGCGCTGACAGATGCCAGCAATCATTTGAACAATGAAGACCGTGTTTGCCTTGAACTTGGCCTCAACTATATTCAAGTGCCCATTCTATGGGATACCCCTTCAGATGATCAGTGCTTGCTGGTGCTGGATATGATTGATCATTTAGTACAGGAGCAAATGGTGTGGGTACACTGCGCGAAAAATTTCCGCGTCAGCAGTCTCATGTATCTATACCGCCAGTACTACATGAATATGGAAATGCCCCAAGCCCAAGACTTGATGCATCAAATTTGGGAACCGAATGCAACGTGGACGGGGTTAATCCATGCCGTTTCACTGCAGCTGCAAGGCCGTAAGTCAACCCAAGAGCTGCAGCAGTCATTAATTCATCCCGATCATTTCGCGTGAACAATCAGCACGGTTGCTGTCGATAAAATCCCTTCTTGACGGCCTGTGAAACCCAATTTTTCAGTGGTCGTCGCTTTCACGCTAATTTGTGTCACATCAGTATTCAGCACATCTGCAATGCTTTGACGCATTTCCAAGTTATATTTTGCCAATTTAGGACGTTCACAAGCGACTGTTATATCAGCATTGCCTAGCTCATAACCGCGGTCCAGCACCAGCTGATAAACATGCTTGAGCAGCGCTTTGCTTTCCGCACCTTTAAAGTTTGGATCTGTATCTGGAAAATGCTGGCCAATATCACCCAGCGCCAATGCCCCCAGCAGCGCATCGCATAATGCATGCAGCACCACGTCGCCATCTGAATGAGCTTTCAAGCCATGTGTATGTGGAATTTTAACGCCAGCAAGTGTGACAAAGTCACCTTCTTCAAAAGCATGGACATCCAATCCTTGACCGATTCTAAATTGTGCAGGCATGGCGTTTTTCCTTCAGAAATAAACGATTGTAATCTTGAATTCACGCTTTCTATTTCGCTATAGTTAGAGCAAGCGCAACGTAATGAAAGTATAAGCGATCATGCTGTTGAAAACTGGTATAAATGTCATCAAAACTTTAACAATTGGCCTGAGCATTGGCTTTTTTTTTACTGGCACTGTTTATGCAGAAGCCATTGACTGCAGTGCAAAATCTTATGCACAGCATAAAATATGTTCAGACACTTTTGCCAAAGAGCGCAGCCATTTAGACAACTTATATTTAACCTCGCTGCTGGTGACAGATGCACCCAGCCGGATTGTTCAAGACACGCAACGCATGTGGAATCAGCGTATTAAACAATGCAAAACCGCAGATTGTCTGCGTCAGCAAATAGAACTGCGTGCAGATGATCTAAATATCTTTGTATCACTGAACCAAAGCTTAACTCAACATTACATTAAATATGAGCATGGTCAATTTGCAGAACCGCAAGTGCACATCAAAGTGCATCAGCTCAGCAAAGATCAAATTAAAATTGAAGGCACAGCCTACCGCAGCCCAAACAACCGC
>JASLHF010000154.1 GCA_030152275.1 Acinetobacter sp. | reverse complement strand
TTTTTTTATTGAAATTAAAATAAGTTAATTAAATTTTTTTTGTATACAATATGTTATCACAGCTTACGCAGCTGGATTTACTAAAATTTATTAAGAGAATGAGAAATTGAAAATTGTCCATACTTTATATTTTACTGAATTTGCGGGTACAGAAAAAGTCTGCGTAGATTTGAGTAATGCAATGAGTCAGAATAATGAAGTCTTCTTATTGGCCAATACTTACGATTTTCATGGTAATAAAATCACAGATTATATTGATGATACTGTAAATTTTATTGATATCGAAACCAATCGAAATCGTCATAATATTTTCTACTTATATAAAATTTCTAAAATTTTAAAAAATATCAATCCTGATGTTATTCATTGTCATAATACAAAAATGCTGGAGATCATGAAATATTGTCAAATATTTCTTTCAAAAAAAATCCCCCTGATTTTTACTAAGCATAACTGGTTCATCAAAAAACGTATGAAATATGCTGATATATGTGTTGGAATTTCACCTGAAACACTTAAACTTTGTAATGCTAAAAAAAATATTCTTATAGAAAATGGTATTAAATTTCAACAGCCTAAAAAAATTTTAACCAATGACGTATTTAATATTGTCGGTGTTGGGAGACTTGAAGAACATAAGAATTGGCAACTGGCTATCACTGCATTGAGTCAGGTAAATTTTGATTATCGTTTATATATTCTTGGACAGGGTATCCATGAGCAGCCACTGAAAGACTTAATTGAAAAATTAAATGTAGCAGATAAAGTTAAGCTAGTTGGATTTGTTGATAACCCGTGGGATTATATTTATAGCTCAGACTTGCAAATATTGCCTTCAAGGCTAGAGGGCTTTTCATTGGCTCTAATTGAGGGAATTTATTATGGGAAAATGGTATTTGCATTAGATACAGCTAACCATCGTGAAGTATTGGGTGATGATTTTATTATTGAAGATGATGCAGAAAAACTGGCTGTAAAGTTTAATGAAGTTTATTTGCATTATGATGAATTTAATGAAAAATTTTCAAAAATTAAAGCAGAATCAGCGCGATTTGATATCAACCAAGTTGCACAAAAATATATTGATGCTTATGAAAGCTTGTCAGATAAAGCGCATATAGATGTAGCTTAATTTTCAAGTCTTCAAGATGAAAATGTTTTCGATTATAAAGTCGCGCTTTACAGCGCCCTTCTGCTGATAGTAGAAGGGCGCTAGATTATAGAATATAGGTAAATGAATTTATTCAGAAACCAACTATGAAAAAACTTATATAAATTGTCTCGGGTAGATTAAGCAGTAAGCAGAATTGCAAATAATTATTCCTTATCCGCATTGCCTTTTAACACCATATAAATCAAGCCGACAAAAATCAGCAGTGCGCCGCCTAAGCTGCTGACACAGAAAAATAAAATACGATTATAAGTAGTTAAGTTGAATAGCTGGTTGTCTACAATATAGCGCATGAAAATCCATTGCACGATAGCAAAAATAATTAAGACAATTGCACGACGGCGAACTTCAGGACGCATAGCCATAGGGAGAGGATCACAGCAAAGTGGAGAGTAGATGCTATTATGCCACTGAAGAAAAAGGTTCTCAATTGAATAAAAAAATCCATTTAAATTCATTGTATTAGGGGGTATTGAAATTTATTTTTTAAAAAATAGCCAGACAGTAAAATTCAATCGCCAAACTAAATTCACTTCTCGCTATGCACTCTAACCATGCAGATAGATCAACTCTGGTCTAAGCAAAACCACATTCAGTTGAAAATGTATGTACAAAATCGAAGCATTTCAGCGGTATAGCAACACATGATTATATGTTAAAGCAGAACTATGCAAACTCCATTGCTGTGGCCTGTTTTTTATTCGGTTGGTATGATGAAAGATCAACAGACCCTAAATTTAGAAACAATTGGATTAGATGTTCAAATGTTTAATTTTTTCCCATAAAAACCATCTAATTTCTGCATTTTCACTTAAAAAGTGAATATGAAAAAACCTGCTGAAAGAGCAGGTTTTTATTGACCTTTTTGCTTGTAGATTAAGCAAAAATATTGCAGGCAGCTTTGGCTAAGAACCATAGAATTGCAAGTGCAACAACAGGCTCTATAATTTTTGACCAAGTTGGAATGGCCGGTGCTGCAGTTTCCTGTTCATCATGCGTATGCTGATTAACCATTTGATTAAACTCCTTCATCGATTCTTCTAATGATAGCTCATCTTCAATCAATGGTTTTGAGCCTTTTAACTCCAAAAGATTATTTGTTGACCAAACCCAGTCATCTGCTTGACCTGATAAGTGCTCAATTTGTCCAATCAATAGCTCACGTATATTTTGCAGGCTGAGGTTTCCAGTATCGTGCAGCTGTTTTAATTCATCCAGTTGTAATTTGAAAACTGCCGCGGTGACATGTTCAAGCTCAGCATGGCCTAATGTAGAGGCATTTTCTTTTGAAGTCGTTAAATGGCGCGCCACTTCCCGAATGTACAGCTCATCGGGGGAAGTGATTTCTTGATATACTTTTTTATCATTTGTGCGCCATTGGCTGATGAGTTCACCAAGCGTGAGCGCGTTAATGTCTGCAATATGTTTGCGTTTTTCATCTTTAGGCAACTGGCTGAGCAGCTCAGGCTTTTGAGTTTCAATTTGTTCTGCGAAATATTGCACTAAGTCAAAAGCCATCATTGTTCTCCGTATTTTTAATCTAATAGCCTTAAGCTAGGTTTTTTCTTCGGCGGTTCATTGGTTTCTTCAGTGCTTGATTTTAAAGCATCTTCAGGTTTTTGGATATCTTCATATTCTGATGGATCAAAGAATAAACCTTGGCCATTTTCACGCGCATAAAGGCCTAAGACGGCATAAAAGGGAACATAAAGGTCGCGTGAAACACCGCCAAAACGTGCAGAGAAGGTGATGGCATCATTGGTCATTTGCAGTGCGTGGACTGCATGCGGAACAATATTCAATGTGATTTGTCCATCTTGAATAAATTGTTCAGGCACCATGGTATTCGGCTGTGTTGCATCGACCAGCAAAAATGGTGTCAGTTGATTGTCACAAATCCATTCGTAAATTGCGCGAGCCATATATGGACGGGTTGGGCTTAAATTCAATTCTTGTTCAGACATATTAAACTCTATGCATTAATCAATAAATCACTGTAACGGTTTTTTTCCTGCGGAGTTAATGATTTTACAAATGCAGGACGTGAAAAAATTCGCTGGCAATACAGCTGGATAGGGCGGCAGTGCTGCTTCGGCAATTCAATACCCATCGATTGAAGGCGCAGGAAAACCGGTGCCAGCATGCAGTCCAGTATGCTGAACTGTTCTGACATGAAAAATGGAAAATGCTGAAACAGCGGGGTTAATGAAATTAGGGTATCGCGCAGTTTCTTTTGTGCTTTGGTTTTGGCTGCGCTGTCGAGTGTGTCTGGATGGCGCAGCATGATGTCTGCTAATTTCAACCAATCTTGTTCAAAACGCCAAATATACTGGCGCTGTTCAGCGCGAGGCGCAGGCGCATCTGCATAGAGCTTGTTTTGACGATAACGGTCATCAATATATTCAGAAATAATGCTGGCTTTGTACAGCTTCAAATCATTTTCGGCCAGCATGGGCAAATTATTATAAGGGTTCAGGCTGGCTAAATCTTCGTCGTCTTCATCTGCAATAATCAAATGGTATTTGATTTGCTTTTCTGCAAGTACATAACGTATCCAGTGAGATCGAAAGTCATCTGCATGGCTATAGAGTGTTATGCCTTGAAGCGGCGAATTTTCGACTGACATAATCCGAAGCAATGATAAATGAATAAGATAGGATACTAAAAATAGGCCGCAAAATCACGGGTAGGTAGGAAAATAAATGGAATGCTGAAATGAATGCGCTTTAAATATTAAGTATTTTATTGATGGGATTGGTGCTGAGTGAGGTGGAACTTCATTATTGAGCTTTTATGAGTCTCAGATATACATCATCTTAAACTAAGAGCATATTGATGGAAATGCTTAATGGGCAGCGGCATACGTCTTGCGCTTTATTTATAAAGATCGATTAAATTGAATAAAATGTATTTAATAAAATAAAAAAGCCTTGGATAAACCAAGGCTTTTTGTCCGATTCGGTAAACGAATTAACGTTTAGAGAATTGAGGACGTTTACGAGCTTTACGTAAACCAAGTTTCTTACGTTCAACTTCACGAGCATCACGAGTTACGAAACCAGCTTGACGAAGAGCAGGTTTAAGAGTTTCGTCAGAAGCGATCAGCGCACGAGTAATACCGTGACGGATAGCGCCAGCTTGACCACCAATACCACCACCAGCAACAGTGATGTAAAGGTCATATTTTTCAGTCGCTTCTAAAAGCTCAAGCGGTTGGTTAACAACCATACGAGCAGTTTCACGACCGAAATATTGTTCTAAAGAACGGTTGTTGATTACGAGTTTACCAGTACCAGCTGATAGGAAAACACGTGCAGTTGCGGTCTTACGGCGACCTGTACCATAGTTAGTAGCCATGTGCTGTATCCCTTAGATGTCCAAAACTTGTGGCTGTTGAGCAGTATG
>JASLHF010000150.1 GCA_030152275.1 Acinetobacter sp. | reverse complement strand
TTTTAGTTTCTGCACAAGACCATGAAGCTGCGGATGTCATGACCGCTGCTTGGGCCTGCGCTTTGGAGTTTAGTCCTGCCAAAGTAACTGTAGTGCTGGATAAAAGCACCAAAACCCGCAGTATTATTGAAAATTCCGGGTTCTTTGCTCTGCAGGTGCCCACCGTGAAACAGCTGAAAATGGTCTATGCTCTTGGCATGATTAGCCTGCACGATGCGCCTGAAAAACTGCGTCAATGCGGCGCAGAGCTGTTTCATTTCCCGCACCATGATATCCCTGCTGTTGACGGCTGCGCAGCTTGGCTGCTGTGTGAGCTGATTCCAGAACCCCATAATCAGCAGACACACGATCTGTTTATTGGCAAAGTATTAGCCGCCTATGCAGATGAGCGTATTTTTAAAGATGGGCACTGGCTCTATGAACAGGCTGAACCGCAATGGCGCAGTCTGCATCATGTTGCCGGCGGTCAGTTTTATGCCATTGGTGAAGCGATCTCTGCAAATGACAGCGATACTTAAACATTCTCTCACTTATTGTGTTAAATAAGTCTGCGGCAGTAGAGCCTATAGCGTCAAATGAAAAAAGGCGCATGGAAGATTCGGCTTGAAAAATTTGCCGGACTGTATATGCGGCATTGCGCCGCCTGCCACAAGCCGAACGATAAAAAAGCGCATTACTGTATGCGCTTTTTTATCCAAAAATGAAGCATCTACCCTCTAGCAGGCTTGAGATCCGCTGTGTTATTTCAGCGGATTGCCATATTGCTGCATATAAGCCCTGCCCAAAGCTTCCGATCCCGGATAATTCAAATGATCATCATCCTGATCGCGATACAGCGGCACACCATGAATAGCAGCTGTACAGACCGAAGCTTTACAAGTCAAAAGCTTCGGATCAATAATTTTAAGCGTCGGATACTCCGCTCTCAAAGTTTGCAGTACCGCATTAAATTGCTGTGACGCGCTGTCATTTAAACGTTTAAATTCGCATGGGTTGCCGCGCGCTAAAGCCTCTGAACGCACTGGACAATCGGCCTGCATCTCTCCCGTCAATTCCGGCGTATCTAAAATCATCACCACCTCATCCGCAGAAGCCTGCAGCATTTTCATGGCTTTGCGAAAACCTTGCAGCATGGCCTGCTCGCCGCTTTCCCCGCGGTTATTCTTCAACAGGTACATTCTTAAATATTCTTCATAATAGCCAGCCAGCACAATTTTCGCATAATGATGTGTCTGCAGATGCTGTGCAATGGCTTCATTACGGATACGGAATTTTTCTGCCAGCCCATATCGGCCATTTTCTAAAAAGTACAAATCGGTATCCGGCAAGAAAATGGTGGTGTCCTGTGTAGCATCATAGCCGCGCAAATTGGCATCTTTGGCCCACACATCCAGCATGCCGGTAAAATGGTTAGCATGCGAATCACCAATCAATAAAAAATCTGTTTTTGTTTTTTCAACGCCCAACACACAATCGCGCGGCTGCGGCAGTTGATTCGGCGCTGGCGCATTATGGCAGGCGCTGCGCAAGGCGTGCGCAAACACCGTTAAGTCGTGTGCATGGCGGTTAACCGCTGCAGGAAAACGTTCAGGCCAGCCCTGTTCGGCCTGCACATCTTTAACACAGCCGCTGATCAACGCTGCAGGAAGCATAAAACCGCCTAGAATGACTTTGCGGCTGGACAGCTTTAAGAAGTTTCGGCTAGGCAGCTCAATCCAGCGGTAAGTTGCATAGGCCAGCAGGACAGTCACCGCAATAATCACCACCTGATGCGCCAAGTCTTTAGGCAGCAGATAAATATTGGCAAAGGCGATGAGCGGCCAGTGCCATAGGTACATGGGATAAGAAATTTTTCCAATCCATGCACTCAGCGGATGAGCCAGCACAGGATTGGCATTTGGTGCTTGCTGCCCTGCATAAATAATTAAAGCTGCAGACAGACACGGAACCAACGCCATCGCGCCGGGGAAAACAGTATGGCTGCTAAATAAGACCGCGCAGAGCAAAATGCCGCAAAAACCCAGCCACACTAAGACGGACTGCTGCCATTTGCGAAACCGAACCGATGGCATAAAGCACAGCGCAGCCCCAATTAACAGCTCAAATGCGCGTACACTCATTTGATAATAGGCTTTTTCAGCATTTTGCAGCACGGCATACTGCACATAGGCCAGCAACGCTATAATTGCGCCGCCTGCAATCCACAGCATCCATTTCATGTTGACCCGCTTGATCAGCAGCAATAAACACACTGGCCAAAAGATATAAAATTGTTCCTCTACCCCCAAAGACCATAAATGCAGCAGCGGAATTTGGTCTGTACTAACACTGAAATAATCGCCAACTTCTTCACGCATAAAAATATTCGCCATGAAAAAGGTCGAATACAGCGCGCTCTTGGCATATTGCAGCAGTTCATGCGGCAGCATCAATACACAGCTGAGCGCACTCACTGCAGCCAGCATGGTAAAAAAAGCCGGTGCCAGCCGGACAATCCGCTTTTTATAAAACCGGCCAAAACTAAATTTTTGCTGCTGTATGTCTTTAATCAAAATCGCGGTAATCAAATAGCCGGAAATCACAAAAAAGACATCTACGCCAATATAACCGCCGGAAAAAGCAGAGAAGCCAAGATGATTAAAAATAACCAGACTGACCGCCAGCGCCCGCAGGCCATCAATATCGGCACGGTATGAAATGCTCATGAAATGAACTTGGAGGGAAAGATAGGCTATTTTATGACGAATTTTTCATAAATCAACGTTTGCCTTTTTTATTTTCCACCTGCAAAAAGACAGCCGCACGTACTGCTGCTCAAAACAAATCATGCTAAGGTAAATACAGCTTTGAAACGGAATAGACGCTCATTTATGGACTTTAAAATTCACTGTATTGATGTCAAAAATTCGCTGCAAAATTATATTTGGCTGCTGGAACATATCCCGACACAGGAGGTCATCGCAGTTGATCCAACTGAAGGTCAATTAGTTGAAGAATATTGCAGTCAACACCAGCTGAAGCTGACATAAATTTGGCTAACGCACTGGCATAAAGACCATACAGGCGGTGTGCCTGAATTAATTGCATCTAAGCAAATTCCAGTGTACGGGCCGCGTGAAGAACTCAGTAAAATACCTTTTATCAGCCATCCGCTGGATCATGAAGATGAATTTGAATTTCACGGTTTAAATATTCAAATTATCGCCGTTCCCGGCCACACATTAGGGCATATTGTGTATTTTATTGATGCGCTGGATACACTTTTCTGCGGCGATACCTTATTTGCTATGGGCTGCGGCCGAGTATTTGAAGGCACTCATGCACAGATGTATCACTCGCTGACCCGTCTCAGCGCCCTGCCGCCGCGCACTAAAGTGTATTGCACACATGAATATACGCTGTCAAATGCCAAGTTTGCGCTGCAGGCAGAACCCGGAAATTTAGCCATTCAGCAGCGTTTCGAACGTGTAGAATCCCAGCGTATGCTGAACCAATGCACATTGCCCAGCACCATCGAACTTGAACTGGAAACCAATCCTTTTATCCGTGCGCAAAGCGTTGAAGAATTTCAGCGCTTAAGAGAATGGAAAGATCAGTTTTAAATCATGGCCTATAAACATTTTTTAAATTAGGCAAATGTCTGAATATCAACAAATGCAGCCTATTTTACTGCGTTTGTTGATTCAGCCCATTTTTCCCAGTTAAATCGCCTGCTCGTTATACAATTGTTTTCCGCATCTGGTAAGTTCTGATGTGGAAAGCACTGATCTAATTATTTTGACTATGGCTCACCCAACGGTTCAAATCCACTCACTAAAGATGCAAAACTACGCTATATTTTCGACTATTTAGTCAGCACGAAAATTCAAGCTTTGTACTGGTTCAACATTTTTTAATGTCTGTACTAACAGCTGCATTACTCATCACTTATTTAAAACTTAATACTTTGATATAATTCATCTTTTATCACCTCATCGATTGCTCATTTAGCAGTTTAAACCCAAGCATATCTGCTTAATGCTAATAGGGCTTTAATTAATTTTTATCCGGTTCATCTTCATTTGGCCTGGCTTTTCACTGTCTTCACTACTCCCTAAAGGCCGCAGCTGCTCAAAGCGCATGAAAATGCTGCAGGAGTATAGCGGCACATATCTTATTTCATGATTTGCTTTCATTTTTATTCTTATTCGATGAATTATCATGTTTAAGCAGGCTTAGTCATATTTTTTAATTCTTAGATTAGCATTTTAATTATCTCGAACACATTCGATGGCTGTTACTACGTACCAAACGAATATAGAAATATAAAGCAAATATTTGCCTAAAATTTACGCATTTATTTAAAATTAGTTACATTATATAGATTAATATAAAAATCAAATATTTAAGATATAAGCTAGATTATATTGAATATTCATATGTATATTTTTCACTCGAAAACAAATATTTTATTAAATATTCGATTTTTCCCCCTTTAAAAAATATTTAAACATCCCTATTAAATATTTAACATTGGATAAGGAGTTCGCTCGTGAAAAAAGTGGTTAAGGCAAAAAATTTATTCGCATTTCGTTTATGGCTTGAAAAATTAGGATACAACGTCCGCACACTGGCAGATAACAAAGGTTTTTCTTTCAGCTTTAAAAAAGAATACGGTTTGGTGACTTGCGATCTTTCCGGCAATGCTTTGGCTATGCAGCTAGGCGAAGAATTTGAGGACCATTTAAAAGCTTAAGCACCTAACCGCTGCAGATTTTGAACGAGAAAAAAGGATTTTTTTCATTTCTAGCCCTCATTGCCGAGGGCTTTTATATAGGATTTAATATAATAACAGCATCATGAGAGCTTTATAGTCATGCTTTAAATCCAAATAGAAGCTAATCCGCTCTACTAACTTTCAGGCAATAAAAAAGCAAGGTCTAATACCTTGCCTTTTTGAATCTTGGTGGGGATAGAGAGACTCGAACTCTCACGCCCAGAAGGCGCTGCGACCTGAACACAGTGCGTCTACCAATTCCGCCATATCCCCTTAGGTCGCCAATTATAACAAGATAAATGGACTTTTTCACATATTGCTGTTTAAAAAAACAGCTATTAAATCAATAATAAACCCATGATTTAATATTTGATGGTGGGGACGGAGAGACTCGAACTCTCACACCTTGCGGCGCTGGAACCTAAATCCAGTGCGTCTACCAATTTCGCCACGTCCCCAGCTGGGTGCCAATTATATACAATATAAGTGGACTTCTTTAACAACATACTGCCGCTTTAAAAGCGGCAATAAAAAAG
>JASLHF010000264.1 GCA_030152275.1 Acinetobacter sp. | reverse complement strand
ATTTGCTTACCAGAATCTAAAAACAAAAAAACCACTTACGATTAGTACACGTAAGTGGTTGTTTTATATGGTGGGCCCAGACAGACTTGAACTGTCGACCAACGGATTATGAGTCCGCTGCTCTAACCAACTGAGCTATAGGCCCTATAAGGCTGAAACTGTTATATATCAACAAGTTCAAGCGGAAAGAATACTAGCGGAGATTATTTCAAAACACAAGCATTTTTCAACCGCTTGCACATTAACCCAACAATTCATTGATTTAATTTTTGCCCGCCCTTTCCCCCAAATCCTAAGATGCTCAAGATGTTTACTGAAAAATCAAATCGCTAGTCGGCATTTAAAAAATGACGTAAAGATGATTTATTTATATTTTTAAAGTATTAACATAAACCTATAAAATAATTTAAATCTATTCATAACAAAAAATATTAAACTCCCATGCAGTATTCAAACTATTCACATGATTGATGATGTTTTAATCAAATTGCTCGTTTTTCTTAGATTCAGCATGAAATTCAACCAATGACCATAAGATAACAAGCGCAAAAATTATTGTCGCGAACAGAACAGCATTAATAAAAGTCATTCTTTCCAGTCTCCATAGTGACGTCATCGATCAAACAATGCCATGTGGCTTTTCAAGCCTACGACAAAAGTCTAATAAGAAATGACACGCATGAATAGAGCAAAAATTGTCTTTTTAATAGTCATTTTATATATATTAATATTTTAAAAATATTAATCATTCTGCAGTTATCGTTAATTACTCTAAATAACTAACGAATTTCATACAGTTTATTATTAATCCTTAAAGCATCGAATAGAAATCAGACTAGATGTCAAAATTCGCAGCTTTACTCTGCATGATCAAATTGACTATTGACGCCCAGCCAAAACAGGCAGACATTAGCCGGCATTCTGTATCGGTTAAATTTAAAAAATGCTAAAAAAATTGATTGGTGAAGCTTCCTTTAAATTGGCAGGCTGGACATATGAAGTAAAACCAGATGTATTGGAAGACAAACAGGTCATTGTTGGCTTTGAACATACTTCTATGATGGATGCTGTGCTATCACTCGCTCTATTTCAAATTTATGATATAAAAATCCATACGTTAATAAAAAAAGAATTATTCACAGGCCCGCTTAAGCCTGTACTGAACGCAATTGGCGGCATACCTGTAGACCGTAAAGCCAATAAAGATATCGTTTCGCAAATGGTTGAGCATTTCGAAAACCACAAAAAATTCAACTTAGTCATTGCGCCTGAAGCCACCCGTGCGCCACGCGGTGAAGCGCGCAGACCGATTCGTACAGGTTTTTGGCACATTGCAAAAGCAGCTGGTGTGCCAATTGTTTTAATGTATGCGAATTCTAAAACCAAACAAGGCGGAATTTTTGGAAAGATTTATCCGACCGATCTGGACCATGATCTAGCTTTACTAAAAAAGCTGTATAAAGAAAATGTCGGGTTGGATATTGTTATTCCAGAACCCAAAAATCAGCCTTAATTGTATAAAAACTGAAAAACAGGCCCTTTCTCAAAAAAAAGGGCTTATGGTAGAATTTGCACAATTTGATAGGCATACGGCCAATCTACAAGGAGCATATTTCGCATGGCGGGTCATTCCAAGTGGGCTAATACCAAGCATCGCAAAGCAAAACAAGATGCGAGCCGCGCTAAAGTATTCACAAAATTCATTCGTGAAATCGTTACAGCTGCGCGTTTAGGAGGCGGTGATGTCGCGTCTAACCCGCGTTTACGTGCTGTTGTTGAAAAAGCATTAGTCGCAAATATGACACGCGACACCATTAACCGCGCCATCCAACGCGGTGTTGGCGGTGAAGAAAATGCCGACTTAAAAGAAGTTACATATGAAGGTTATGGCGTAGGCGGTGTTGCGGTCATTATTGAAACAATGACTGACAACTTGAACCGTACTGTTCCTGATGTTCGTCACTGCTTCTCTAAAACTGACGGTAACTTAGGCACTGCAGGTTCTGTTGCTTATATGTTTACCAAACGCGGTGAGATTACTTTTGAAGACGTTTCTTTAGAAGACAAAATCATGGATATCGCTTTAGAAGCTGGCGCAGAAGACATTGAAGTAGATGAAGAAGAAATTCTAGTCATCACAACACCTGAAACTTTTGGTGAAGTTCAAGATGCCTTAACTGCTGCAGGTTTAAAATCAGACAATGCCGAAGTGGTGATGAACCCATCGACTAAAGCTCTGATTTCAGATGTAGACCAAGCCAAAAAAATTGTAAAAATGATTGATATGTTCGAAGATCTTGATGATGTTCAAAACGTATACACCAACGTTGAATTTACCGATGAAGTTTTAGCTCAGCTTGATGACTAATTCTAATTTGGACTAAAAAACGCGCTTTCAGGCGCGTTTTTTTTACAGCCAAATGCTGAACACAGCTTAATTAATTACAGCCATAAATAATTGATGCATGCCCTATTACTTTTTTCTAATGAAATATATACAGGTTAAAAATAAATATTCTCACCCCATAAACTTTACATTTAGAAATAGCGAAGCGCATCCAGCTTAATCATGCAATGGAACATGAAGCTGGACGCAATAATCTTCAGGGCAAGTTTTGCAATTATCAGCAAAGCTAAAATATAAAAATCAGGCTTTATTCAACAATCCACTGCAATTAAAAACGTTATATTCTTTAATGACGAAGCTTGAATGCAGCGCGACCACATGTTCAATTTTACCAATGCGTTTGAGTAAAATTTCACTATAGTTTTCCATATCCTTTGCAACCACTTCCACAATAAAATCAGCAGACTGCCCTGTCACTAAAAAAGCACTGATGACTTCGGGAATATTTTCCAGCTCTTCTAAAAATTTTGCAAAAGTGTCTGTGTCATGCTTGCTTAAAGAAACCTGCAGCAATACATGCAGGCTAAAACCGAGTTTTTGGTAATTAATATCCCGCTTAATTCCAGAAATAATATTTAAATCAATAAGATGTTTAATTCGACGATGCACAGAACTGACTGATAGGTTAATACGCTCAGACAATTCATTCAGATTTAAATCCTCATGTGTCAGAATTTCTAGAATCTGTTTATCAAAACGGTCTAATTCCATAACATCCCTCACATTGGCCTTATATTATTCACGGCTTTAACACCTTAGCCACATGTTTATTGCATTGTTCAATTTATCATTTACAGTCTGAAGATGAGCCATCATTTCAATGGCAACTTTTTTCAGCTATTCACTATGTATAAGAAAAAATTTCTTATTTTGCAACTAATTTGGAAAAATATTTCAAAAATCCGATTGATTGGATTCCAATTACCTATCTTTAAACACCACACAGCAAGAAATTACTCCTGACGTGAAATATCCAATACTGTTTAAAACAAAGGATAAATCAGGTTTTAGGCAGGCCGCATTCGAATAAGTAATTTTTATGGCATAGATCAAGCAAATGCAACAAACAGATAGAAAATTTTATATTAAATATCAAAATACTAATTCAACACTATCAATAAAAATGCGCAGTGTGTCACAAAAATTTAAATTGCATTAATACTGCATATTTTACATTTGTATAAAAAAGCTTTAAAAACTTTTCTGATTCTTCTGAATCATCAGAATTAAAACAAAAAATGGAATAACTAAAATGGCGATCAAAACTTTAAGCGCACTTACAGCAAAAATCAGTACGGTTCTTAGCCCTGCAGCGCTGCAAACTTCACTGGGCTTAAACAGCCTGACATCATCCAGCAGCGCTATTAACACGATTAAATCCAATGCAAATATTGGCCTAGGCACCAGTACCATCACTAATGCATTCAACAGCCTAATTTCTAATATTACTATTCAAAAGCCATCTGCAGTCGATTTAGGCGCTTTGACAACATCTTTGCCTAAGCTTATGGATATGATGAAAAGTCTAACTTCAGGCGCAGGCGCTTCCGGCAATTCAGATACTTTAAACAGCCTAATGCAGACTCTACAGCCGCTGCTGCAAAATTTAAACAGCGGTTCAGGCGCGCAGCAAAGCGATTTGCTCAAATCTCTGCCGCAGATCATTGACGGTATGCAAAACATGCTGGGCAGCATTAATCATCAAGGCAACAGCGCTGACAGCATTTCATCTGCAGTCACAGCGATGAAGCCGCTGCTGGACATACTCAGCAGCGCAAACAGCAGTACAGATATTTCTAAAATAACCGCAGCGCTGGGCCAACTTTTCGAAATAGCCCAGCCAATCCTTCAATCTGCCGGAAATTTAACTGCAGGAAAAGCCGATTTAGGTGACATTGCGCAAAGCGCAGCTCAGACCCTCATGCCGTTGCTGGGTTCTATTGATACCGGCAGTTCAAACATCGACATGGCGAAGCTGCAGCAGGCGCTTCCTGCCGTTGCCGGCAGCCTCACCACACTGGTTGCTGCGTTGAGCCAAGCCAACGAGGGTAATATTCCTGAAACTGTTGCGAGTGTCATTAAAGGCGTTAAGCCGATGCTGAAGATGCTGGAAAACAGCGGCTCACTAGATGCAAATCAAGCAGATACGGTGCATAAAGTCTACGATGTGCTGAATAGCGTACAAACCATACTGGATCTGGTAAATAGCCCATCACTGATTACGCTGTCCAGCGACCTCAATAATGTAATGAACGCCTTAAAGCCAGTCGTTGCAATGATCGATCAAAATGGTGAATTCAGTACTCTGCTGAACAGCACTCAAGTGCCGAGTCTGAATGATCTGCTGCAAAGCGCATCAAAAAGCGCCATCGACACAGACAGTATGAAATCCGCAATTGACCAGCTGACACATGGATCATCCGCAGACCTGCCAAATATCAGTGACCTGCTGCATAGCGGGACTGCTTCAGGCGCCATTGATTTAAGCCAAATCGCGCCGCAACTCACCGCAGCAGATGCAGCATCTTCAAACAGCGCAGTCGCCAATACACTGCCGCATTTTGATTTAGCAGCCTTGACCTCCAGTCTGCCTTCGAGCTTAAATATGGAATCATCTATGCACTATGTGTAATGAAATATACCAGCAAAACAAAAAAATAGGGTTGCCGGCTTTAGGCTTGTCTCCATAAAAAAACGCACCTGAAGGTGCGTTTTTTTATTATGCAGCGCCAATGTTCACAGCGGCTTGGTCATCTCTTCAAAGTTTTCATATCAGACAGCACTGCAAGATTGACGTCTTAGATTCAAATACCGCGCCAGTCCACGCGCGCATTGCGTTCGGTCTGATAAATCCGCTTCACATACTGTCCCAAAGGCAAATTACTTAAATAAGCCTTATACACTCTAAATTCTTCTGACAAATTTTCTGAGTGTTCTTTTTCCCACGGTGTGCCTTCAATCTCCAAAATCGGCGCAATCATGGCACACACCGCGATATCCGCCAGACCCAGACGGTCACCTGCCAAATAGCGTCCGCCCTGCTGGATCAATTTTTCATTCAACTCTTCAATCAGTGATTTCATAATTTCTTCAGATTCCAGCACCTTATCTGAACCCAGCTGATAGCCTTTGGACACCAATGCCTTAATGATCGGTTTAGAATATTTTTCAAACTGGCGCAGATACCCTTTTTCACCAATTAAAATATCCAAGGATTCTTCATTTTTAATTAAAACATGCGATAAGCACCAGCGACGCACATGGCGTCCCAGTTCCACACTCTGCAGATTTATTTCCAGCGCTTGCTGTCGCAGCTGCGGATCTGAGCGCAGCAAAGCATGTTCAGGATATTTTTCATCTAAATACAGCGCAATTTGGGTTGAATCTGCAATCCAGTCATCATCATCGCGCAAAATAGGCAATTTGTTCTGCCCCGTCTTTAATTGTGCAAATGCCCGATGCACACCCGGCACCAGATTCTGGGCAGTGTATTCCAATTCTTTATGGTCCAGCAGCCAACGCGCTTTTTCACAAAAATGCGATAATGGAAACTGGTATAAGGTCAGCATAAATGCTCCATATTTATTTTTTTACTGCGCTTGGCATCACCAAGCATTTTCATTGGATACTTTAGTCACACTCCTTCGGAAAAACAATGTACATTTCCGAACAATTCACTGCACCCACAGTCAGGCTGAGCTGAAAAGGGCTGACTCTGATAATGGGGTATGTATTACTAAAAATCAGACCTGCGCTTAAATTTTCCACTTACTCCAAATATCTCAGTTTTAGATTGTTTTTTTCAGACTGTATATTACGGTTAATCATCCTACCCATTTACAGCGATGCAGCCAATACCGGTTCACTGTCTTAGGCACAGCATAACGCGCAGAGAGCAATATAAATGCAGTCTTTTTTGAAACGGACATTTCAGCTCAGGCCATGCGGCAATCCATGACTTTGTCATGGCTTTCATGTAAAATCATGGGCAATTTTTATATATAACACTGTGTGAGTGATTTCATGGGTTTTAATTGCGGTATTGTCGGCTTGCCGAACGTTGGTAAATCTACACTTTTCAATGCTTTAACTAAAGCTGCTATTGCTGCTGAAAACTTCCCTTTCTGTACTATTGAACCAAACACAGGCATTGTTCCAGTGCCGGATCAGCGTTTAGATAAATTGACTGAAATTGTAAAACCGCAGCGCGTTATTCCAACCACAATGGAATTTGTGGATATCGCAGGCTTAGTCGCAGGCGCATCAAAAGGTGAAGGTCTAGGCAACCAATTCTTGGCCAATATCCGTGAAACTGACGCGATTGCACATGTTGTACGCTGCTTTGAAGACGAAAATGTCATTCATGTTAACGGCAAAATTGATCCGCTCGATGACATTGCAACCATCAATACCGAGCTTGCGCTGGCAGACTTAGAAACTGTGACCAAAGCAGTAACCCGCTTGGCTAAATCTGCCAAAGGCGGCGATAAAGACGCGATTGCGACTAAAGCGGTTTTAGACAAAATCCTGCCTTTGCTGGATGAAGGCAAACCAGCCCGCGCTGCAGATTTAGATGAAGACGAACGCAAATTAGTACGCGGTTTTGGCTTAATGACTTTAAAGCCAACCATGTATATCGCCAACGTTGCAGAAGACGGCTTTGAAAATAACCCGCATTTGGATGCTGTAAAAAAATTAGCTGCAGAAGAAAACGCGATTGTGGTGCCGCTGTGCAACCAAATCGAAGCTGAAATTTCTTTGCTGGAAGACGAAGACCGCGCTGAATTTTTAGAAGCGCTGGGGATGGAAGAACCGGGCTTAAACGTTGTAATCCGTGCCGGTTATGCTCTTCTTGGCCTGCAAACCTATTTCACGGCGGGTGTTCAGGAAGTGCGCGCTTGGACAGTTAAAGTTGGCGCTACTGCACCGCAAGCTGCTGGCGTAATTCATACTGACTTTGAAAAAGGCTTTATTCGCGCTGAATGTGTCGCTTATAACGATTTTGTTCAGTTCAATGGCGAAAATGGCGCGAAAGAAGCTGGAAAATGGCGTTTAGAAGGCAAAACTTACGTCGTGCAAGACGGTGACGTAATGCACTTCCGCTTTAATGTCTAAGCTGGCAGCGTTTTGATGTAAGCGCTAAGTTTGAGATATGGATATTCTCACCTACGGCAAAAATATCCGTATTTCAAATTAAGAAGCTCACATCAAAGCCAAGCCTTAATTAAGGCTTGGCTTTTTTTACATCAGTATATACACATCATGATTGCGCTACAGTCGAAGGCCATCCACATCACAGCATAGCTAAACAATCACTGAACATTCGAATTTTACTGTGGTCAGACTTTATAGTTTAAAGATATACTTTTATACAGCAGTACCGCGAAAAAACCAAAAAATACCAAGCTAAAATTATTTAGATAAAACAACAGTGCCGTTTCAAATACAACTCTATTCGCTGTCTGGCATATATCTGCTTATTTATTACATTGACTTAATGAGGCCAGCCTTAAGTTTCATAACACAAAACAAATACACAAAATACCGTCGCTGATTGCATACAGGAATGCTGCTTATTTTATGGTTGAACTTGATTAATTTAAGACTTAGGCGCTAATGCCTTCTCTTAAAGAATTCTAAAGACGGAGTTAGGAAAATGAAAAAAATCAGCACAATCTTAGCAGCAGGCATTTTCTCCATATTGAGCGCAACTGCTTTCGCATGCCCTCAAGGAACCACCTTAACAGGCGGCACTGGGCCAAACCACAAAGGCGGCAAATGCGTAGCAACTTCAACAGCAGCAAAACACCACACCACAGCCGCACAGCATGATGCTAAAAAAGCGCAAGAACATGCAAAAAAAGCCAAACATGAAGCAGTAAAAGCAGAACAGCACCATACAGCCGCGCTTAACAAGCAAGGTGCGCAAGCAGCACATGAACAATCCAAAGCAGTCGCTAAAACTGCAGCCGCCAAATCAGAGGCAAACAAAGCCGCTGTTGATGCCAATAAAGCGAAAATTGAGTCACAGCAAGCAAAGCATGATACTAAAACCATGAATCACTAAGTTTAATCTAGCCATCCTAGCCGGTTTTATACCGGCTTTTTTATGCCTTATCTAATGAGGATCACAACACAATGTCAAATTATCTGTAAATAAACGAATGCATAAAGCAGAATATTAACGGCTCATTCGACGCAAGATAAAGCACCAAATTGATTCGGCTAAATATTTTGATATGTGAAATATATGGGCTATTTCCTTTTACTGCCGCAGTGAAATCCATCCAGATTAAAGAGAACCATAAACTCTATGAGATGCTGGCAGCAGGCTATGACAACAGCTTACATACATCAACACTGTCAAATCCATTGGTGCAGGCTGGACTATTTGTCTCTGAGTTAGATTGTACATCTGCGCTCGCTTGCACATTAACCGCAGTTAGCATAACAGCAGCAAGTGATACCATCATTAATGCTTTTTTCATCTTAATTACCTATTTCTTTTAACTATTCAGCTAATCTAATACACCCTTTATGTAATAATTATTTCATATTTTATCAAATTACGATAATTCACATTTTTTATAATGTAATCGAATTTACATATTATTGAGTGTTTTTTTATATTAATAAAATTTCAACTCATCAGAAAAATTAATAGCCCCATAAATAAAAATTTAAAAAAACAAATGCTTACTATTGATTAAAATCAAAATAGAGCAATAAACAAGCATAAACCTCTATAAAAAATTTAATTTTTATAAAGCATATCAATATAAATATCGTTCAAAGAATAGGCGAAAAATATCATTAATATTTCAAAATATGAGAATTTAATTATAAGTTAAGCACCTCAATTTCATTTCCCCCTAAATAAACAAACTCAATGAATATTGCATTTTTTCGTCAATTGCTTTGTTTGAGAGCAATGGCAAAGCATCAAAACCCTCCCTTTAAGGCGGACTTTACTGTAATAAAAAAAGCCCCAAGCTTGTGAGCTTAGGGCCTTTAATGTATGGGCGGACTATCATCAAAGTATGATTAAATCCACAATACACCTCAAATATGACTAAAACAGACTAGACTCCGATTTTTTTCGGGTCAGTATTGCCTAAATTTGGATTTTCTATCGCGTCTTGGCACTGCTTTTTATCGCGTTCATAATCTGCCTGACGCTGCAGCGCGGCATTGCTGCCCTCCTGCATTTCACGCGCCCACACATCCAAACTGGTCAGAGCTTTGCGGCACAATGCATATTTCCCCTCTGTCACAGAGTCCGTCATTTTGACATTAATCCGCCAGTCAGTACTGAGCTTGCGTGCAGGTTTACGCACTTTTTCCTCAATTTGATCAATTTGCTTTGCATACACAATTGCATCAACTGCATTAATCAATTTCCATGCTTCACCAGCATAGGCCGTTGCATCATTTGTGAGCTTTGGTGCAGGCTTAATTTCTACTTTATCTTCAGAGTGTTTAGAAGAGCCGTCACTGCAGGCCTGAAGCAGCAGCGCGCTGCCGGCCAGCACAAGGACGTTTAACGCATTTGGCTTAAAGCTGAACATCTCGGGTTCATCCATACGAACATTTCGGCACTATGCTAGTAAATTCAGCTACAATACACAATCTAATTCACCCGTTGATCTAATCTCCAGCTAGGTGTGTCGTGTCTGAGCACAATATCTCTCCCGTGAAACCAGCCGGTTTTTGGCAAGGCGCTAAAGACAGCCAAGCCATTATCTTTACTTATCTGCCTGTTTCTTTTGCCTTTGGCGTTTCTGCAACACAGTTTGGCTTTACCGCATGGGAAGCATTGTTTTTATCTTGCTCTATGTATGCGGGCGCCAGCCAATTTTTAGTCGTAGCTCTGCTGGGCAGCGGCACATCTATTTGGATGACCGCGCTTACCGTCATCGCATTGGATATCCGTCATTTATTGTACGGTCCAGCATTGCAAAACCTCATTCAGGACCGGCTCAACTTAAAGAAAACTGCCGTTTGGGCTTGGGGTTTGACTGATGAAGTCTTTGCTTCCGGCATGATCAAGCTGACTCAGCGCCGTCAGGAGTGGTCTGAGTCATGGATGCTTGGCTTAAGCCTGTTCAGCTGGATGTCTTGGGCGCTGGGCTCATTCTTGGGCGGCATGTTTGCCGATCAAGTCAGCAATCTTCCGCAGTTCTTACAAGCTGCTTTAGACTTTTTGCTGCCGGCATTATTCTTAAGCTTTTTACTTGCCGCCTTTGAGAAAAAGCATACTTTTGTAGTTACAGTCACCATTATTGTGTCAGCCATTGCCTGCTACTTTATCGATTTATCTGCGGCTATTTTCATCGGAATTTCTTCCGGTATTTTTGCAGGCTTATTTAAACACTATGTGCTAAAACGGCCAGACCCAGAACATATGGGAGAAGCATCATGAATATCGAGATTATCTTGGTCGGCATCTTGGTCGGCATTGCCAATTTCACCTCTCGTTTTGGCCCTTTTTTTGTCATTCAAAAATTTCAGCAAGGTTCACAAAAACGTGGTGCCTTATGGCTTAAGATCGCGCTAGGTTCAATCGGTATTGCTGCCATTAGCTCCATGTTGGTGGTTGCAACTTTGCCGCCGCTGCTTGAAACACCCAATAAAAGTTTTGCCATGCTGGTCGGTTTTGCTGTGCTTACAGGCTTGTACTTTAAGTTTAAGCGGATTGTCCTAGCTACCCTGACTGCTGCCCTGACCTATGGCTTGGTCTATACCTATATCCCTGTCTGATATTTTAAATTAAATAAATTTCAAAGCTTATGTACAATAAAAGACATAAGCTTTTTATTAGCCATTTCATAAAAACAAAAATAGGAAATTTGGCATGTTTGAGTCAAAGTACATTATTGAAGGAAAAATATTCATTCATCATCGACGTGATGCGCTGCTGACCGTCTTTCATCGTTATGAACTGCCTGCCATCTATTTTGAATGCTTTATGAATGCACAAAATTTTAACGGGCATTTTGTTGAAGTCCATGCTGAGCCAAGTGATTGGGTACGTGCTATTTACATCGAAAAGCATGGAAAAAATAAAATTATCGCTTTTTATAATTTAACTCAACAAGTTATACATTTACACCCAAGAGAAATGATATTTGGACATTGGAGTATGCTTCATCGAGTACTGCCGATCTTTATACAAATATTCGCTACATCTTTGATTTTACTATTTCTACTGTTTTCATTTGTTAGGCCACCAGCAGAGCCTATTCAATTTCTGCATATATTATACGATGCTGTAAAATTTAGCCTGTCTGGAATAGGGCTATTTGTTATCGGCTTTGTCCTCCCCTTTGTGTTTCCTTGCTTTCTGTTTAGGCGTTCTCAAACTTTAGACCTGTTGCACCTACTTAATTTAAGCAATGAGCAAATTTTAGCGATGGAAAAACGTGCACCGCAAAGCCGTATTTATACACTTCAACACCTTCAGCCTCAGAAGATGACAACAATATCCAACATCAAAACTTATAAATAAAATTGTTGGACAATATCATTTATTTATGTGAATACGCGCTTATCTAGCAATGAAGTTCTGCTATGCTAAAACCCCATAAAATCAAGCATGGATGATTTACATGAGCGTAACTATTGGTACTCCACTTCAGTCTTCAGCTTTTAAAGTCTTACTGTTAGGTTCTGGCGAACTCGGTAAAGAAGTTGTGATTTCATTACAACGCTTAGGTGTAGAAGTTCATGCTGCTGATCGTTATGACCATGCTCCTGCGATGCAGGTTGCGCATTTTTCCCATACCTTAAATATGGCCGATCCTGAAGCGTTAAAAGCCTTAATTGCGGAAGTAAAACCGAATTTAATCGTGCCGGAAATTGAAGCTATTGCCACTGAAGTTTTGCTGGATATTGAGCAGCAAAATTTAGCCACCGTAATTCCATCTGCCAAAGCGGTCAACCTCACCATGAACCGCGAAGGTATTCGCCGTCTTGCCGCAGAAGAACTGGGCTTACCGACTTCAGCCTACCGTTTTGCAAGCTCTTTAGAAGCGTTCCGTGCTGCCTGTGATGATATTGGCTATCCAAACTTTGTGAAGCCAGTGATGTCATCTTCAGGCAAAGGCCAATCGCGTGTGAAGAGTTTTGATGAAGTCGATGCGGCTTGGGAATATGCACAAACCGGCGGCCGCGTTAATCAAGGGACTGTAATTGTCGAATCTCAAATTGATTTTGACTTTGAAATTACACTGCTGACTGTTCGCGCTAAAAATGCAGAAACAGGTGAAATTGAAACTACATTCTGCGACCCCATTGGTCACCGCCAAGATTCTGGCGACTATGTCGAAAGCTGGCAGCCTCAAGCCATGACTCCAGCAGCATTAGATGAGGCCAAACGTATTGCCAATAAAGTTACTGTTGCTTTAGGCGGCTGCGGGATTTTTGGTGTGGAACTGTTTGTCAAAGGCGATAAAGTATGGTTTAGTGAAGTTTCTCCACGTCCGCACGACACTGGCCTTGTAACGCTTGCTTCTCAATATCAAAGCGAATTTGAACTGCACGCGCGCGCAATTTTGGGCTTACCGGTGAATACCGCACGTCACAGCACTGCAGCCAGCGCAGTCATTTATGCAGGCGTGGATGACTGCAATTTATCATTTTCTGGCTTAAATCTTGCTTTAGCAAATCCAAATACCGATTTGCGTTTATTCGGCAAGCCAGAAGGTTTTAAGCGGCGCCGTATGGGTGTTGCAACAGCGCGTGCAGAAACTGCAGAACAAGCGCGTGAACTTGCGCAGCACACCGCACAGCAAATCAGTGTTCATCAAAACTAAGCCAGTTAGACCAAAACGGACCCTTGTTCATGACCAATACTCTTCCGCTGCTGAATTATGTTAAAAGCAGCCATGACATCAAAGCGATCAACCAATGGCGTACCGATGTAGAAAATCAGCTTCAGGAGGGTTTTGAACAAGGTGAATCAATTCGGGATATTATCCGCACCCGTTCAGATCTGATTGATGAAGCCCTTAAATTTTTATGGCGCCATGCAGAACTGCAAGACACCAGTTTAGGCCTTTTTGCGGTGGGCGGTTACGGACGCCGCGAAATGCTGCCTTATTCAGATGTCGACATCATGATTCTGTCAGAAGATGATATTCCTAAAGATGTTGAAAAACAGATTTCCACATTTATTTCTTCACTGTGGGATGTCGGAAACTTTAAGCCCGGCATTAGTGTGCGCACCATTGCCGATTGCGTCACTCAAGCCACCAACGATCTGACCGTTGCCACCGCACTGATTGAAGCACGCCTGATTACCGGCAATGAGCATTTGGCGAAATGGCCGCGCCGCATTGTTTCACAAACATGGACCGACAAAACATTCTTCGATGCCAAAATGCAGGAACAGGCCAAACGCCATACACAGCACAACAATACCGAGAGCAATTTAGAACCCGACATTAAAAATGCGCCAGGCGGTATCCGCGACATCAATCAAATTGGCTGGATTGCCAAGCGGCATTTTCGGGTTAACCGGATTTATGACTTGGTGCATTTGGGCTTTATTTCAGAATTCGAGCTGGGTGTGCTGGAAGAAACCGAAAGTTTTCTCTGGGAAATTCGCCATCATTTGCACCGCTTAACCAAACGCGATGAAAACCGTCTGCTGTTTGACTACCAGCGTGATATTGCAGGTAAATTTGGCTATCACCGTGAAGAAGGCAAATCGCCGAACTATCCCATTGAACAGTTTATGAAGCGCTATTACCGCAGTGCGCAACAGGTATCGACATTAAATGAAATGCTTTTGGCCTATTTCAATGAGTCTGTAATTACCCCGCGCCTGCCGAGTTATGAACGCAAGATTGAAGAAATTAATGAAAATTTCAAACTGGTCGATGGCAAGCTGGCAGTACAGCATCATAAAATTTTCTCTGAAAATCCAAGCGCAATTTTAGAAATCTTCTATTTATTAGCTAATCGTCCTGAAATTAAAGGTATCCGCGCGCGTACCCTTCGCCTGCTGACTTTAGCTGCCAAACGCATAGACCAAAGCTTCCGTGACAATCCTGTTCATCAAGCGCTATTTATGGCCATTATCCGCTCACCTTACCGCTTGTATGACACATTAGTTGCGATGAAGCGCTATGGCGTGCTGGGCAACTATATTCCAGCATTTGGCCAAATCATGGGGCTTATGCAGTATGACCTGTTTCATATCTATACGGTCGATGCGCACACCCTGCTGCTGATCCGTAATCTCAACCGCTTTAAAGAGCCGGAATTTGCCAAAGACTTCCCGGTAGTCAGTTCAGTCTTCCAGCGTTTGGCGCGACGCGATATTGTCTATCTGGCGGCTATTTTCCACGACATTGCCAAAGGCCGCGGCGGCGACCACAGTGAATTAGGCGCCTCGGATGCAATTAAATTCTGTGTAGCACACGGCTTCACCGAACGCGAGGCCAACCTTGTGGCATGGCTGGTTAAAAGCCATTTGCAGATGTCTGTCACCTCACAGAAAAAAGACATTTCAGACCCTGATGTGGTACGCACCTTTGCCGAAAAAATGGGTGATATGGAACATTTGGACTATCTGTATACCTTAACCGTTGCGGATATTAACGCCACCAATCCTACCCTGTGGAATACATGGCGCGCCTCCCTCATGCGCCAACTCTATACTCAGACGCGTGATGTTATCCGTTCAGGCATTGGCCGTCCGGTAGATTATCAAATGCTGATCGAAGACACGAAATTTACTGCCAGTGAATTGCTGGTCGAAGATTTCTCACTGGATGATGTGGAAAAAGTTTGGCAGGAGCTGGGGGATGAATACTTTATCAAAGAATCTGCCGATGAAATAGCGTGGCACACTCGCGCCATTTTACAGCATGGCGACAACCCTGAACCCTTAGTCCTAATGCGTGCACACCGAAAATATGCACAAGACGCAGTGCAGATCTTTATCTACACTCAAGATCAGCCAAATCTATTTGCAACCACCGTGGCGATTCTTGACCGCATGAATCTGGATGTGCAGGATGCGCGTATTATTACCGCTGTCAAAGCGTTCAGCTTGGACACCTATGTTGTACTGGACCGTTTCGGCACTCTGCTGACCGACCCAGAGCGCGAAGAAACCGTGATAGATGCTTTAAAAAGCGCACTCAGCCAGTCCGATGTATACCCTGGCTTGATGCAGCGCCGGATTCCGCGCCAGCTGCGGCATTTTGATATTGAAAATACTGTAGACGTGACGCTGAATGAAGCGCTGCAGCAAAATATGGTGGAAATTGCAACGCTCGACCATCCGGGACTGCTTGCCAAAGTAGGCGGTTTATTTATGATGCAGGGTTTGGACATACATTCTGCTAAAATTGCCACCTTAGGCGAACGCGCTGAAGATATTTTCTTTGTCACCAAAAAAGACGGCACACCCATGACCGAATCCGAAGCGGAAACTTTCGCAGCCCAGTTAAAATCTGCGCTGGATGAAGCTTCTAATCAAGTCTGCGGCCATCATTAACTTAATTTAACCGGTAACTGTTTCATGAACTCAAGTTTGTCGTTATTGCATCCCTATCCTTTTGAAAAGCTAAATAAACTTTTCGCGGATATTCAGCCTGCAGATTTGCCATTAATTCCGCTGTCGATTGGCGAACCGAAGCATCCGGCTCCTGAGTTTGTGAAGCAAGCAATTATTGACAACTTCCAGCACTTATCGACTTACCCAAACAGTAAAGGCTTACCTGAACTGCGCACCAGTATTGCCAATTGGCTAACACGCCGTTTCAAGCTGAACAGCATTAGCGCAGAGAGCAATATACTGCCTGTTTCTGGTACACGCGAAGCGATTTTCTCCTTTGTACAAGCCTTGGTGAAACGTGAAGATGCGCCTTATGTGGTGATGCCGAATCCGTTTTACCAGATTTATGAAGGTGCAACTTTACTTGCAGGTGCAGAACCGTACTTCATTAACTGTACCGAAGAAAATAACTATCTTGGCGACTTCGACGCAGTTCCTGCCGAAGTTTGGGAAAAAACGGCGCTGCTATTTGTTTGTACACCGGGCAACCCAACAGGTGCCGTGCTGTCAAAAGAACAGTTCAAAAAGCTGATTACCCTTTCAGACCAATATAACTTCGTGATTGCTTCTGATGAATGCTATTCGGAGCTGTGGTTTGATGAAGCGCCGGTTGGCTTATTGGAAGTATGTGCTGAAATCGGCCGTGACGATTATAAGAACTGCGTGGTCTTCCACTCACTGTCTAAGCGTTCCAACTTACCGGGTATGCGCTCTGGCTTTGTTGCCGGTGATGCTGCATTACTCAAGCCTTATCTTCAATACCGCACTTACCACGGTGCAGCTATGCCGGTACAGCATCAGCTGGCATCTATTGCAGCCTGGGATGATGAAACTCACGTTGAAGAAAACCGTAAACTTTACCGCGCTAAATTCGAACTGTTCCAAAATGAACTGGGACATTTGCTGCCTTTGCAAAAACCAGATGCGGGATTTTACTACTGGCTAAAAGTTGACAATGACGAAGCTTTTGCCAAAATGTTAATGGAAAAAGCGCATGTGAAAGTATTGCCAGGCCGTTATCTGTCACGTGATACAGCACAAGGCAATCCGGGTGAAAATCATGTCCGTTTAGCGCTGGTGGCAGATATTGCACAGTGTGAAGAAGTGATTCGCCGCTTAAAAGCAATTTTATAATCTAAAAACTGCACTCGACAGCATTTAATCAAAAACCGCAGCCTCGCCTGCGGTTTTTTGGGGCATAAACATAGCACAGCGTAATTGTCTTCGCGCATCATCGGGATAAAATCTCATCTGCAGACAGCGCCTGAAGCCCTTCCAAAGCCCTCTTAAACCAGCTTGCACTTTTGTTATTTTACGAATTTCCAATACAGAATTATTAGCAGCAAAACGGGTAAAAACATTTTCATGCAGATATGCTATCTTTGATAAATACCCAAAAATATTCAGCAACATGTGACTGAATCATATTCATTCAAATGATTAGCCCTAAGGCGCCGGCAGTGTAAAATTATGCACCAGCGTATAGCGCATCGATTTTTCCACCATAGGAATAGACTGCAGCTTAGCATTTGCTAGCGCTTCCTGCGCTTTGCGGTCAGCGCGCGCCGAACCGGAACTTTTCAGCACTTGCGACTGCACAATCCTCCCGCTTCCCGCCTCAATAGTCATTTCCAAAGTTAGAGGGCGCTTATAGCCGGCATATTCCGCAGCGCTAAGAAGGAAAATAGGCGGAATCAGCCAGCTGACCTCATATTGTTTCTTGCTGATCTGCGGATCAATCACATAAGGCCTATCATCCGCTTGATATTCCGCAACAGGCGCTTTCAGCATTTGCAGCAATTCATCCGTCTGCGCATCGGCGCT
This sequence comes from Acinetobacter sp., assembly GCA_030152275.1. Lineage (GTDB taxonomy): Bacteria > Pseudomonadota > Gammaproteobacteria > Pseudomonadales > Moraxellaceae > Acinetobacter. The sequence continues at coordinate 23,003 of JASLHF010000264.1, read as the reverse complement.
GGCTAATCCTGATACTGCCGCCAAAAGCGCAGCAATCCCCCAAATAAGTATTATTTTTATCAATACTGCTCCCTCTCAATCAATTTGATGCTTTGTGCTGATTGCCTCTAGATTGAATACAGATCCATATATTCCTTTATAATTCAGCGGCAGCCCAAGCGAGCCTTCAAAATATATCAATCTAGAAGCGACAAAAAAGCAGCCTTCCGGCCGCTTTAAATCCATTGCCCTTTATTGCATCAGCATTTACATGTACAAATGCCAATTGAGGCAAATATACAGTCTATTTGCTATTTACAAATTAACTGGCTAACGCATTTTCAATATCAGACTGCAAATCTTCCGGTTTAGTCGTCGGTGCGTAGCGGTTCATTACCTTGCCGTCACGGCCGATTAAAAATTTAGTGAAATTCCATTTAATACCATTGCCCAAAACACCTTTTGAGTTATTGGTCAAATAACGGAAAATTGCATGCGCTTCTGGACCTTTCACATCCACTTTCGCAAACATTGGAAAATCGACGCCATAATTCTTTTGGCAAAATGCGCCGATCTGATCATTTGAGCCGGGGTCTTGACCGCCAAACTGATTACACGGAAAACCCAGCACCAAAAAACCCTGATCTTTATATTGCCGATATAGTTTTTCCAGTCCCGCAAATTGCGGTGTAAAACCACACTTACTTGCCGTATTTACAACCAGTAAGACCTTGCCCTCGTAATCGGCAAAAGATTTATTTTTTCCATCTAACAACTCAGCCTCAAACTGATAAATGCTTGTCATGGATAGGTTTCCTCATCATTTTTTTCTTGTGTTTTTAAGTCTAATGAAGCCGAATTAACGCAATACCGCAATCCAGTCGGCTGTGGACCATCCGGGAAAACATGCCCTAAATGTGCGTCACAATGATGACAGACTATTTCTGTTCTCACCATGCCGTGCGAAGTATCTTGATGTTCTTCGATCACCGTCCCATTGACAGGGCGGAAAAAGCTAGGCCAGCCGCATCCGCTGTCAAACTTTGTGTCTGAAGTAAATAACGGCTCTCCGCAGCAGCGGCAAACATAGGTGCCTTCTTGCTTGGTATTCCAATATTTCCCTGTGAAAGCTGCTTCAGTGCCCTTCTGACGTGTAATGCGAAACTCTTCTGGCGATAATTCTCTTTGCCATTCTCTTTCTGATTTATTGAGTTTTCCCATGATGACGTCCCTTTATATCGTGGTATTTAAAATAGGATAATCCTATATTTACGTCATTCAATCTTAAATTTCTAGTCTTTATTCAACAATTTACAAAATCAATATAATGATCCAAAAAGCAAAAAGTAAGCAAATATAAAAACAAGGTGAGCAAATTCAAAAATTAAATGCTTTTTTGTGAGCAAATTTAATGTTAGGCTTAGTCCTACTCTTGCTCAGGATTAAAAAATGTCGCAGAAAAAGAGCGTAATTTTTAAAAATCTGCTGCCAGTGATTAAACAATATCAACAGGCAGGGTTTACGCATGAAAAAATTGTTGCTTTACTCAGAGATGAACATCATCTTGATCTGGTAACAACCGAGACATTTAAAAGCTATTTATACCGATATGCAAAAGTGACCTCCACTCTTTCCGAGAACATAAAAATGCCGAACACTATCAACACTCCACGCGAAATTAAGAAATCGTCTAAGCTCGAGCATGTTTGCTACGACATTCGCGGGCCAGTGTTGCGAGCGGCCAACGAAATGGAAGAAGCTGGACATAAAATTATTAAGCTGAATATCGGCAACCCAGCCCCATTTGGCTTTGAGGCACCGCAAGAAATTATTAATGATGTGGCTCTCAACCTCCCTAACGCCGTAGGTTATACAGACTCAAAAGGTATTTTTCCTGCACGCAAAGCCATCTGCCAGTATTACCAGCAAAAAGGCATCCTCAATATGCACGTCAACGACGTGTATGTAGGTAATGGCGTATCTGAACTGATTGTTATGGCAATGCAAGGCTTGCTGGATGACGGCGATGAAATGCTGGTGCCAATGCCGGATTATCCTTTATGGACTGCAGCCGTCAATCTGTCTGGCGGTACTGCAATTCACTATAAATGTGATGAGGAAAACTATTGGTATCCTGACATTGCCGACATGGAAAGTAAAATCACGCCAAATACCCGCGGTATTGTGATTATCAATCCAAACAACCCAACAGGTGCAGTCTACCCGCGTCATGTGCTGGAGCAAATTGTTGCTTTGGCGAAGAAATATGATCTGATTTTATTCGCTGACGAAATTTATGACAAAATCGTTTATGATGGTATTGAGCATGTATCTGTGGCTGCTTTGGCAGGTGATCAGCTGTGTATCTCATTTAACGGCCTGTCTAAAGCATACCGTATTGCAGGCTACCGTTCTGGCTGGATGGCCATTACTGGCGATAAATCACGTGCGGGTGATTACATTGAAGGTTTAGACATGCTGGCGTCTATGCGTCTATGCGCCAACCACCAAGCACAGTATGCAATTCAAACAGCATTGGGCGGCTATCAATCAATTAACGATTTAATCCGTCCGGGCGGCCGTTTATACGAGCAGCGCAATATCGCTTGGGAAATGCTGAATGAGATTCCAGGCGTGACTTGTGTAAAACCTGAGGGAGCGATGTACTGCTTCCCACGTCTTGATCCAGAAGTCTATCCAATTCAAGATGATGAAAAATTCATGCTGGATTTCTTAAAAGCTGAAAAAGTCTTACTCGTACAAGGCACAGGCTTTAACTGGCCAACACCGGATCATTTCCGCGTGGTGTTCTTGCCTGCCGAGAATGAACTGCGTGAAGCCCTAACCCGTTTAGGCCGTTTCTTGGCAAAAATGCGTTAATTCGTACATTGCTTCTAACATCTGTGTGATTCATCCACGCATCAAAAAAACCGCACAATTTGTGCGGTTTTTTTATAGCATGTGTACTAATGACTATTTCGTTAAACTGGAAAGCAAAAAAGCCCATCCACAAATTAGCTAAGTTGCACAACTAAAAATATTCTCAGTGTCCTGATTTTTTCTATCCAATTTACAGCTGCACATTTAGAAAAAGATTCTATAGAGATTAATATTTAAAATTACCCCCTTTAGTTACTTTTTAATAGTTACTCCCTTATAGTTATTAAATTTTGCGTACTGCTTAAAATATCTCTGCTTTAAAGCACAAAGACGGCAAAATAACATTTTTAGATACTCACTATTCACGCTTCATCACGCCCATAATTCATGCTAGTTTGAAAAAGATCACCAGGAATAATAAAACCAAGAGTAAAGAATGACCACGCAACGAGTTCAATTAAGCCTTTTTCTTTGCCTAGCCATGTGCTTAGGCATTGGCATTCTTCGCTTTTCCTATACAGCACTGCTGCCATCGACTCGTGAAGCCTTTCACTGGAGCGCGCAATTTGCCAGCATTTTAGGCAGCGCCAATTTACTGGGCTATCTGTTAGGAGCTTTTTGGTCAATGCGCCTGCCGCAAACACGCATCATGTGTAATTACATTGAAGGCGCTGTTCTCGCCGGCATACTTAGCCTATTTTGCTGTGCATTTTCTGGAATGCATGAAAGCTGGTACATGCTGTGGCGAACTATATCGGGTATCAGCGGCGGTTTAATTATGATTTTATCACCCAGTATTATTGCTCAATGCGCAGCCCCTCAAGACCGCTTTAAAATCAGTTTTATTGGCTTTAGCGGTATTGGCATTGGGGTATTGCTTGCTACGCTTTTTTTACCTTATTTAGACCAGATTAGCACCCGCAGCGCATGGTTCATATTGACAGGTTTCGCAGGTATTGCTGGCATAGGCATCAGCTCCCTGCTTACGCAATTTAGACCGCTTTTGCAGCACCACTCAGCCGCAAGTGCACAGAAAACTTCATTAGACCGGCTTTTTTTAAGCTTAACAGCGGTTTATGGCTGCAGCGCGTTTGCCTATATTCCGCATTCACTATTCTGGATTGATTATTTAAAACAAATCCAGCACCTGGATTTACTTCGCATCAATATGAACTGGATGCTGTATGGATGCGGCAGCGCTTTAGGCGCATTTTCATCTTATTGGCTGGCCAAAAAAACCAGTAATTTTACCGCATTAAAAATTCTGTACAGCGCTTATATTTTCGCAGTGCTATGCGCTGTTTTTCCTTATCCCGCTTTGACCCTAATGTCCTCTTTTTTAACTGGTTTACTCAATCCTGCAGTTGTGTTTTTAACCTCATATACCATTATGCAGCTATATGGCGCTGCTTATAAAAATTTATGGGGACTTGCCACTTTAACCTTTGCATCTGTACAGCTGCTTGGCGGACTGACGTTTAGCGGATTACAGCATGCTAGTCTAAGCTATCCACATCAGTTCATGCTGGCTTCAGCAGTGCTCTGCGCAGGCGCACTACAGCTGTTTTGGTACTGTAGAAATAGCGCGCTGCAGGCATTTCCAAATAAAGAACCTGTTTAAGAAAAAAGCCTTGATTAATCAAGGCTTTTTTTGGGCTTAAATGCTAAACCAGTAACATTCAAACCTTACCGCTTGAAAATTAACGATGTTGCTGTTTCTGTTGATTTTTCTGCGGCTGCTGCTGCTGCTGTTGCTGATTTTTTTGGTTCTGGTTTTGATTTTGCTGGCGCTGTTGATCATTTTGCGGCTGCTGTTGCTGCTGACGCTGTTGATCACTTTGCTGCTGTTGATTCTTTTGATTTTGGTTTTGCTGTTGTTGATTAGACATTGGGCAACTCCTCTATTATTTATAGAATACCATTCAAGACGGCAATGTTTACTTTAGTCCCATCTGCCAGCTTGCCAAGCAAAGACCTGTATCTAAATACGTCATTGTAAATATCACATAAAGTTTTTTTTATAATTCAACGGCTGCTGTTTTTTATATTTACCAGAATAACTGATTCACCCTACATTCAAACGTAATGACACAATCTATTCAGCCCAAAAACCTTAGTTTCAGGCATAAAAAACCGTGATCACACGGTTTTTCTACAAAGCAGCACAGGTAATTATCAATTAGGTCATTCCATATTATCAATAATCGCCTGACCAAATTCAGAACAATGCAACAAAGTTGCATCCGGCATTAAGCGCTCAAAGTCATAGGTCACCGTTTTAGCAGCAATCGCGCCAGAAATACCTTTGATAATAAGATCAGCGGCCTCTGTCCAGCCCATGTCGCGCAGCATCATTTCTGCAGACAAAATGATCGAACCCGGATTCACTTTATCCTGCCCTGCGTATTTTGGCGCCGTTCCATGCGTTGCTTCATATACCTGAACTGCGCCGCCGATATTTGCTCCGGGCGCAATGCCAATGCCGCCGACTTCAGCTGCCAAAGCATCCGAAATATAGTCACCGTTTAAATTCAGCGTCGCAATCACTGAATAATCAGCTGGACGCATTAAAATCTGCTGTAAGAACGCATCAGCAATAACATCTTTAATGACTATATCTTTACCTGTTTTAGGGTTCTTGATTTTGACCCAAGGGCCGCCGTCAATCAGCACGCCGCCAAAACGCTCCATAGCAAGCTCATAGCCCCACTCCTTAAACGCGCCTTCAGTATATTTCATGATATTGCCTTTGTGCACCAGCGTCACAGAAGGCTTATGATTATCAATGGCAAATTGAATCGCCTTGCGCACCAGACGCTGTGTGCCTTCTTTAGAAACCGGCTTGATGCCAATGCCGCAGTTTTCTTCAAAGCGGATTTTGGTGACGCCCATTTCTTCTTTTAAAAATTTAATGACTTTTTTCGCTTCTGGCGAATCAGCCTTCCATTCAATCCCAGCATAGATATCTTCGGAATTTTCACGGAAAATCACCATATCTGTTTGCTCAGGATGCTGCACCGGTGACGGCACACCTTTAAACCAGCGTACTGGACGCACGCAAACATACAGGTCTAATTCTTGACGCAGCGCGACATTAAGCGACCGGATGCCGCCGCCCACTGGCGTAGTCAGTGGCCCTTTGATCGACACCACATATTCACGCAAGGCTTCTAAGGTTTCATCCGGCATATAAGTGCCGTAAATTTTATTGGCTTTTTCACCGCAATAGACTTCCATCCATTCAATAGAGCGTTTAGCGCCATAGGCTTTTTGCACGGCACCATCTACCACGGTTTTCATGACCGGCGTAATGTCGACACCAATACCGTCACCTTCAATAAACGGAATAATCGGCTGATTGGGTACATTTAAAGATAAATCTGAATTTACAGTGATTTTACTGCCATCCACTGGCACAACAATTTTTTGATAACCCATTTTGTCGTTTCTCCTTATTATTCATCTGGCAATTTAATTTTTTTTGCCTTTTCACATTACTTTCAATCTTAGTTCACGCATAATACTCTAATGCAAAAGCACCCAATTTGAGATTTAGATGGGAAATGACTGTATTTCCCTATTGAATAAATCTTCACCAATTTAAATTATTGTCATTACAGAAGTTATTTCCTATGAAAATCGTCATTCTTAATAAGCCGTATGACGTGCTCTCCCAATTCCGTAAAGACGAAGCACACATGACTATGTCTGACTTCGTAGACGATCCGACTTTGCGTTTGGCTGGCCGTCTGGACATGGATTCTGAAGGTTTGGTTTTCCTGACCGATCACGGCGGTCTAAACCAATACATTACCAACCCAGCCAATAAAAAATACAAGACGTATGTGGTGCAAGTTGAAGGCGATGTCACAGAAGAAGCGCTGGAACAGCTGCGTAAAGGTGTTGAACTGAAAGACGGTATGACCTTGCCTGCCAAAGCATCTAAAGTTGAAGAGCCTGAATGGCTGTGGGAACGAGATCCTCCGGTACGTTTCCGCGCATCTGTACCAACGTCTTGGGTTGAAATTCAGATTTGTGAAGGCCGTAACCGCCAAGTTCGCCGCATGACTGCAGCAGTAGGCTTCCCTACACTGCGTTTGATCCGCACTCAAATTGGCGCGATCAGCATTGTACAAATGGAATTAAAACCAGGTGAGACGAAAGAGATTGAACCTCTGCTGTATCCTGATTTCCAAAATCTGCCTGCTGAAGAACCTTACCGTTCACGTTCTTATGTGAAAAAACCAGGCGGTACTGGCGGCAAACCAATGGTTCGCAAGAACAAAGACGGTTCTGTGAAAAAATCAGGCACCAAACGTATCTGGCAAATGGATGACAGCGAGAAACCGCGCCGTAAGACCAATGGTACAACACGTCCAAATACCAAAGCGCCACGCGGGCGTGGACGTAACGGGCGTTAAGTTAAATTCTTAAAAATTCGTTTAAAATTAAAGCTCACGAATGTGGGCTTTTTTCTTGTTCATACTTTAATACTTTATCCAAATACATGTTTAAGTGAAAAAATGGTGAATTTACATTTCTTGGATATAGTTGCATGAATAAATCTCTTTGAATTTTCATTCCATTCTTACATTCATAAGAGATATCGAACATTTCTTCTAAACATTTGTCTATGTTTAATTTATTTACCAGCTTCGCCGATAGGTGTAATTTCATTTTGTATGCATCAGATCTTTTCAAAACATCGATTTGCTCCAAACACTCTAAACTATTTTTTCACTAATTTTAAAATGATAGGCTTCTTCACCTAAGTTTTCTAAATTAAAATATATAGTAATAAAAACAACATTATCGTAAACATACTCACCTGAGCTATTGTCTGCCGACAGGTTATTACCAAAAGCAGCTCTTGCTTGAAAATCTGAAATAAAAATTTTGGGAGATAGCAGTTGCCGCTGTTCCGAAAGCTGCTGTTTTTTGTGTTTGAACCAATTGTACTTGTTGTTCAATTCCTTTTTGGATTTCTTCAATTTGAAGTTGAAGCGCTCTTTCTTGTTGCTCCAAAGCTTTAGTATTTTGATCCAACTGTTTACCTTGTTGTACATAACCCATAATCAGCCAAAAGAAAGCTATAGGTGCAAAAATGCCTGCCAGGGCATCTCCTAATTCATTTAAAGATGCTGGAGATTGCAAGCCACCAAAAAAACCAAACCAAACAAATTACAGCTAACCAAACTACTGTAATGCCAATTCCCCAATTTAAACTTTTTTTATTCATCAATTCATTCTTCTATTTTCAACTTTATATAGCTGTATTTTAAATAAAATTCTCTCTCCTCTTAGGAGAGGGTTAGGGAGAGGTTTTAAAATATCAACATCCCTAAACATAAAACCCATACCTAAGTATGGGTTTTAGCAAAAAAAATTAAACGCTATTTACATTAAGCTTTCAGCCATTTTTCCACTTTGGCCGGATCTTCCACTTTCAGTTCAACTTCAGTCAGTTCTGAACCTGCAGCGTTGACTTCAAAGCTCATTAATTCGTCACGGCGGAAAGCCAGTACCGTATAGCCGCCATCTTGCTTGGCATATTTTTCTACCAATTTAACTGTCGCTTTCAGACCATCAACCGCAATGATCACATCATTGGCAGACAATCCAGCTTTAGCGGCTGCTCCATCACGGCGGGCAGACTGCACCATCACACCTTCAGGTTTATCAGCAAGCTTTAGGCCAAACGGCAACGACTTGTCATTTTTCAGTGTGTAACTGAGGCCAAACTCAGGGAACAGCTGATCCAGCGGCAATTCATCAGTGGTATTAATCAAATGATTGATTTGTTCTAACCAGTTATCACCTGTTAATTCATTGCACAATTCAAAGATGGTGCGTTCATTGACTTGAATGCCCTTTTGCGCATTTTCATACAGCTTGCGCATTAAAGCATCCAGACTAGAACCGCGAAGACGCAAACCCAGATCCAAACATAGCGCCACAAGACAGCCTTTGTTGTAATAGCTGGTGCCGGCATTATTCGAATTTTCATCCTGACGGTAAAACTTCACCCATGCATCAAAACTGGATTCAGATACAGACTGCACAAAACGGCCTGGGTTTTGCAAATAGCGGTCAATCTGCGCCTTTAACAGCTTGATATACGATTCCTGATTAATCACGCCGCTGCGCAGCAAAATCAGGTCATCATAATACGAAGTGAAGCCTTCAAAGATCCACAGCAAAGAAGTATAGCCTTCTTTATTAAGATCATAATTAACGAAATTTTCCGGACGGATAAATTTCACCAGCCAAGAGTGAAAATATTCGTGGCTGCAGAGACCTAAGAAACGCTGGTAATCTGCTGATGGTTCTGCCGGTTCATCTGCTTTGGGCAGATCGTCGCGCGGTGTAATCAGGCTGGTGCTGTTTGGATGCTCCAAACCGCCATAGCTATTACCCGTTGCCATCGTCATAAAGGTATAGTCTTTGAATGGCGCTGTGCCAAACATAGAAATTTCTGTACTGCAGATTTTTTCAATGTCTTGCTGCATGCGTTGCGTATTCATTGCGTGTTTGCCAGACACCACAAACTCATGCGGAATGCCATTTGCTTCAAAACTGAATCGGGTCTGCTCTGCCAATTCAAACGGCGAATCAATCAGCTGCGCATAATGTTCTGCGTATAAGGTATAACGGCCTTTCACCAAGCTCTTAGCTTTTAAACCAGTAGCAATTTGAAAATGCTTAAGTTCTGAAGGCAAGAAGATTTCAAGCTCAATCTCTTTTGCTTCCTGACCTTCCAGTTCCAAACACGTACAAGCCGGATTAACATATAAACGGCTTTGATCGACATAGGCGCCGCGCACTGACAGATCATAGGCATACACATCATATTCAACCGTAATCAGCTCATGATCGGTATTAAATAAACGCCATTTATTTTTTTCAAATTTCTGAATCTGCAATACACGGCCATCTTCGTCATAGGCGCGCACAGATTCAATGTGCTTAGAAAACTCACGGATCAGATAACTGCCCGGAATCCAAGACGGCAGCGAGAGCACCTGAGTCGGGTCTGCCAAAAAGCGAAGAGTAACGTGAATGAGGTGCTGACGGTAATCGTCAAATTCGATTTGATAATGCAGCATAATAGGCAATACAAAAGAAAAAAATATAACTTAACAATAAGCTTAACATTTTTTCCGAATGGAGTGCGGAACTGTCGCAATTGTCTACAATTAACACTAGGCACCAGAAAAAAAAAGGCATAGCATTCCTTAAATTTTTTTCGTATTTTGACCCAGGGATAGGTCTGAAGGAACTTCATTGAAACGCGTAATTTTCTTTATCTTGGCGCTGTGCGCTTTATGCTCCACGGTGGCAAATGCTGCACTGCTGAACATCAATCCTGAAACTGTAGAAGCCGAGGCTTGGACCATCTTAGACCCCCAGTCCGGACAGGTGATTGCAGAGCATAACAGCCATGTGCAGCGCGCACCTGCGTCGCTAACCAAAATGATGGTGGCCTACATTGCATTGAAAGAAATTCAAGCCGGCCGCTTGCATAAAGATGAAGTCTTGACCGCAACACCCGTTGTCCATATGGTGCAATGGGATGAATCTCAAATGTATTTAAAAGAAGGCGAACAGATTACTGTTGATCATTTGCTGGCCGGCTTAGTTGTAATGTCTGCAAATGATGCAGCAGTAACCTTGGCTGAAAAAATTTCCGGCAGTGTGCCCCAATTCATCGAGCGCATGAATAAAGAGGCGAAAGCGCTGGGGATGAATGATACGCACTTCCAGAATCCAGCCGGCGTGTCTATGCCGGAACACTACTCTTCCGCCGCCGATTTAGCCCGTCTAGGCCGCGCGCTGGTGCTGGAAACTCCGGACTATCTTAATTATTCAAAACAAACCAGTTTTAGCTACAATCAACGCTTCCACAAAGCCACCAATATTCTGCTAAAACAAGACCCAACTGTAGATGGTTTAAAAACCGGCTTTACCAAAGCGGCCGGATACAATCTCGCGCTGACCGCCAACCGCCCGACTGGTTTATACAATGAGCCCAACCGTCGCTTAATTGTGGTGGTTATGGGTACAAAAAGCAGTTTAAAACGTGCTGAAGTAGCCTATAAACTCATGAATCTAGCCTATACCTACACCCGCAATGAAGTTGCTCTTAAAGATAAACAGCTCATTGCTGAACTGCCTGTGATTAAATCAACCCTAAAAATGTTTAAAGTCGAAAGTAAACAGCCTCAGCTGATTACTACATCTTTATTTGATCCAAATACTCTCATTGACATGAATACTTTCGATCAGCCGCATCAGCGCATTGTGCTGGAAACGCCTGCCGGCCTGCAAATGATCGAACCGCTAAAACAAACTCAAACCCGCATGGATGTGGAAGTAAGCGAAAAATTGCTGACTGCGCCTTTAGCGCAAGTCATGAAACTGGCGACCATTCATGTTTATCAAAACAACGAACTGATCAATAGCATTGATATTGAAGACAGTGTAAATATTGAAGAAGCCAGCATTTTTGAACGCTTTTTGGGCTGGGTCAAAAGCCTATTTGGCTTATTATCCGCAGATGCAGGCTCGGTTAAAACTTATCCGCTGCAATGATGTGTTTTGGTAACAGCGCCGATAATTCATCTGACGCTGTCTAAAGAAGGTGGCATACTCCTGCCATCTTTTTTATAAAAATAATAGGCGCCTCACATGCATAAAAAAAGCGGCCAGCCCAATATAACCAAATTTCAAAATCAAGCAGCTTCCTCTCCAGAAAAAAACACAGAAGCATCTAACAGCCCCTTGCATAAAATCGTGGTGGTTGGCGGCGGGGCTGGCGGCTTAGAATTAGTGACGCAACTGGGCGATACGCTTGGAAAGTCACAAAAAGCCCAGATCACATTGGTCGACCTAAAACTGACGCATGTGTGGAAGCCTCTACTCCATGAAATAGCGGCCGGTACAATGAATGCCAGCGAAGAAGAAACCAACTATTATGCACATGCAGTCAAACACCATTATGAATTTGTACTGGGCTGCTTGATTGGCCTGCGCCCACAGAACAAACAAGTTATTTTGACAAAAAACCAAAGCAGCAAATACAGCCCTTCTGCTGAAGAACAGATTTTAGACTATGACACGCTCGTGCTAGCCGTGGGTTCGGTATCCAATGATTTCGGCATTTCTGGTGTGGCTGAGCATTGTCATTACCTTGACAGCCTGCAGCAGGCAGAAATTTTTCAGCAAGATCTGCTTCAGGTCTACTTAGATGCGCAAAGCGGCAGCGAACAGCGCGAATTGAATATTGCAGTGATTGGCGCAGGTGCAACCGGCGTTGAACTCTCGGCAGAATTGGTACAAGCTAAACATAATTTTTATAAATACGGTTTAAATAAAATTCACCCCAGCAACGTTCAGATTACCCTGATTGAAGGCGCCGAGCGAATTCTACCTGCTTTACCTGAAAATTTAGCGGAACACGCACACAAACAGCTGGAACGCATGAAGGTAAAAATTTTAGCAGGTAAAAAAGTCACTCAGGTGGATGCTGAAAAAATCTATTTTAGTGATGGCAGCACTTTAAATGCTGATTTAAAAGTATGGGCAGCCGGAATTCAAGCACCTCCGATCATTTCCTCACTTGAAGGCTTTGGACATGACAAAATGGGCCGCATTGAGGTTTATGATACTTTACAAACTAAATCTGACCCGAACATTTTTGCCTTTGGCGACTGCGCACATTGTCAGCCCCATGCGGACGAACCTGCACTTGGACCTCGCGCCCAAGTAGCTAGTCAACAAGCGGCTTTCTTAGCCGAAGCCATGAAAGCCAGAATTTATGGACAGCAGCTGCCCATGTTTATTTTTTCCGACAAAGGTTCACTGGTTTCTCTCAGTAAGCACAAAGCCGTTGGCGAACTCTTAGGACAAGTGAATGTTCAAGGCTTTGTCGCCAAGTCGATGTATGTATCACTGTACCGTATGCATCAAGCCTCAATTTATGGCTATGCACATGCAGGGCTGCTGACCGCAAAAGATTTTGTCACTAAAAAAATCTCTCCAAAAATTAAATTGCATTGAATTTTTTGGATTCACCCCGATTAATGAAAAAACCATCATCTAAATTGTGAAAGTGAGTTTTTTTAGTAAATATAGTCTACAAAAGCGCTTTTTCACTTTATGATGTACCCTTAAAAATTGAATGGATCAATAACATGACTGCTATTGCAAATAACCTTGCGGTTTCTTTCCACTACACATTAACTAATGCTGAAGGTGAAACTCTAGACAAGTCTCAAGGTGAACCACTTGCATATTTGCACGGTGCAGGCAACATTATTCCTGGCCTTGAAAAAGCGCTTGAAGGCAAAACAGTGGGTGAAAAATTCACTGTAACTGTTCCAGCTGCTGAAGGCTACGGCGAATACAACCCTGACCTAGTTCAGGAAGTTCCTGCTCAAATGTTCCAAGGCGTTGACAACATTCAGCCTGGCATGCAATTCCAAGCGCAAACTGATGACGGCGTTCAAATCGTTACAGTTAAAGCAGTTGAAGGCGACAATGTTGTGGTTGACGCAAACTTCCCGCTTGCTGGCCAAGATTTAACTTTCGAAGTTGAAATCGTAGAAATCCGTGAAGCTTCACAAGAAGAATTAGATCACGGCCACGTACACGGTGCTGGCGGCCATCACCACTAAGATCTTCTGATCTGCAAAAAGGCAAAGTGTTCACTTTGCCTTTTTTATTTTCTATGCTTTAACCAATATTATTAAAATTTCAGCATTTACGCAGCTCGAAGCTATTTTCTATCCGTATCTTGTTTCAAAATACATCCGCAACCATAGAATACAAAAAAAGCTGAGCGTCGGCCCTGCTTTTTGCATTCTATGCTTAATTTAGCTTATTTGCGCTGATTATAAACCTGCATCGCAGCAGGTAAGTTTTTGCGCATAGCTTCGATACGCTGACCATTAGATGGGTGAGTTGACAAGAAAGCAACGCCGCCTGCGCCCTCAAGCTTATTCATTTTCTCCCACAGGGTAATTGCCGCTTGCGGATTATAGCCTGCACGCGCCATTAGCATTAAACCGCCTTGATCCGCTCGGCTTTCCAAACTGCGCGAATATGGCAAGCCCACACCAATCTGACTGCCCAATTGTGCTGCTGCTGCTGCACCCTCCCCTGCGCCGGCTGCGCTTAAACCAATGCCCAGCGCCAAATCAGTTAAAGCCTGTGCGCCCATTTTTTGCTTAGAATGCTCTTCTAGCGCATGGGTCATTTCATGTCCCATAACCGCAGCAATTTCAGCATCGGTCAAATTTAGCTTATTCACAATGCCAGTATAAAACACGACTTTACCGCCCGGTGCAACATAAGCATTGACTTCATTAGATTTCAATACTGCCAACTGCCAGTCAAACCTAATACCAGTTTGGTTATACTGATCAGCGATAGGTTTTAAACGGGTAAATACATTATAAATTCGTTTATAAGTACTTGAAGAGGTGTCTAAAGTATTGCTTGAGCGCGCAGAGCTGACGGTTTTATTAAATCCTTCTGTCGCTGCTGCATTTAAAGTTGCAGTATCTGCGCCAGCCATATCTGCAATTGTTGCACAGCCAGACAAGCTGACTGCGCCTGCAGCGCAAAGGCTCATTAAAAAGTTTTTATTCATTTTCTTGACTCCAGCATCCATAAAATTCAATTTCAAGGACTTCATTTAATATTTTTTAATTATATTCTTTAGATTTAGTAGGTTAAACGCATTTAAAGCACATTATGATTGGATTTATGTAAAAAATGAAGCTTAAGCAGTAAAAAATTGGATATATAACCAATACAGCAAGCAGCAGGCGTTTAAAACCAAATAAAAACGGCACACCGGCGCAATTTTTTCTTCCAACACCTGATCTTTTCTTTTAAAAATCAGGTAAGCATTTTGAATCAAAACAATCGGCACCAATATGCAGGCAATAATCACAGACAGCCCGACCAATGCATTAAATACAATTGCCGGGTCAGTGGTTTGTGCCCGAATGATCATCATTGCAATCGTCGGCGCGCCGCCCATCGCAAACAGCAGCGAATAAAAAATAGTGCCTGAAATATTTTTCTGCATCCTGCATACTCAAAATATAACTCGAACTGCATTCTAACAACTCTGCTTCTGCTGTACAGCATTCAGCCCTGCAACTTTAGTCGCGCTGATTTTTTAACCTCATTTACCTTATAAAAACAGAGCGCTATGCAAGCTTCATCTATTCAATAAACTATTCGCAACTGTACACATTATTTCGCTTTGAACCTAACGTCCAGCACATGGCCTGCATATCTTAATATTTATAAAGCGCCTATTAGGAGACTTAATTTATTATTACTCTGCGATCTCCTGCATTTTAAACTTTGATTTTTTAATTAATAATTTTAAATCAATTTAACCAGCGCAAACTGCGTTCATCAAAAAGCCCCGCAAATGCGAGGCTTTTTTACATCAGTTATTCAATACACATTAAGCATCGAATGGGTGACGCAGGATAATCGTTTCTTCACGGTCTGGACCAGTAGAAACGATGTCAATTGGACACTCAATTAACTGCTCAATACGGTTGATGTAGTTAATTGCATTTTGTGGCAATTGATCCAGTGATTTCGCACCGAAAGTAGACTCAGACCAACCCGGCATAGTTTCGTAGATTGGTTTTAAAGTTTCGAATGCAAGCGCATCAGATGAACCGACACAGCCAGAATCAGCAGCTTCATAACCTACACAGATTTTCACTTCTTCTAAACCGTCAAGAACATCCAGTTTAGTTAAGCAAATACCAGAAAGTGAGTTCACTTCTACTGAACGGCGCAGAATTTCAGCATCGAACCAACCACAACGGCGTTGACGGCCAGTAGACGCACCAAATTCTGAACCAACAGTACCTAAGTGTTTACCAATCGCATCACCAACATCGTTAGCAGCGTCGTAAACAAGTTCAGTTGGGAATGGGCCAGAACCTACACGAGTTGTGTACGCTTTAGTAATACCCAATACATAGTCAAGGTGTAATGGACCAAGACCAGAACCTGAGCTTACGCCGCCCGCTGTTGTGTTTGAAGAAGTGACATACGGATATGTACCGTGGTCAACGTCAAGAAGTGAACCTTGCGCGCCTTCAAACATGATTTTCTTACCAGCTTTACGGTAAGCGTGAAGTTCACCAGTAACGTCCATCACCATTGGTTCAATGACTTTACGCCATTCGTCACAAAGTGCTAGAACGTCTTCAACTTTAACTGCTTCAACACCGAAGAATTGAGTCAATTGGAAGTTATGGTATTCAAGAAGCTCTTCTAATTGAGCTTTAAGATGTTCACCGCCACGTACCAAGTCAGCAACACGGATTGCACGACGAGCAACTTTATCTTCGTATGCTGGACCAATACCACGACCTGTAGTACCGATTTTCGCATTACCACGTTTCTTCTCACGCGCTTGGTCAAGTGCAATATGGTGAGGAAGAATTAATGGACAGTTTGGAGAAATGCGCAAACGTTCACGTACCGGCACGCCTTCTTTCTCAAGAACATCCATCTCTTTAATAAGCGCTTCTGGTGAAAGAACAACACCATTACCAATTAAGCACAATACGTTTTCACGTAAAATACCTGATGGAATGAGGTGTAATACAGTTTTCTTACCACCAACCACGAGAGTATGACCAGCGTTGTGACCGCCTTGATAGCGAACAACTGCAGCCGCTTGATCTGTGAGCAGGTCGACGATTTTACCTTTACCTTCGTCGCCCCATTGGGTACCAAGTACCACAACATTCTTGCCCATAATAGCCTCATTACATCATGCTGTTAAAATTGAAAGTAAAGCCAAATGACATGAACATTCAGCTTTGCCGTTAAACTGTTTCGATTAAACTGCTTCGACTGTCCACTCACCGCTTGCGTTCACTAATTGGTGTGTCGCATTGGGTACTGAGTTTAGATCATCATTGCCTAATAACTGAATTACACTTAAGCCTTGTTCACGCAACTGAGCAATGGCTGCAAGCAAATCTTTGCCAGTGCCCTTCGGCGCCACAACGTTTTGAGTTTGCTGGAACTGGCCTGCGCATAGCGCATACAAGTCACAAGAGAAACCCGTTGCTGGACGCGCACGGCCAAAGTGCTGGCCAATACCGTCATAACGGCCGCCTTGAGCTAAAGGCGCTGCGCGGTTCGGCGCATATACGGCATACATTAAGCCTGTGTGATAATGATATGAACGAAGTTCTACAACATCGATACCAATATGCAAGTCTGGCCAGCGCGCCTGAATCTCTGCTTTAGTCTGCTGTACTGCTTCAAAAGCGTCTTTAAAGGCAGAATCTGTAAAAAGTTCTGCGCTTAAGTTAGCTTGCAGGGCATCCAAATCGCTTGAAAAGCGGCCCAACGTATAAAAATCTGCGCCAAATTTTAATTTTTGCGTAAATTCAGCCAGCTCAGGCAGCGCCTTACGCTGATATAGGTCTGAAAGCTGTCGCTCATCTGCTTTTGACAGTCCGGCATGTTTCACTAGGCTGCGGAATAGCCCCACATGACCTAGATCTAAATGAATGCCATCAGCCAAACCTGCTTTTTCAATTAAGCCCAGCATGGCATCGACCATTTCAACGTCAGCATCAATACTGTCTGAACCAAATAATTCCGCGCCCAGCTGCAGCGGGGCACGCGTGGTATTAAAGCCTTGTGGTTTTGTATGCAGTACCGTACCGGCATAGCAATAACGCGCTACGCCTTCGACTGGATGTACATGCGCATCGATACGGGCCACTTGCGGTGTCATATCGGCACGCACACCAAGCAGACGGCCAGATAGCTGGTCGATTACTTTAAAAGTGGCTAAGTCTAAATCTTGATTCGATTCTGAGAGAGAAGAAAGAGATTCGATGTATTCGATAAATGGCGTGTACACCAGCTGATAACCTCGGGATGCGAGGAAATCCAATGCTTCACGGCGCAAAGCTTCAATTACTTGCGCTTGTTCTGGTAATACATCAGCTACACCATCAGGTAATAACCATGTCTCTGAAATGGGCATGTTGTAAACCTAAATACTTGTCAGCGCGGAAGTAATCCGCATAAAAAAATCGGGAGCACACCCGATTTCTCCTAGTCTAGCACGATCACTTTGGCTGTGCACATGACTTTTTTCAGAATTGTAAAATTTAAAGGATTTAACTGAAGGAAATTGAAAGCTTTGACCGTCAAAGCTTTTTTATTTAAATGCATCAAGCGGAATAATTATCAATCTTAATGCAACGTTCTTATAACCGTTTTTTAATCCTGTACACTTGAATAATCAAAACTTTACAATGCAATAAGCGGCAACGAATAGGGTATTTTTTATCGTCTGCTTTGCCAAACGAATTGCATTGAAAGAAACAATGATAAAAGTACGCCCAAAAACTCACCGCAGTTTAACTGGCCATTGCATCAGCATATTTTTAAAAATTTAAAGCATTCATAATCAATGAACTACTGCTAAGCACCAACTTTATGGGCTCAATTTTATCAGCCTAAGGGCAGCACGGTAGTTTGTTTGATTTTTTGCAGCGGAATTTCGGTTTTTACATTTTGAATGCTGCTGATCTTACTTAAACGCTGAATCTGAAATTGGCGGTAAGCATCTAAGTCTGCCACCACAATTCTCAAGAAAAAATCACAGTCGCCAGCCATCAACAGACACTCTACCACTTCATCCATGGCCTGCGCCGCCTCGATAAAATGATTAACTGTTTTTTCATCCTGCCCTTTTAACCAAATTCTAGCAAATACCGTCAGCCCTAAATTGACTTTTTGCGGGTTCAGCAGCGCGACATATTTTTCGATAATGCCATCATCTTCCAGCTGTTTAACCCGGCGCAGACAAGGCGAAGGTGAGAGTCCCACTTTTTGCGCCAGCTCCACATTTTGCAGCTTTCCATTGCGCTGAATCTCATTCAGTATGCGCTTATCAACCTGATCCACAATCTTCTCCGGCACTTTATGCTGCAAATAAGTAGATAAATAAAATTTAATGCCAAAATTTTATTTTTTCAATTCAAATTAAATGCCAAATGCCCTTACCTCACTCTTAAAATAATGATCCAGTTTCAATCTTTGCCGGAAATAAACGTGCTGAACTTGCGCACCGCTGCTGCAGACCCGACTGCCGCGCCAGCCTTCACAGAATTCAAACGCGGTTTGAAAGTCTCTGTGCCCTTGCTTCTTGGCATTATCCCCTTTGCATTGGTTTTGGGTGCCCAGGCCACA
Organism: Acinetobacter sp.; assembly: GCA_030152275.1. GTDB lineage: Bacteria > Pseudomonadota > Gammaproteobacteria > Pseudomonadales > Moraxellaceae > Acinetobacter. The sequence continues at coordinate 3,872 of JASLHF010000264.1, read as the reverse complement.
CAAAAAGGCTTTAGCTTGCTGGAAGTTCCATTATTGACTGGGCTGAATTTTGCCGGCGGTTCAGAATTTGCCATTTTAGAAGTGTGGACCAATCCGCCAAATATTCTTATGCTGGTTTTTATTACCTTTTTGGTCAACAGCCGGCATTTACTGATGGGCGCAAGCTTAGTGCCCTATTTGCGCCACTTGCCTAACAAGACTGCATTCTCTGCGTTATTTTTTATGTGTGATGAAAGCTGGGCGATAGGCTTGGCAGATGCGCAGAAAAAACAAAGCTATACGGGCCTGTCTGGCGCATTCAGCCTGCACTTTTATGCCGGCCTCTGCTGCGCACTGTATCTCATGTGGGTCTGCTTTACTGCTTTGGGCGCCGCCATCGGCCCTGTGCTGGGCGATATTCACCGGCTGGGCTTTGATATGGCCTTCCCTGCGGTCTTTTTAGTGCTGCTGCGCAGCATGTGGAAAGGTATGCGTGCAGCTCGTCCGTGGCTGATCAGTCTGATTGCCGCAGCGTTGGCTTATTTATATTTGCCTTCTGGCTGGTATGTTCCTATTGGCGCCCTCAGCGGCATTGTTTCTGCAATCTTTCTTATTGGAGATGACGCATGATTCATACGCCAACACTGATTGCCATTTTATTTATTGCAGTGACCACTTACCTTACGCGTGTTTTGGGGTATGTATTACTTAAGAATAAAACCTTGAGCAATAAGCAGCGCCAAATTTTAGAAGTCGTGCCCGGATGTGTACTCATTTCCGTGATTGCGCCATATTTTGTCAAAGACAATCCAGCAGATTTGATTGCAATTGTCATTACACTACTGGCTGCTTCACGCTTTTCGCTTTTGCCTACAGTTGCTATCAGCATGGCTTCTGCAGCCATATTAAGGATACTTTGGGTTTAGTGTGCATATAAAAAATTGCTAAAACTCAAAGAATAAGCCAAGCAAGACCTCTTATCATGCGCACTTCTATCTCAAAGCAAAGTAAAATGCGCATAAAATCGCACAATTTTATTGCATGATTTTTAATCCAAAAATTTAAATATCATGCATCTTATCGCCCCAATAAGGGCAACTATTTCAAGTGTATTAATCTTTAGGCGCAACCACTTTCGCCAGCAAAGCCACCAATTCCGCATTTTGCAGCTCTACCTGCTGCAGTTTATGTGAAGTTTGATCCATCGCCTCCTGCTGCACATGCATCTTTTTAGCCAAATCCTGCATAATTTCCAGCGTCTTTTTTAAGTTTGCTTCCAAATGCACAATTTTTTCTTCTAAATGTAAATTGGCTTGAACTTCCGCATTGTCATCCTGATTTTTGAATTGCAGCCAAATCAAAAATATAACTGCCAACGACAGTAAAAAAATAAATCCCCACAATAAGATCATCAGTCTTGCTCTTTTAATCCTTCATTGTGTTCATCTTACCTATTTTCAAAAAACATTTTTGATAAAAAACAGTAATTTCACTGTTTTTACGATTAAAGACACATTTTAAGCGCCCAATAACAGCTATATCGAAGTGCGACACGAAGTCGCTTAATGAAGTTGTTCCCCCTGCGGGAACCACCCGTGTCACCGGGTGAATCTAGAAGGCTGAATAAAGAGCGCCTTCGACAATGTAACGAGGCACCGCAAGGTGCGGGGTATCAATCGTGAGAGGCGTACCCTTCTGGCAGCCATAGCCGGACAAGGGCTAGATAATCGGTATGGTGAACACATGTGAATCTGCGTAACGATCGTTAAGTTGAACGAGCGGAAATGGCTGATACGCTCGAACCAAAACGGTAATGGAGGTGGGAATTGCGTCTTTCGACTACGCATTCGTGACCCATACGCCTCCCGGTCGATAGCAGGCACCTAAGCCGATGTACTTCAGTAAGCGGAACGTGGAAATCCCGTATTACTCCCATTGGGAAAGCAGTTTGCAAAAACTGCCCATGGTGATGCGGGCGAAGGAACGAGGAAAAAGCGAATGCCAGTCTGTAATGGGTTGGATAGAGGTTGAAACATTACCCCACGCGAAAGCGGGCTGACGTCCTTATGGTCTCTCATCACAAGAGAGTGTGTAGAACCCTTTTAATGGAGGGAGAGCAAATGAATGCAGCAGTATCAGCGTGTGCACCTTCCAGCACATCGTGGGACAGCATCGATTGGATTGCTGTACAGCGTCATGTCAGAGGGCTGCAAGCGCGTATTGTGAAGGCGGTACAAGACGGCAGGCATAACAAGGCGAAAGCTTTGCAATGGCTGCTGACTCACTCGTTTAGTGGCAAAGCATTGGCCGTCAAACGAGTGTCTGAAAACAAAGGCAAAAACACGGCTGGGGTCGACAAGGTGACTTGGAATACACCCAAGGCCAAGACCGGTGCGATGATGTCGTTGAAGAGGCGAGGTTACACGCCCCTTCCGCTTCGGAGAGTCCTTATTCCGAAGAAAAATGGCAAGATGAGACCTCTCGGGATACCCACGATGAAATGCCGGGCCATGCAGGCGCTCCATCTGCTGGCTTTGGAACCCATCGCGGAGACCATCGCTGATCGGAACTCTTATGGGTTCAGACCGCAACGCTCAACCGCGGATGCTGCAGCACAGTGCTTTGGTGTGCTGTCAAGAAAAGTAAGTGCGGAGTGGGTGCTAGAGGGTGACATTCAAGGCTGTTTCGACAATATCAGCCATGACTGGATGATCGCCAACCTCCCAATGGACAAGGTGATTCTACGGAAATGGCTCAAAGCCGGTTACGTCTACCAAAGCAAGCTGTTTCCCAGTCTTTCCGGAACACCGCAAGGAGGTATTATCTCCCCGGTGCTGGCCAACATGACCTTGGACGGACTGGAAACGATGCTGGCTAAGAGGTTCTCTAACGCCAAATGGACAGGCAAAAAGCTGCAACTGGTACGGTATGCGGATGATTTCATCATCACGGGGTATTCTAAAGAGTGGCTCGAAAATGAAGTTCGTCCTGCCGTGGTTGAATTTCTGGCGCAGCGCGGTCTCGTGCTCTCTCAGGAAAAGACCAAAATCACGCACATAGGGAACGGGTTCGATTTTCTTGGCTGGAACGTACGTAAGTACAACGGCAAGCTACTGATCAAGCCGTCAAAGGCAAACATCAGCGCTCATCTTGACAAGCTGCGAGCATTAATCAATGCAAACAAAGCGACACGACAGGCCACTTTGATCGGTTTGCTCAACCCGATTCTAAGGGGTTGGGCCAACTATCATAGTCATGTCGTTGCCAAGAAGGTTTTCAACCAGGTAGACAACGCAGTGTGGGAAATGCTCTGGCGATGGGCTGTACGTCGCCACCCTCGCAAGACACTCCGATGGGTCAAAGATCGGTATTTCAAAGTACAAGGAGCGCGTCGATGGGTGTTCTCATGTGATGAACAGTCCGCCGATGGTCGGAAGCGACAATACACATTAGTGTCTGCCTCGGACACGCCAATTGTGCGACATATCAAGATCAAGGCTGCTGCTAACCCTCATGACCCCGCATGGGATGAGTACTTCGAATCCCGATGGGGTAAAAGAATGCTGGTCTCCGCAAAGGGGCGAGCCAAGCTGTATCGGGTGTGGCTAAAACAAGGTGGTCGCTGCTGCGCCTGTCTTAAACCAGTCACCAAAGATACACCATGGCACAGCCGTCATATTGTGAAGCTAAGTCATGGTGGAACGGATGCAGTTGCTAATCTTGAGATTTACCATCTGTATTGTCCGAGGAGTGTTCAGTTTGCCAATGTCAACGATGTATAACCGGGTGCCGAATGGCGCCTTAGCAGAGGCTTGAGCCGTGTGCTGGGAAACTCGCATGCACGGTTCTTAGGGGGTTGGACGTAGGTAACTGCGTCTGACTACCCGACAATC
>JASLHF010000258.1 GCA_030152275.1 Acinetobacter sp. | reverse complement strand
GGTAATTTCAAATTCTTCCTTCAAAATCTTCAGCACATGCGCCACACCCAATGCGCCGGCTGCAGCCAAGCCATAAATGGCCGGGCGGCCGATTAGAACTGCCGATGCGCCCAGCGCCATTGCTTTAAATACATCTGAACCACGGCGAATGCCGCCGTCATACAGCAGCGGGAAATCTGCTGGCACCGCCTGCTTAATCAGCTGCAGTGCGGTCAGTGGGGCAATGCCGCCATCCAAAACCCGGCCGCCGTGATTAGACACAATAATGCCTTGGACCCCGTGCTGTACGGCCAATTTGGCATCCAGCGGATTTAAAATGCCTTTTAATACCACCGGCAGCGCAGTCTGTTGAACAAGCCAAGCAATGTCATCCCAAGTGGGCGCGATTTTCATCAAGCCGTTAAAGACGGGATGATCTCCTTCATTTAATGCTGGCAGGGGAATGTGAGCCGGTGTATGCGGATGCTGCATGCCTTCTGGCAAGTGGAAAAATACCCGGCGTTCGCGGTCGCGGATACCGGTATGCGGAGAATCGACTGTCACTACAATGGCTTTGCAGTTGTGTGCTTCGGCCTGTTTGACCAGCGCCAAAGACTTTTCGCGGCCGCCCTGCCAATACAGCTGAAACCATTTATAAGGGTTGTCCTGTTTCAGCGCGCGCATGTCGGTGTTGGTAAAGGTGCTGAGTACGATATTGCTGGCCATGACTTCTGCTGCCAGCGCGCAGGCGGCTTCCGCTTCTGGATGATACTGCTGCTGATGCCCAATTGGCGCCAAAAAAATAGGATGCGGATAGCTTTGGCCAAACAGCTCTATGCGGGTATGGCCTTGAGTTAAATCCTTAAGCATGCGCGGCAGCAGCTGAATGTGCGAAAACTGCTCCACATTTCCGCGAACACTGATTTCATCCATTGCGCCGCCTTGCAGATACTGCCAAACCATATCGGACAGATGCTGTTCCGCTTCCTGTTCATAATCAGCCACAGTTTGCAGATAAGGCGGAATTTGGCGCAGCGGCGGCAGTACAGTTTTTGAATTCATCAGGCAGATCCAATAAGAGAAGGGGCAATTTAAACGGCAGGCATCTGATTTTAGATTTCAGCCCATTTTCGAATCAGATTATGATACAGGCTGGTCAGCTTGACCACTTCACTGTGCGCATCGCCCAATTCCATACGCAAATTTTGAATGTTCTGATCAAGGCTGAAGAGCATATGCCGTTCAGCGTCATCACGCACCATGCTTTGCAGCCAAAAAAATGAGGCTATGCGGGATCCCGCGCTGACAGGAGATACTTCATGCACGCTGGTTGATGGGTACAGAATCAAATCACCTGCAGGCAGTTTAACTTCATGATAGCCATAGGTGTCTTCAACCACTAAGTCGCCTCCTTCATATTCTTCCGGCTCACTTAAAAAAACGGTGCATGAGAGGTCTGTGCGGATGCGCCGCTGACTGTTCGGGATCCAGCGGACGGCATTGTCAACATGAAAGCCAAAAGTTTCGCCTTGTTCATAGCGGTTGAAATACGGCGGCAGAATATGCAGTGGCAAGGCTGCAGACATAAATAGCGGATTGCGCCCAAGCGCGTCTAAAATGATATCGCCCAGCTGCTGGGTGAGCGGATGGCTTTCTGCAAGCTGCCGGTTATTTTTTACATTTGCAGAAAGTGCCCCTGTGGTGGTTTTACCGTCCACCCATTCGGCTTTCTCCATCTCACTGCGGAAATACTGAACCTGTTCTTTGCTTAAGACATTAGGAATATGGTGAATCACAGCAATACCTTCTGTAAATATAAAAAGTGCTTATGTATAAAAAGAGCATATACAAAAATAGCCTCTATGAAGAGGCTATTTGAGTTAATCCCATAAAATAGCTATGGGATTGGTCTTTAACTTAATATTTGAAGTTTAAAGACAATACTGCGCTGCGGCCTTCTGCTTCAGTAGCATAGTGAGAAGCATAAGCTTTAGTGAAGTAACGTTTGTCAGAAAGGTTGTTTACATTAAGCTGTAAATCAACATTTTTGTTCACGTTGTAACGTGCCATGGCATCGTAGCGTACATAGCCTGGAACATATTTGGTATTGGCTAAGTCACCATAGACTTTGTCCATTGCCACTGCGCCAGCGCCTAGTGTTAGTGCTGGAGTAAAAGCATAAGTTGTCCACAACGTTGCAGAATTTTTTGCAACGTTTGGCATTACATTGCCGTTATAGATGGTTTGGTCTGTACATGTTGCTGTAGCGCCAGAACCACGGCAGCTCATACCATTTTTAGTAGATTCACTGTCAAGGTATGTATAGCCAGCAGCGACAGCCCATTTATCTGTAATATTACCGTTCAAGCCAAGTTCAAAACCGTCAACCTTGCTTGATCCGCCATTTGTTGATGTGCTTGCATCAAGCGCAATACGCGTATTTTGTTTTTCTGTACGGAAAATCGCGGCAGTTAGGTTTAGCTTGTCATCCAAGAAATCCCATTTGGTGCCGATTTCATAAGTACGGCTTTCTTCAGGATCCAGATCTTTGATGTTGTTGCCAATAGCTGTTTCAGAACCGTCACCTGCATCAATACCGACAGGGTTTGCTGATGTTGCAAAGCTTGCGTAAATGCTGCCGTTTGGTGCAGGTTTAAAGGTTAAGCCCGCTTGATAAGAAAAGAAGTCTGTATCGCTTTTAATTGATTCGCCAGTCGCATTAGTTTTCAATTCAGATTCAAATTTATCCCAGCGTAGGCCTAAATCTAATAGCCATTGCGGGTTAAATTCAATGCTGTCTAAAAGGTAAATCGAAGTTGTTTGCGCAGTTGTTGTGGTATTCGCTTTATTTGCAGCAATACTGCCTAACCATGGATCTTTTGAGTTCGGATTAAAGGCATCAGTACACCAAAAATCTGCATTCGCGCAATTTGAATTGAAACCTGTAGTAGTCGTGCCTGCATAGCCCGGATAAGAAATCGCATAGTTGCCCTTATCTGATTCTTGGTCAGAATATTCAGCGCCTAAATTAAAGCTATGCTTCAGGGCGCCCGTATTCAGTTTACCTGTTAAGGCTAACTGATCTGTAAATGTTGAAGTATCGGTAATGCGCGAGTTGACGCGGCGCCATACTTTATCATCGGCAATGTTGCCTTTTGAATCGTCAGGCTGAGTCCATAGGTAATCATTTTTAGACTTGCTATAAACAGCAGTGTTGCTGATAGTGAGGTTATCAGTCAGATCGTGTTCTAATTTAATTGTGCCAATTTGATTTTCTTGTTTTTGGAAGTCACGGTTCAGCATGCCGTAATATACGCCTTGCTTAACATCTAATGGCTTGCCTGCAGATTTGCCGTCAGTCCAATAAGGTACGCCAGAATCTGGGGTATCGTCAGATTTTAAGTAGTAATAGCTTAAAGTGGCGCGGGTAGGCGTGTCTAAGCCAAAAGTAATGCTTGGCGCGATACCCACACGTGAATATTCTGCACCGTCTGATTGTCCGGCTTTGTTGTTATGATGGCCCATGACCGCAACGCGCGCTGCAATACCGTTACCAAAATCTTTGTTACCGTCTAAGGTAATACGTTGATAGTCATCAGTACCCGCACCAACGGATCCTTCCAAAAAGTCGCCTTTTTTCGCAACTTTCGAAATCATATTGATATTGCCGCCAGTTGAACCTGCACCGCCCATGGCAGAAGCAGAGCCTTTAGTGACTTCAACCTGCTCAATTGCAAACATTTCACGGTTTTGTGAAGTTGAGCTGCGTACGCCATCTACATACATTGAGCTTTCAGAGCTGTAGCCGCGGATAAATGGACGGTCGCCATTTGGGTTGCCGCCTTCACCAGCACCGAGGGTAATGCCCGGTACCGTACGTAAAGCATCACTTAAAGTTGTGACTTGAGTATCTTCAATCAACTGTTTAGAAATTACAGAAACTGATTTAGGTGTATCCAGCAATGGCGCAACAAATTTGCTGTTAGCAGATTGATCTACTTTAAGGCTAGGAGCTTGTTCAGCTGCAACTTCTTGGCTAATTGTTGGAAGTTGAGTCACTTGATCTTGCGCCATTGCATTGGCAGCAATCACAGAAAGGGACGAAGCAATTGCAGATGATACAATTTTCTTACGTGTTTTGATGAAGGCCATGTCTAACCTGGGAATGCGTTGTGAATTAGTATGCGAATAATAATAATTCTTATTTGGATTTACTTATTTGTTGAATTGGTTTTGGTAATTAAAAGTTTAATAATAATTAAATATTTGAATGAAATAATATAACATATTTTGATTATTGCTTTGATTTTACTGGTTATTGTTAAAGTGATTGATAAGTGTTTAGTTTATTGAAATTAAGAATCAATAATATTTAGCCGACAAATTATTAAATTTTGTTTATACGAACACGAAATTGTGGAGAAGGCGTGTAGGGTCCTATAAAGGCTTGTAAATAAATTGGGCTGAAAAATGTTTTGCACATTGAGATGCTGGATTTATTTGAAGCTGATGAAAAGGGCATTATTAAACATCTGTCAAATGCTGCTTAAAATATATGCACTGGGGTTGGGTGATAAAAAGTCAATTCATGTATGTGATGGACTGATTCAGGTTCATTCGAAAATTTTTAGCTTCATGTGTGACTTTTCGGGCTTTAAGCCACACCATATTGTAAAGTCTGGTGCAATATTTACACATTAAAAAAATATCTAATGAAAAACAAGCCTCAAAATTAGATTCAATTATCGTCAAAATTTTGAGCTGCCGTATCTATACGGTATGCGGTGATTATGCCGAATAAAGCAAAATACAGGCATTATTTTCATGGCAAAGGGCAAGACAAGCCCTTTGGCTATCGTGTTATACTGCGCTTTTGTATATCTTTAAATGTTGTCATATAATG
>JASLHF010000233.1 GCA_030152275.1 Acinetobacter sp. | reverse complement strand
AATATAAATACTGCCGCCACGGCCGCCATCGCCGCCATCTGGCCCGCCAAACGGTACGAATTTTTCACGGCGAAAACTGGCTACGCCATTGCCACCGTCGCCAGCCTCTACGGTAATGACTGCTTCATCAACAAAGCGCATATTGCCAATCCTCTAAAAACTTTAAAACCGCCTATTCTGCCATATTTTAAAGAATTTCTCGAATAGAATTATTCAGCATTTACAGCAATTTTGCTCAGCAAACGCTGAGCAGTTCACCGCCATATTATTTCCATGGCGCTTTATGTGCTTTGCCAGCCTGATAAAACAGCCTCTTAGCTGCCTTATAATTGCTTTTTTAAATGACGTGATCGTTTTTTCTTATTTTTGCTGAAGCGCAGATGCCGGCTATAGTGCAGCCAGAACGTTCATATGGATAGCCCATGCAAAGCGCCGCGACACCCAGCCTAACCCCGCAATTTGTGCTTTTAATGGCGCTGGCCTGCGGTCTATGCGCAGGATCTGCGTATTTTAATCAGCCGCTGATTTATTCTATTCAGAAAAGTTTAAATATCAGTACCGATCAGGCCGGACTTGCTGTTGTGCTGGCGTAGATTGGCTATGGTTTGGGACTAATGCTGCTGGTGCCGCTGGGTGATTTGCTCAATAAACGCAAATTAATTGTCAGCCTGATGGTCTTTGCGGCCTGTTCGCAAATTTTATTGTCGTTTAGCGCAAATATTCTATGGCTGTATACGTTTACCTTATGCGCAACTTTTGGCGCTATTTCCGCACAGATTCTCATTCCCTTTGCATCCAGTATCAGTTCTCCGGCTCAAAGCGCCGCAATTGTAGGCAAACTGATGAGCGGCTTGGTGATGGGCATTATTTTATCACGCACCTTTGCAGGCCTCATCTCAACCCTTTTCTCATGGCATTGGGTATATTTCAGCAGCGGTATCGCAACACTGCTTTTTGCTGTGCTGATGTGGAAAAAACTGCCTGCAACAACGCCCAATCCAGCGCTGAATATGCGCAGCATTTACGCATCCTTATGGACATTAGCGCGCACCGAACCGCATTTAATCCGCCGCGCATGCGCAGGAGCAATGGGCTTTGCCATTCTGTCGATGATTTTTACCTCTATGACTTTCGTCTTAGCCAACCCGCCCTATCATTTCAGCGATTTTCAAATTGGCCTGTTTGGCCTGCTTGGCATCATTGGGATTTACTCATCTAGCTGGTCGGGCAAAACAGTCGGTTTAGGCAAGGAAAATTTAGTGGCCAAATTGTGTATTTGCCTCATGCTGCTGTCCTGCATTCCACTGGCATTTGCACAGCACAGTATTTGGCTGTATGCCTGCGGCGTGCTGATGAGCTATTTTGGCCTAACCGCATTTCATGTGCTGAATCAAAATCTAGTGTACCGAATTAATCCTGCTGTGCGTTCACGCATCAATGCCGTTTATATGACTATCTATTTTTCCGGCGCAGCGCTTGGCTCTTTAAGCGCCGTCTATGCATGGCAGCATGCTGGCTGGCTTGGCTGTGTCAGCTGCGCGCTGTTTTTTGCCTTAGGGATTTTTGCCATAGACCGCTGGGACTTTAAACGTATGACAAAAACGGAAAATGGTGGAAGCGCTGCCCGCTAAATATTTGCCAGAATAATAGTGCCTTAGCTTTTTGTTGTTTTAATGCCTTGATTAACTGTATGTTTAAAAAAACATGTTAAAGCGCAAAATATTTGCAAAATTTGCTGTTGGATCATTTGATGAAACTCATCTGGCAGCAAAGCAGGCTCTAGGTTGAATTTATACGCAATCGCAGAATTAAACCGTATTTTCAATAATTCTCTTTCATTTGGCTATTTCAATACAAATTCCGCATCTGCTTTAGCATCACGATTCATACACGATGAAAGTGTTGAGTCGAATGCCCCCTTAAAACATTTAAAAAACATCCACAACAAATTAAATACAAGCATTGGCAGTAAAACAGCGATGCGCCTGCATGTACATTATGCTGTTTTTTTGGCCTGCATGATTTCCGGAATTTGAGTTTCAATCCACTGAATCAGATACAGCAGCTTTTCCGCAGCTTGTGAACCAGTAATGGTCAATTGATATTCCACTTTTGGCGGCACCACAGGATAAACTGTGCGCAAGATAAAGCCATCCTGTTCCAGCATCCTCAGAGTTTGCGCCAGCATCTTTTCACTAATGCCGTCAATCCGCTGCTTTAATTCGCTAAAACGGTGTACACCATCACTTAAGCAGCGCAGCACCAGCACAGACCATTTACTGGTCAAGTGCTCCAAAATCTCCCGCGAAGGACAGTCTGCGGATAAAACTTGGCCTAATAATTTACTTGAAGCATATGTGCTCATTAAATCTCTCCAATGCGCAACTTACTTACTTTTTGGTACGTACTTACATTTAGAAAGTTAACAGATTAAGATTTAATCATCAAGTTTATTTTAACAACTGCATTCAGAGGATTTAGAGATGAAATACGCAATCACAGGCGCAACCGGACAACTTGGACAGCTGATCATTCAAGCGCTGTTAAAACGCGTACCGGCAGAAAATATTATCGCGCTCATACGCAATGAAGCTAAAGGCGCCGGCTTAAAAGCACAAGGTATTGAACTGCGCCATTTTGACTACGACGCTCCGGAAACGCTGGCCCCAGCGCTTGCCGGCGTCGACAAGCTGCTGCTGATTTCTGCCAATGAAATCGGCCGCCGCACACCGCAGCATGAAGCCGTCATTAACGCGGCCAAACAGGCAGGCGTACCGTATATCGCCTATACCAGCCTGCTCCGCGCTGACAGTTCACCGCTAAGCTTAGCGCAAGAACACCGCGAAACCGAAGCGCTGATTAAAGCCAGCGGTTTAAACTACACTCTCTTACGCAACAACTGGTACAGCGAAAACTATTTAGCCAATGCAGAACAAACCGCAGCGGCAGGCGCTATGTATGGCGCAGCGCAAGACGGTAAAATCAGTTCAGCATCACGCGCAGATTATGCCGAAGCTGCAGCTATTGTGCTTGCTGGCAATGGACATGCGCAAAAAACATATGAACTGGCTGAATCTAGCAGCTTCACCAAAGCAGATTTAGCGCAGTTTATTGCAGATGCATCCGGCAAAGCGGTCAACTATATCAATTTAAGCGCAGCAGAATTGACCCAAGGATTAAGCCAAGCCGGCTTGCCTGCACCGCTGATCAATATCATTGTTGATGCAGACCTACAAACTGCAAAAGGCGCGATGTACAGCGAAAGTCAGGACTTAGAGCAGCTGTTAGAGCGTAAACCCATCTCCATTCAGCAGCAGGTGAAAGCGCTTTTTCAGCAGATTTAAGACAAGCCGCTTAAGCCCAAGCTTTCATCATAAAGGTTGGAATATGCATATACCGCAGGCTTCACCATAAAATACCATCTTAAAACTGCTGAAATATGGTTTGATGCCGTTTTATAAGTTGACCCAAAAAATGTCTGCTGTTGCAGGCTTTTTTTGCTCATCAACTGAATTGATACATCATGTATTTAAGGATGGATACTTTTCAGCGGCAAGCCTATATGCATATTTAAGCTGGCCCGTGTATGGCGCTGCGTGTTATACATCGTCGCATTGAAACTGGCAATTTTACGCATGGTCATCGGGTCATTTAAATTCAGCTGCGGTGCAAACTGATGCACCACATGCAAATTGACCTTTTCATTAAACTCAAAATATACCGGACCATTAAAATTAATCCGAATCGGAATGTTGTAGCGACGTTTTAAATGAAATGGCAGATCAAGTTTCACCGGAATATCCATTTTTAAAGGATATTTTGGCAACAGTTTATTTTTAAACACCAAATCGGTATTGGCTTCTAAAGGCATGGTCTGATTAATTTGAATTTTGGTGGCATAATCGATATCCACAGAAATGGGTACTTCTACGCTAAATTGTAAGTCAGCCAAATATTTACCCTGCAAAGGCAGTTGTAACTGACGATCTAAAGCAATTTTCGTATCCAGCTTTCCTATGGATTGGGTTTGTAAATAATTTCCCACAGAAATTTTGGTTGGCAATGAATGTGAAAGCTGAATATCTGCATTTTCCGCACGTACCTGCATCGCGGCATAAATATTTAAATACAGCCAAAAAAGTATGGCGACCAACACTACCACGGCAATAAAACTGAAGATAATGCGTTTTGGTGACTCAAATATTCACATAAATCACTCCCGAACAGTCACTTCAGGCTGTGCTTGTGTTTGCTTTAAGTGCATGGTTTTGAGCGGAATAACCAACTCCCCTTTTTGGATTTTTACAGGCAAAGTGTTTTGCACATCAACCGTGGCTTTCAGTGCGGTTTTAATCGGCACATTTAGCCTACCTTCAATGGGGATATTGGTTTTTAAATTGGCATTTAATGGAATGTGAAGATTTTCTTTTAACACCGTTTTTACCGGTGCATTAAATTTTAAATGTACTTTTTGCTCCAGCGGCACATCAATATTGACTGGAATATCCAGTTGAATTGGAATATCGCCTTTCAAGGGCAAAGTTACATCTTGTCCGAACACCTTTACTTTTACATGCGTGTCTACGGGCAGGCTTTGATTAACTTTCAGGGTTTCACGTACAGGAATGGTGGTTTTAATCGGCACTTGATTATCAAAATAAACACGTGGTGTCAGTGTCTGCGTCAAAGGAATATTGAGATTTTCATGAATCGGAATGTTGGCATTCACCCGCCCTGTAACATCTACATCCAAAGCATCATGAATTTTGACTTCAGCTTGCAGCGGTTCTTGCAGATCAATATTGACACTCTGATTTTCAAGTGGAATATAAATATTAAAATGTTTAAACACCCATATTGCGATGAGAACGCCGATGAGTGCAGCAAACACAATAAATGCCAGTCCACTGAGCATGTGTTTTACTTGCAAACCTAAATCCTTTTTAAGCTTTTTATTTTTACAGATTTATTCTCAACCAAGAATCAGCTTGGGTTTGCAATTTTTTGTAGTTATTTTTTGATAAATTTCATTTACTTAAAGTTTAAATATATCTAATGCCTTTGTATTTTAGAATAGTTCATTGCGTTATGCAGTGGCATAACGCTTAGATGCAAGTGTCAGTTTTGATCAATCCCTGATTGCATCTATTGATCGCTGATTCAGCTAAAACAGCATTCGCACATATATCCATCCATAAAAAAAGAGCCTCAAATGAGGCTCTTTTTAACAGCTTGAACTAATTAAGCATTCGTTTCAGCTGGAATTTTTGGATAGCTTACGCCGCCCATTTGTTCTGCAATACGCAATACTTGGCAGCTATAACCTACTTCGTTATCGTACCAAACATAAGCAGTTAAACGGTTACCCGAAGTGATTGTTGCTTGCGCATCAAATACACCTGCAGTGCGTGAACCGATAAAGTCAGACGATACAACTTCAGTTGAATTTGTATAACCAATTTGACCTTGAAGGTTTGAATTGATTGAAATTTGACGGATGTATTCGTTCACTTCATCACGATCAACTTCTTTATCCAACGTTAAGTTAAGGATAGCAAGAGATACGTTTGGTGTAGGAACACGTACAGAGTTACCAGTCAATTTACCTTGAAGTGCTGGAAGCGCTTTAGCAACTGCTTTAGCCGCGCCAGTTTCAGTAATCACCATGTTCAATGTTGCAGCACGGCCACGACGATCCGCTTTATGGTAGTTGTCGATTAAGTTCTGGTCATTGGTGAATGAGTGAACTGTTTCAACGTGACCATTGATCACTGTGTACTTGTCGTTTAACACTTTAAGTGTTGGAGTGATTGCGTTTGTTGTGCAGCTTGCAGCAGAGATGATCGTATCTTCATCAAGGATATCTGCTTGGTTCACACCAAATACAACGTTCTTCATGTCACCTTTACCAGGTGCAGTTAGAATTACGCGTGCAGCGCCTGGGCATTTAAGGTGTTGAGCAAGACCTTCAGCATCACGCCATTTACCAGTGTTATCAATCACAAGCGCATTGTTGATACCGTAAGCTGTGTAATCTACTTCTGAAGGATTAGAAGCATAGATCACTTTAATGAATTGACCGTTTGCAATAATTGCTTCGTTCTCTTCATCTACAGAAATCGTACCTGCAAATGGACCGTGGATAGAATCACGGCGCAATAAAGACGCACGTTTTTCTAAATCGCCATCAGAAGATTTACGAACAACGATTGCTTTAAGGCTTAAACCGCGGCCTAAACCAGATTGGCTGATCATGAGGCGCGCAAGAATACGGCCAATGCGGCCGAAACCGTAAAGAACGACGTCTTTGTCTTCAACGTTAGTTGCATTGCCTGCAAGTGATTTAACCGCGTCTGCAACAAATGCGTCTACGTCACCGCCTTTTTCTTTGAACTCAACAGCAAGTTTGCCAAGATCAATTTCAGCAGTACCGATATTGTCAATTTTCGCCAAAGCTTCAAGAATTGGGAAAGTGTTTACAACTGAAAGTTCAACATCTAATACGCGAGTACGGCGATGCGCTTTAAGAATTTGGATAACCGAACGGTTAATTAAAGAACGACCGTATACCGTAGCTACGATGTTTTTTTCACGATATAACTGACCCACTAGGGCAATCATACGCTCCGCGATTTCTTCACGGTTTTTCCAGCGACCTTGGTGCTCTGCATGTAGGGCAACGATAGTGTCTTTGCTCACAGATACGTCCTCTAATTAATTGTATATCTAGGCATAAAATTCAAAACCCGACAATTGTAATGGAATTATCCCAAAGATAGAATCCAAAACCTGATTTTGATGGGATTATTTTGCTATATATTCATTATAATTCTACAAAATAGTTGTAATTATTTTTTATGATTCTGCTTTTAGAATGCATAATTAGGCGCTTTTCAGCACTTGAGTTTCTTGCTGTTCTGTTTGTTCCTTTATCCAGCACATTTTAACGGGCATAAGATGCTGATGACTGAAAAACACATAGGGCTAAGTATAATTTTAAGCCTTTCAAGTTCCGCAGCATACAAAAACCAGCGCTTCCAATCTAAGATAATCGTTTAGCTGAAATACGGTGCACAAGATTGCATGGTTTTAAAATAACCTAAGATTGGAGGAACATTTCTATCCCCCCAGAAACTCAGAAACTCAGAAACTCAGAAACTCAGAAACTCAGAAACTCAGAAAAAAACTGTCAAAAAATATCCAAAATTCACAGCAAAAATTAATAATAGCCGCACTGCTGTTTCAGTTTTCGGCTTGTTTATCATTTAAACCATTCTTAATATTTTGAATTTACAACGTATATATGCTGTAAATTAAACTTTAGCTCTCTGGTTCTTGCGTATGAATACGTTTAGGCAGACTTTCGCTATTTTGTTTTAGGCGCTTGGCATTGCGTTTTTGCTTTAAAATATGCAAACAGCCTTCAATCACCAGCAAGACCACTGCCAGCCAAATTGGGATATAAGTCAGCCATTCAGCAGCTTCTACACGCTCCCCCAGCATAATAGAGGCAAATGCCAGCAAGACAGGCTCTAAATAACTCAACAGGCCAAAAATGACAAAAGGCAGATAACGGCTAGCCAAAATATAACTGCCCAGCCCCAAAGCGCTCAAAAAGCCGAGGCCAATAACCGCCCAAATTAAATGCGGAAATATAAACATCAAGGCACTGCTGTCACTGTAAATAAAGCCTAAATACACTGCTACAGGCAAAATAAGTACAAGATCCCACCAAAAGCCGCCCAAGTTATCTGTTTTTAACGCGCGGCGCATAAAGAAATAAAGTGGATAAGCCAGCGCAACATATACCGTTTCCCATGCAATGCTGCCGATACGCCAAATTTCATGTGCAACACCCAATACAGCCAAAGCCACTGCGGCAATTTGCCAGCGGGTCAGTTTTTCTTTGTACAGCACACAGCCTACAAGCACCATCACCAGCGGCAGCAAAAAATACCCCAACGATACCTGCAAGCCGCGGCCGTTAATGGGTCCCCACAAAAACAGCCACAGCTGCGTGGTGCACAGCACAGAACTGAACAACAGCCAAGGCAGCATCCATGGCTGATGGAAGATACGTTTAAAAATTTCTTTGATATGCGCAAAGTCACCGCTGTACCACATAAACAGTGTCAAAAACGGCAGTGTAGCCAGCATACGCCATGCAAAAGTCTGCTCACTGTCAAATGGCTTTAAAAACTGGGTATAAAAATACAGTACGCCAAAGGTGACCGATGCCAATACAGACAAAGCAACGCCCTTATACATCTTTCACCTCTTCGTCTTTACGCTCTAAATAGCCAAATTAGTTGAATTTTCAAATGGCTGGATACAAGCATTCTAACAAAGAAAAAAACCATGCCGGAGCATGGTTCTCAAATATTTTAAAATTGAGCTATTTTGCTGTTTGCTTGGTATGAATCAAATCATGTAAATCATAGCCAACAGATTTTGCATAGTCTAAATATTCATTTATCACTTGCTGGTCCGGATGCGGCGTACGCGACAGTACCCACATATAGTTGCGGCGCGGCTCACCGACCAGTACAGTCTGATAATTATCATCTATTTTTAAAATCCAATAATCCCCGCGGCCAGCAGGTATCCAGCGGATCGCTTCAGGCAAGAAACTGACTTTAAACTTGGTATTAAATGGCGCATTCACTATAAATGCTTCGCCAGCAGCATGCATAATATTGCCATCCTTACTGGTACAGCGGTTATCCACCTGAACATTGCCGTTTTCATTGAGCGTATAGGTTGCAGTAACATCACGGTCACATTTGTTTTGAAATGACATCGGCTTTCGCGCCACTTCATACCAAACGCCTAAATATTTGTCTAGTTCTACACGCTCAACCGTATGCAAAGACTGTGGCTGCGCATATGCGACAGCGGCTGCGCTCAATCCAAGTAAAATCACCCCGCCCAATGCAATTTTTGCCAATCGGTAGCCAGCTTTTGGAAGATTATCATGAGTCATATACAGATACCTTGCGCTTTGACGCGCTAAAAATGAGCAATACTTTTATTCTTAACAAACTTCTTAGGGTAAATATTTTTAAAGCAGCATATTTTGGCCGAAAAAAGAAACCAACTCACTGCAAGCCATCTTTAAAATAACGCCTAAAAAACAGCCTGACTGTCTATGAAATGTAATGATTTTAAAACAAATTTATAAAAATTCCGTCTCTATCAGCCAAACGCGCACTGTAGAAATAATCATAGCCCAACATAAATAAATGCTATCTAAGCCTAGCTCTGTACGTAATTTTAGACCCACATTGTCAATGCGCTTGCAGGAAATAACTTAAGTATTAAATGAATAAGAAAACAAAAACAATATGACTGCCTTAAAGTTTCTAAAATGCCTGCCATTAATAAAACAAAACGGCTTTACGGCTTTCCCATCAATGCCTCTTGGCGAAAGATAATTTTTGCTTACGAATCAATAAAACACTTTGAATAACAACAAGGATAAAACGCCAGCGCGCCGTTTAAATTTTGACGCGCATCACAATTGAAAAATCACCAATAGATACTGCAAATCTGCCCTCAAACATGTCAAATCAGTGCAGCATTTGCGCCTTTAAACGCAGAATTTCATCACGCAATCGGGCTGCCTGTTCAAACTGCAGCTCTTTCGACGCTTTGAGCATTTCTTTTTCTAGCTTATTCAAGTGTTTCGCTAATAGTTTAGGATCTGATAGTAAATGGCGCTCATCTGCACTTAATGCTTTGGCTTGGTCGGAAATATTGCTTTCGATTTCGTCGTCATTCAGCACTTCGCCATCATCAAGATCCTGCGCCACTTGCCGGACTGCACTTCGCGGCACAATGCCATGCAGCGCGTTAAACTCAAGCTGTTTATTGCGCCGGCGTTCAGTTTCATCAATAGCTTTTTGCATCGAATCAGTCATCCGGTCTGCATACAAAATCGCTTTACCGTTCAGGTTCCTCGCGGCGCGTCCGATGGTTTGAATAAGTGAGCGCTCTGAACGCAGAAAACCTTCTTTGTCTGCGTCTAGAATTGCCACCAAAGATACTTCTGGCATATCCAAGCCCTCACGCAGCAAATTAATGCCGACAATGGCATCATAAATCCCAGAACGCAGTTCGTGAATGATCTTGGTACGCTCTACGGTATCGATATCCGAGTGCAAATAGGCCACTTTGACGCCATATTCTTTTAAATATGAGGTCAAATCTTCCGCCATCCGCTTAGTCAAAGTGGTCACCAAGACCCGCTCATTTAATTCTTTGCGGTTATTAATTTCAGACAGCACATCATCGACCTGCGTCAGCACTGGCCGTATTTCAATTTCCGGATCGACCAGTCCAGTTGGACGCACCACCTGTTCCACAATCTGTTCCGATTTTTCCAGCTCATAGCGTGCCGGTGTTGCGCTGACATAAATGGTTGCAGGCACAATGCGTTCCCATTCTTCAAATTTCATCGGCCGGTTATCCAGCGCGCTAGGCAGACGAAAACCATAATTCACCAAGTTTTCTTTACGCGAGCGGTCGCCTTTATACATCGCGCCAATCTGCGGCACAGTGACGTGCGATTCATCAATAATCAGCAGCGCATCATCTGGCACATAATCAAACAGCGTCGGCGGCGCCTCTCCTGCCGGACGGCCCGACAAATGCCGTGAATAGTTTTCAATGCCATTGGTATAGCCCAGCTGCTGCATCATTTCCAAATCATAGCGAGTACGCTGCTCAATTCGCTGCGCTTCAAGCAGTTTGTCATTGGCGCGAAAAAAACCTAATCGGTCTTTTAATTCTTCACGGATGGTTTCAATGGCGCGGGTTAAATTATCTTTTGGTGTCACATAATGGCTTTTCGGATAAATAGTCACTCGCGGCACTTTACGGATCATTTTTCCGGTCAGCGGGTCAAACCAGCGAATGGAGTCAACTTCGTCATCAAACAGTTCAATGCGGATTGCATGCTGATCCGACTCTGCCGGGAAAATATCAATAATTTCGCCGCGGATGCGGTAAGTACCGCGCAGAAATTCCAGCTCATTGCGGGTGTATTGCATTTCGACCAAACGGCGGATAATGTCATCACGGACAATCCGGTCACCCTGCACAATATGCAGCAGCATGCTCATATAAGCATTCGGGTCGCCCAAACCATAAATAGCAGATACGGATGCAACAATAATTGCATCCCGGCGTTCTAATAATGCACGGGTTGCCGACAGGCGCATCTGGTCAATATGGTCATTAATCGAAGAATCTTTTTCAATAAAAGTATCCGAAGACGGCACATAGGCTTCAGGTTGATAATAGTCATAATAGCTGACGAAATATTCAACGGCATTATGCGGAAAAAAAGCTTTAAATTCGCCATATAGCTGCGCCGCCAAGGTTTTATTGTGCGCCATAATAATGGTCGGCCGCTGCGTCTGCGCAATGACATTTGCCATAGTATAGGTTTTGCCTGAGCCTGTAACGCCCAGCAGCAACTGATCATGCATGCCTTGATTAACACCGCGCACAAGCTTTTCAATCGCTTGCGGCTGGTCGCCGGCAGGCTGAAATTGCGTGATTAATTCAAAGGGCTGATGATCGGTCACGGACATTTTACTCAGGTATTCTGCGAACCGGCTATTTTAACAGACTTTGCATCAAGTCTTGGCTTTGATTGCAATTTTTAACGCGCTTTCTGCACCTATAAGCACGCATTTAACTTGACCGGCATGCCATTCATCGGCAACATGAAAGAAAGCATTATGACGGCAGTGCAGCCTATGACTTACCATTATCATGACGAAAGTATCGTGAAAAGCTTACCGGAAGACACCATCTTTGTTTTTGGCAGCAATATGGCAGGTACACATGCCGGCGGCGCAGCCAAAACAGCGTTGGCTCATTTTGGCGCGGTCAAAGGCGTAGGACGCGGCTGGGCTGGTCAAAGCTTTGCAATTCCCACCATGAATGAGCATTTGCAGCAAATGCCACTGTCGCAAATTCAGCACTATGTTGATGACTTTAAAATTTATGCTAAGCACCATCCTAAAACCAAGTATTTTCTGACTTCGGTCGGCTGCGGTGTAGCTGGCTATAAAGTTGAAGAAATTGCGCCAATGTTTAAAGGCATTTCTCACAATGTTATTTTTCCGGTGTCTTTCAGGCCTTTCGTAGAAAAGGCGCTGCCAAAACTCACCTCCCACTTTTTAAAAGCGGTCTTTAATGAGGCGGTGATTTTTGCGCCCAATACAGATGAAGCTGTAGATACGCTTGAATTGACGGAAAATGAAAAAAGCGCGGCTAAAATTGTGCTAAATACGCAAAATTACCCGACTGACAGCAATGGCCGTGACCGAATTTTTGAAATTGAAGATATTATGCATGCCTTGCACGGAAAACTGTTTGATCTGCAGCCTGGCACAAAAAGCGCCCTGCAGCTAGGTGGCGCAATTTTAGCATTGCTTGAGCTGTATAATATTAATGAAATGGATTTTGCTTCAGTATGGCTGGGACAGCGTGAGATTAATCCGCCAAAATCCGCCAGCAAAGCACGCAGATAATCCGTTTTCCAGCACAATAGCAACCCATAGAACGCCTAAGCCAGTTTGAATTAACTGGCTTTTTTATTCTCTATTTTTTTTGTACCATTTCACGATATAATCAATTTATACCAAACAATTAACTTTTTATAATTGCAAAATAATAATTTGCAACAGCATAGCGCTCAGCCGGGTTCCGCAATGAAATTTAATCATGATTCAATTTTCAATATGTCGCCGATTCCACTCTGGCTTGAAGACTTTAGCGAACTCAAACTTCAGTTAGAACAATGGCGTGCGCAAGGCATCGTTAATTTACGTGAATACTTATATAAAAATCCAGAAGAAGTTCTGGCCTGCACCCGAAAAATTAAAATTCTGGAAGTAAATGACCGTACACTGGAACTATATGAAGCAGACAGCTTCGCGCAGTTATACGATGGTTTAGATCAGATTTTTCAGCATGATATGCTGCAAACGCATATTGAAGAACTTGCGCAGTTGTGGGAAGGCAAAACCAGCTATATGAATACGGCGGTCAATTACACGCTGACCGGCCAGCGTTTGGATATTCAGCTGCGCTGCGCAATTTTGCCTGAAAGCCAACATGACTGGTCTAAAGTGCTCATCAGCACTGAAAATATTACTTCCTTTCAAAATGCCCGACGGCAGGAAAGCGCGCACCGTCAGCTGGCTGAAGCGCGTTTTAATTTTTCACCGACCTCTTTATGGGTTGAGGACTTTAGCGCCATTAAGCTTAAACTTGATCAGCTTCGCGGATTGGGTATTGAAGATTTTGCGACCTTTTTAGATGTGCATCCAGACTTTGTACAGCAATGTATGAAAGACATTGTCATTACAGATGTGAATCAAGCAACATTAAGCCTATTCGGCGCGCCGGATAAAAAAACCTTGCTGCAAAACACGCATAAGATCTTTAGCAATGAAATGTCACAGACCTTCCGCAAACAGCTGCTGGATTTATGGAAAGGTAAAATCCATCATCAGCATGAAGCTGTAAATTATGCGCTAGATGGCAGCATCCGCCATGTGCTGCTTCAATTTACAGTTTTTCCCGGTTTTGAAGACAGCTGGCGTACTGTTCAGGTCGCACTGGTCGATATTACCGCACGGAAAAAAGCTGAAAATTATTTAGAATATTTGGGCAAACATGACGTGCTGACCAAGCTGCATAACCGCACATTTTATACCGAAGAAATAAACCGGCTGGAACGAAGCAATCTGCGCCCTGTGTCCTGTATTTTTATCGACTTAAATGGCTTGAAGCCTTTAAATGACGAATTTGGCCATGATGTCGGCGATGAACAGCTGCGCCGTATGGGCAGTGTGCTGAATCAGCTCATTAGCAATACACAGTATTCCGCCTCCCGCATTGGCGGCGATGAATTTGTGCTGCTGCTTCCAAATGCGGATGAAACTTCATTGCAAAGCTGTCTGTCCAGCCTGTATGAATTAATTGATGTCGACAATCAATATCACTCAAGTCATCCTATCAGCATGTCTGTTGGATGCGCGTGTTCTTTTGGCTCAGAACGGATTGAAGATACCTTAAAGCGCGCTGATGCAGAAATGTATAGACAGAAAAAACAGTATTATGCAGCTATCGAATTTGCTAAGCCTGTAAAGTAAATACACCGCGTTGTTCAAAGAGTGAGAATATCAGCGATTTACGCCAATGCTTAATAATTTGCCTATGAATCTGTTGATATAAAAATCATTGTTCATAAAAAAACCTGCAGCATATGCAGGTTTTTTTATTTAACGCTTGCCCATTGATCTTCGGGTACCGCGTGGCGGCATCCATGTACGATCTGCATAACGTTGCGGTTTAGGCCGTAAATCTTCAAAAATTTCTTCCGACGGATTTTCATCTGCTTTTTTCATTGGAAAAGGCAGATTAACCAAAGCCTTTTTTTTGGGAGGGTTTTGCGTACTCATCAGAATAACTCAACTAAATCTGGCGCTATTGTACAAAAAATTGCACCCTGCTGCATAGAATATCGATCTGCACGCATTAGCTGCAGCTAAAACCGTAAATATCTCACCATTATGTCCAGCACAAACGTGACATTGCCAAATCCATCTTTCTCTATTTATTAATGCTCAAACGCTGCTTCATATTTAATTTACCTACATTGACTCATCTGCCCCCCAAATGTGGATTTGTGGCAATTAAATCACAACCGTATAAGATGTAAAATTTTCTGGTAAAACAAAATCATATTTAAAAAATAAAAATAATGCATACCGCTTTTCCTTAGTATTAGCGCGCTTATTAAAACAAACTAAA
This sequence comes from Acinetobacter sp., assembly GCA_030152275.1. Classification (GTDB taxonomy): domain Bacteria; phylum Pseudomonadota; class Gammaproteobacteria; order Pseudomonadales; family Moraxellaceae; genus Acinetobacter. The sequence continues at coordinate 17,208 of JASLHF010000233.1, read as the reverse complement.
TATAAAAAAATGCTTTTCAGCACAAATATCACGGAGTGAACATGTATGAACAAATCTTCATTGCTTTATATTGCAGCAGGATTCGCATCTATCTCATCCGCTGCTCAGGCTGCAGATTTATCCAAATACTTCAGTATGGATGCACAAGGCTTCAAACGCTTTTCGGTATCTGCAGGCGCCTTGCATGTCATGCCGCAAGGCAAAGCACAGCCTTTTACGGTCAATACAGCCATTTACGAAGGCTATGAAGCCAAAGTTGGTTCCATTTCAACAAAGTCTGTGATGGATAACCGCGGCGACTCTAACCAAAATCTCGCAAACTCTTTGGTAGATTTGCTGAATAAAATTGACAATAACGGCAAATTGCCTGCCTTTATGAGCGGTACAGCCAAAGTATATGGACTGGAAAGCTGGGACAACCCAGGCACAGGACTCGAAGCGGATGATGTCACCACTTTAGGTTTAATGAGCAGCTACTTTTTTACTGATCATATTTCCATTGAAATGAAAGCCGGCATTCCGCCTAAAGTCGATTTGATGGGGCAAGGGAAAATTTATGCGCCATTTTCAGCAATTTCCACACCGCTGGCTTCCAGTTTAATTGGCAAAATTAATTTGCAGAATGACATGCTGATCACAGATTTGGGCGCTTACGGCCCGGCAGCTTCTGCCCGCGCGTGGACACCTGCATTTGAGTTCCAGTACCATTTTGGCAAAAGCGGCGTGAATAAATTCCGGCCATATTTAGGCTTGGGCATAATGTACGCCTATTTTAATGAACTTGAAATGAACCCGCGCATTGAACAAGATTTAATCGCAGCCGGCCACATGATTGCCAATATTAAAAACGACAAAGCTGGCGCGGCGCTGGATGGAACAGTCAGCTCTGCCAATCCGCAAGTTGATTTAGAAGCGACCGATGCATTTGCACCTATCATTTCTGCTGGCTTTACCTACGATTTCAATGACAGATGGTTTGCTGCCGCCTCTATAAGCTATGCTCAGCTGAAAAATGAAACGACCATCACGGTGAATGATGCAAAATTAGGCGAGCTGATCCGCTCTAAAGCCGATATTGAAGTGAATCCTTTACTCATTTACGCAGGATTTGGCGTACGTTTTTAACACGCATCAACCAGAATTTAATTAAAAAACATTCATAAAGCAGGCACTTAATGCCTGCTTTTTTTATAAATGAATAATACTTTTTACATAATAACTAAACTAATGGCAGCAATTAGTTACATCTATGATGTCTTTTTACAGGAAGCCCACCCAATCTTCTGAATCAAATAACATTCATTACAGTTTTTCATTCGCATAATTGGCCCTACTAAAAAAATTCCAATTAGCTTGATTTGGACACGGAGTCCTTTGAATGAAAACAACATTACTTTGCGTGGCGACGTCCATGCTTGCTGTTCCTATGATTAGCCATGCTGATTCACCATATTTTAGCCTGCATGATGGAGATGGATTTAAACGTTTTTCCGTATCAATGGGCGCGCTGCATGTCATGCCTCAAGGTAAAGCGCAGCCTTTTAAAGTAGATACCGCAGTCAAAAACGGTGAAAAAGCTACGGTTGGCGATATTTCAATTAATGCAGTGAAATCTAATATGGATCCAAAGATGGATTCGAACCTGTCTACAGCTTTTGTAGATTTTTTAGATAAATTAGGCACTAACACGCTGCCAGCCGCATTAAGCGGTACAGCGCAAATTAACGGCCTCGAAAGCTGGGATAACCCGGGTACTGGCTTAGAAGCAGGTGATGTTACAACCTTAGGCATAATGACCAATTACTTTTTTACTGACCATGTTTCCTTAGAGATGAAAGCAGGCATCCCTCCTAAAGTCGATCTGATGGGCAAAGGTAAAATTTACGCGCCTTTTTCTGCGGTAGCGACCCCAGAAGTCATTGGCATTAACTTGCCAGAAATTGCAATGAAAAACAGTCTATTAATTACAGATTTAGAAGCTTATGGCCCTACAGCTTCTGCACGCGCCTGGACGCCGGCCTTTGAATTTCAGTACCATTTTGGCAAAACTGGGGTCAATAAATTCCGTCCCTATGTTGGCCTAGGCGTAATGTATGCCTATTTCAATGAATTGAAAATGAATGAGCGTACTGAACAAGACTTGGTTGCCGCTGGGCATATGATTGCCAATATTAAAGACGGTAAAGCCGGTGCAGCCCTTGACGGTAAAGCCAGCAGCGCAAATCCTAAAGTGGAACTGGAGGCATCAGATGCAATTGCCCCTATTGCTACTGTCGGCTTTACCTATGACTTCAATGACCGCTGGTATGCTGTTGGCTCTGTATCTTATGCACATATGAAAAATGACACCACTATTACTGTGTCTGATGATACACATGGCGAATTGATCCGCTCTAAGGCGGATATTGAAATTAATCCAGTATTGGCCTATGCAGGCATTGGTATCCATTTTTAAATACAGATACCCTATTGCAGTTTCTCCAAGACGGCTTAGGCCGTCTTTTTTTTATTGGCGTTTTACATAACCAAAACTTTATTGTTTGGTGAAAATTATTTAATCGCATTCATCATTTTAATCGAATACCATAAGGCACCCGCAGTTTGTTTGGAATGTGTATGTCGGACACCCGCTTCTCTAAAGCTCTCATTTATATGCTGATTGGCAGTGCAATTATCTTGGCGCTGTCCTTAGGGGTGCGTCATGCTTTTGGCTTGTATTTGGTACCGATGAGTGATGAATTTGGCTGGGGACATAATGTATTCAGTCTTGCCATTGCCATGCAGAATTTAATATGGGGCGCTGTTCAACCGATTACTGGCGCTTTTGCTGATAAATACGGCAGTAAAGTGGTGGTGGCCTGCGGCGGTCTATTATATAGCTTAGGCCTATTGCTGATGGCATTCAGTTCCACCGGACTTCTGCTGAATTTAAGTGTGGGGCTCATTTTAGGCCTTGCACTGTCTGCAACCTCATTTCCTGTACTGCTGTCAGCTGTAGGACGCGCAGCTCATCCTGACAAGCGAAGTCTTGCGATGGGCATTGCCAGCGCCGCCGGATCATTTGGCCAGTTCATTATGCTTCCATCTACGCTGCTGTTAATGCAAAATATTGGCTGGTCGGCCGCATTGATAGTCAGTGCCGTGTTAGTGGCTTTAATTATACCGCTGGCATGGATGCTAAAAGCGCCAGCATACCGCGCGCCAAATGCGGCGGTCAGCTCAAAGCCTGAAATGGGATTTAAAGATATTTTAGTCATTGCTAAAAATCATAAACCGTTTTGGTTTTTATCATTGGGTTTCTTTGTCTGCGGTTTCCAAGTGGTGTTTATCGGTATTCATCTGCCTGGATATTTGATTGATCATGGCTATACTGCCACTACTGGCACTGTATTTTTAGCGCTGGTCGGCTTGTTTAATATTATAGGCACTTATAGCGCTGGCTGGCTGGGCGGAAAATTTTCTAAACCGCACTTGCTGATGTGGCTGTACGGACTGCGCGGTATTGCCATTATTGCCTTTCTTTTACTGCCGCTTAGCACATGGACAATATACGCATTCGGCGTCATTATGGGTTTATTATGGCTGTCGACCGTGCCGCTGACTAATGGCATTGTAGCCAATATGTTTGGTGTAAAATATCTCACCATGCTGAGCGGCATTGTATTTTTTACCCATCAAGTCGGCTCCTTTTTTGGAGGATGGCTAGGCGGCGTCAACCATGATATGGTCGGCAACTACAATATGATTTGGGGGTTTTCCATCCTGCTGAGTCTATTTGGGGTTGCAGTACACTTCTTTGTCACAGAGGAGCATGTCGTACATGACTGATTCTTTACGCGGGCTAAAGCTGGCGATTTCCAGCGCCATACTGCTGTTTTTTATCCTGTCCATTTTACTCTGGCTCAAAACACCACAGCTGTTTGAATATTTTAATCAAGCTTTTTGCGCGCATTAAAACGCGCAAAACAAGTCTAGGATTAAAACGCTGACCGGCTTCTTCTTTTAGCCTGCTCCAGCAATACAGATGCAAATAGATTACAGCTTAAGTTTGATCGAATAATTTAGGATTGCTGTATGCGCATAATATAATTATCACCCATAATAATGGGGCATTTTTCTTTAATATTATGGGCTTATTCTGAAATTAAAAAAACCGCTAAACAGAGGGATTTTTTTAGTTCCATGTCCAAAATTAATCTGAATTACTTCATCCTTGTAATTGCAATGCACGACAAAAAATAGATAAAACCACTTGCCATCTATTTGAAATAATAAACATCTATCCTACTGACTTTGCAACATTTCTTTAGTTTTTTCAACTTATCAAGCGCAAATTTTGTATGACAACCCCGCATAACATCAGCACTCTTCAATTATTTCTAAGTTTTTTTAAATTGGGATGTATCGCATTTGGTGGGCCGGCAGCGCATTTAGTTTTATTTTATCAATATTTTGTGCAGCAGAAGCATTGGCTATCCGAGCATGAATATTCATCCCTTTTAGCTTTGGCGCAAATTCTGCCCGGGCCAACCAGCAGTCAAGCTGGAATGGCGATTGGTTATCAGCTTCATGGTTATCGCGGAGCCATCGTCGCTTGGCTCGGCTTTACCCTGCCGTCTGCCCTGCTTATGTCCATAGCGGCTGTGCTGGGATTAAAATTTTCAAGCCATTTAAATGCTGATTTTTTCCATGTTATACAACTGATTGTCTTAGCTGTTGTGGCTTGGGCATTTTGGCAGATGATGCGCAGCTTTTGTAAAACATCAATGCACTATGTTTTGATGATACTGGCTGCCCTATTTGTCTATGTGGTGAATATGCCAATCAATCAAATCTTAGTCATTTCATGCGCAGCTTTAATTGGTTTTGCACTCTCACAAGTTAATACCACAAAAGCGGTATTTAATAGCGCGTCTATACCTCAAACTCAGTTTGAACATGTTCAAAATTCAAAACTTAAAGACAGTACATTTAAAAACTATAAACTGAAATGTTCTTGGCTCTGGCTGATTGCCTTTTTTAGTCCTTTTATTTTGCTGCCATTGCTTTCAACATTTAACTATCCTTTACTCTGGCAAAGTTTGGAAAGTTTTTACCGTACCGCGTCTTTCGTCTTTGGCGGCGGTCATATTATTCTGCCATTTTTATATCAAGATTTTGTCGCAACGGGGCTGATTAGCAATCAAAACTTTGACCTAGGTTATGCAATTGCGCAGTTAATGCCAGGCCCACTTTTTAGTTTTGCGACATATCTTGGCGCCGTACTGCCCATGACCTCATCCATTGTGTTAAACAGTGTGCTTGCCACCCTTGCCATCTTTTTGCCTTCATTCTTTTTATTATTTGGCCTACTGCCGTATTGGCAGCGGCTGATGCAATATCAAATTATTTTTAACATGTTAAAAACCATTAATGCCGCGGTGGTCGGTTTGCTGCTGTGCTTACTGATTCAAATGAGCGCAAAATATGTACTGCAATGGTTGGACGTAGTTTTTGTGCTCAGTGTCATTGTATTATTGCGCAGTAAAATACCTGTCTGGTTCAGTTTGACTGGAAGTTTTGCCGTGTATTATGCTGCGCTGTCATGGATGAGTTAAAAACTTAAAAAACATAATAAGCCTAAACTCAGCATTCAATCTGATCAGTTGGCGTTCAAATACTAACCATAGTGTCTGCCTATTAAAGCATATAGGCTATTTGTTATAAACATATATGAAAAAATTCGGTAAATATTTTTTTAAATACATTTTCATAGTTTTAACACAAACAAAAATACCGAATAATTGACTTTATTGCATTTAAAAACAAAAAAATTGTGTTTAGTAATTGATAATATTTGCATAAGAAAAAACCACAAAAAACTATAAGGTTATAATTAATTTTTATATTTTAAAATAAACCCATCAACAATTATAAGATATTTATTCGTCCATTTATTTTATCAAGGATTATGATGAAACTAATAAATATTACTGCCATGAGTTTGTTAGGTTTTTGCATCTGTCAAACCCATGCCTTGGATGCAGGAAAATCTATTTACAGCCATGGCGCTGAAAATTTTATGGCGGGTGTCGCGCCTCCACCAGGCGTGCATGGCCTACTGTACGCCACCCAATATAATACAGACCGTTTAAATGACTCCAGTGGCGATCAAATTAACATTCCTAATTTCGATGTGACTGCAACTGCTATAGTGCCCCGCTTTGTATGGGTTTCTGAAACACAAATGTTAGGCGGCAACTTTATCTTAGATGCAATTGTACCTTTAGTACACCTAAGAGCTTCCGCGGGTAATGAAAGTGTCCGTGATAGCGGTATTGGCGACATTATGCTCGGAACTGCATTAGGCTTTCATCACTCACCTAATCTGCACTCAGCCCTTGCCTTAGATTTTTATTTACCCACAGGCAACTATGATCAAAATGCTATAGCCAATATTGGAACCAACCGTTTAACAATCGAGCCTGCATATGCAGCCACTTATATGAATGATAAATTCAATGCTGATATTCGTATCGGTTATTTATTTAACGGAAAAAATGAAGATACCAATTATAAAAATGGGGATGAATTCCATTTTGATTATGCACTTGGCTTAAATCATAATAATTTTACTTATGGATTTAGCGGTTATTATCAAAAACAGATCCAAAATGACCGTATAAATGGAGCTGAATTAAATAACAGTAAAGCTGAAGGGTTTTCAATTGGCCCATCTTTTAAATATCAGCATCAAAACTGGTTTATTACAGCAAAATATGAAAAAGAAATATTAGCAAAAAATAAAACTGAAGGATCTGCCTTCTGGATTAAAACTTCTCTACCATTTTAGAGATTAAAATAAAAAATACCGCAAATAATATTTGCGGTATTTTTTTATTTGCAGATTAAAAAGCTGGGAGGTTTAAATCCAAGCCTGCGGCTGCAATAAATTTATCTGGACGCACAGCGACAACTTGGGTGCCATGTTGATTCATCCACTCAATTAAACTGCCATGAATGTCAATAATATCATCAAAACCTTTACCATCATCTGATGCCCCCAGCAATGTATAATATCGCGTATTCAACTGATCCCATGCTTCAATCTGATCTTCAGTCATCAGCGTTTTAGGATCAACTTGATTGCCTAAGACAAAAAATTGATCTTGCGTAATATCATCCAAGAAAGCCAGTTTGCCGCGCGCATCTGTAACCTGTGGCTGGGGTAAAATTTTACCAACAGCAGCATTGCCCGAGGTTTGCAGCCAACCATCTAAAATTTCCGGCAATTTAAAAATCGGAGGCTCTGCACTCAGCTGCGGGGCTATAACAGCCATTTCCTCCTCAGTCAGCTGCTGCTTGATAATTCGGCCAAGCTGTACAGCCGCTTGCGTATAGAACTCTACATTTGGCGCACGTTCAGTTTCATAACTATTCAAGATACTTTCCGGCATACGTCCATGGAGTACTTCGACAAGTTTCCAGCATAAATTGAATGAATCTCGAATTCCTGACTGCATGCCTGCTCCAGCCCAAGGCGGCATCATATGCGCAGCATCTCCTAGCAGAAACACACGGCCATCACGCCATTTTTCTGCACGGCGAACATGGTGACGGTAGAATGCATGCTGATACAGCTCAACCTCTTTGTCCGTTACCCCCATCGAGTGCAGCAACGGCCAAATCTGTTCATTCGTTTGAAAATCCTGTTCCGACTCATGGCTTTCCAATGGAATTTCCCAACGGTGATTGCCTAGCGACAACGCTATATCTACAACTGGACGCTTTTGATCAGACCAAAATGTGAGTAAATTACGGTTTTTCCACCAACGTTTTACTTTAGCATCAATCACGACCCATTTAGTGTCAACAGTATCACCGCGTAATGCAATGCCTAAACTTTCACGAGTACGGCTTGAACCGCCATCACAACCCAAAGCATATTTTACGCGTACAGTTCGGGCAATCTGGTCTTGATCAATGACTGTTAATTCAACAGCTTCATTGGTTTGCGAAATAGCATCGACTTTTTCTCCAAATAAAACGTGGCAGTATTCTTTATAACGCTCTAAGCCTTTACGCAAAGTTTCTTCCATCTTCGGCTGATAAATTGCATAAGATGTTGGATGCTTGCCTAAAGTGCTTGGAGGAAATCCCATGCGTAAAATTTCAGTACCGTCATATTTAATCCAGCGTAAACCAGCCGTTTCATCCATATCTTTGGCAACATCATCATCCAAGCCAATCGACTGAAAACAGCGCATAGTCCAATCACTGACTGTAACTGCGCGCGCACGTGAATATAAATCTTTGTCTTTTTCAAAAATTATGGTTTTAATCCCATGTTTACCTAGAATATTCGCGGCAGCAACACCTGTTGGACCATAACCAATAATTGCAACATCGGCATCATAATACTTTGAGTTCATCCTTGAATCTCCTTATCTATTCGTACTTAAAAATTGGTGCACTGCTTGATTAAACCAGTCTGGATATTCAAATTGCACCCAATGTCCACATTTACTCACCACGCGCAATTCACAATTCTCAAGTTTTTCTATTGCGTTATAACCGCCTTCCACGGGCAGTACAGCATCTTGCTTGCCCCAAATGAGTAAGGTTGGAATCTTGATATTTTCTAAAATCGGCAACAGGTTTTCTGGCAAGAAATTGCTTTGCTTCGCTGTTGAAATCACTTGCGGATTTTGCGCTTCTTGAAAACGTGCTTGCAGCAGATCTTCGGTCAGCAGGGAAGAGTCATAAGCGATTTGCTTTAAAAATCCATATACGTTTTCTTGAGATGGATCACCGCCCAAAGCTTTCAGCATTAGCATTAAGGCCGGTGATAATGCAGTTTCTTTACCTGGCAACCCGCCCGGGGCCATTAAAATCAGCTTTTCAACAATAGACTGATCCAATTGCGCCACTTTAATCGCAGTTGCACCACCCAATGAATTGCCGACAAAAGATGCCTTGTTGATTTTCAGCGCTTTCAGCGCCTTATAAATATATTCACCCAGCGCTTGAAAAAATGAACCATTAATCACAGGTTTATCTGACAAGCCATAACGGGGCAAATCAAAAATAATATTGGTGAAATTTTCAAAATAAGGAAAGTTTTTGGAATAGTTACTAAGACCGTTTGCCCCAGGGCCTCCACCATGCAGCCAAACTAAGTACGGCCCTTGACCAAATTGAGAATAATGAATTTTGACGCCATCAACGTCTATAAATCCGGAGAGGAGATTGAGTTGTTCCATTTAGATACTCACAAGAAATAAAAATCATTTTTTATACTCCTTGATCAACTGCTTAATGACTTTGACCTGCATTTCACAGCCAAGATCGATATTCACCTTTCCTGGCTCCAACTGATGGGCCATAATAAAACCGTCACCGATAGCCAAAGCCATATCTGCAATAGCCAAAACCATTTCTGTTGATAAAAGAGCGCCTTGCTGAGCCGCTAAACCTTCAATATGCTGTTTCAAAATTTGCCGCGCATGTTCACGAATGCGTTTTACTGCTTTTTGAATATTTTCATTACTGCCATCATCTTCCAGCCCAATCATAAACATCATTCGTAAAACTTTAGGCGGATTTTTTAAAAAATCCGCATCGATTAAAGCTAAATGCTGTTCAATGTTTGCCTCACTTTCCGGTGAATATTTCAGCTTTTTATTCAAATCCTCAATTGCGCCATATTCAAGCGCAGCTAAGAGCAGCTGCTCTTTATTGCCAAAATGCCAATAGATTGAAGTCACAGGATAGCCGCTTAATTCACTGATCATGGAAATACTGGTGCCTGAATATCCATGATTTGACATTAGCTCCAGCGTAGTTTCCAAAATCTTTTGCGGATTGGACTCATTTCTGCGTCTAGACTTTTTAGGGGCAATTGGGACACTTTCGTTTAGCATGTACAGCCTTGTTCTTGAAACGACTTTAAGGCTTATTATGCTCGATGTTGTTTATGCCCCCAAGAACTTAATTTTGAAAAACTTTCGGTTTGCCAATTTTGGTAATCAATTAACTTGCCGCCAAAACCTATTTCAATTGCAAAGCCACTAGGTGACTGTACATAAAAAGAAAACATTTCATCATTGGGATGTTTGCCTAAAGACATCGTCATGGCATCCCCAGCTTCATTACAGCGGTCATAAGCCAATCCAACATCATCTATCGATGCAACTTCCACCATCAAGTGATGCAAACGCTTTGCCTCTGGAGGCATTGGCGCAAATGCAAATGAATGATGACGCGCATTAACATGCATAAAGGTCGCGTCAATAACCACACCAGGTGCGATTTCTTCCGTGATTGTATCTGTCACTGACAAACCCAAGCGCTGATAGAAATCTACAGAATTAGCTTTATCCTGCACAGCAAGCAAGATATGACCCAAGCCTTCGTCAGTGAGGAAATCTGAGCTCAGCATTTCACTTAAAAATGGCGTGTCGCAATACGTTAGCTCTGCGGCAAATTCGTGCTGAATACCATTAATATCCAAAACTGTATAAATCGCCTGCGCTTGACGCTGTGCTGTTAGATCTGCACTGGCCGGTACCGCGGTAATCCCCTGCTCATCTAAAAGTTTTACATAGGCATGTAATGCTTCCAGATTAGAAAATGCCCAGCCTACAGCTGTTAAATCATCACGCGGACCTTGCGTAATAATGATTCTGTAAGCCTGTGCATCCATACGCAGCAATAGTTCATTACTGCTTTTTTCTATGACTTGAAAACCTAGCCGAACAGCAAAATCCCGCCATGCTTGCAAGTCACTTGCTTCAATCAGCAAATAGCTGAGTGTAGAAATTCCTTTCATACGCCTTTCGTCCAATTTAATTGCAAATTTTCAATGAACAATTAATAATCTTGTATGTAACGTTCATTATATATTTTTAATATAGTTTTTGAGCTTGATGAAATAGTTAAAAGTTATGAAAGAATTTTCCAAAGGAGCGGAAATATGGAATTAAGGCATTTAAGGTATTTTATCGCCGTTGCAGAAGAACTGAACTTTACGAAAGCCGCTGAAAAACTGTGTATTGTTCAGCCTTCACTTAGCAAGCAAATCCGTGATCTAGAAGATGAGATTGGCGTAATTTTGTTTGAGCGCGACAAGCGAACTGTACATTTAACTACTGCTGGCGCAGGATTTTTAGAACATGCTTACCAAGCTATTGCTAGCGCGGAACGCGCAGTTGCAACGGCAAAACAAATTATTTTATCGACAAATAAGCATACAAAAATTGGCTTTAATCCCTTAGCTGAAATTTTAATCGCCCCCCATATTGTAGTTATGCTGCGCAATAACGGTTATCAATCAGAACTCAAAAGCATGAGCTGCAGTGAGCAGATTCATGCGCTCAAAAATGCCAAATTAGATTTAACCTTCACCCGTTATAAACTGGAGGACCCAGAATACGAAAATATCCTTATTAAAAATGAGCCTTTGTATTTATTTTATCGAGAAAATTACAAAGATTTGGATGAATCAATCAATACACTTATGCTTGAAAATAGCCAATTTATAACATTTTCCGCACATGATGCACCTGTATTGGCCGAAAAAGCACACGCCTTCTTAAAGGCAAATAATATTCAGCCACAGCATAAGATTCTGTGTTCTAACATCATGCAGCATATCAATTTTTTAAATACATTAAATTGCTGGAGCATCATCCCCGAATACACCATTAGTTTTCTCAAAGGCAAATTTAACGTCAAAAAACTAGAGTTAAATGCCCCGCTTTATGCCAATTATAGAAAACGCAGCAATAACGGTTCTTTAAATATTATTTTACCCTTATTAAAGAAAATGCATCAGCTCGAACTAAAAAGCGCTTAAAAAGCAGGTTTAAATTCCATAAATTTCAAGCAATAAAAAACCCGCAAGCCTACACTTACGGGTTATTTTCTAAGTATGAATCAAACTTAGAATAGACGGTTCATACCATTCAATGTCGCAACACGGTAGGCTTCTGCCATGGTTGGATAGTTAAATGTGGTTTCCACAAAATATTTAATCGTATTGTTCGGGCTGTTCATAATGGCCTGACCAATGTGGATAATTTCCGCTGCGTTGTTACCAAAACAATGCACGCCTAAAATTTCTAAAGTGTCACGGTGGAACAAGATTTTAAGCTCGCCGACTGTGTCACCCGTAATTTGCGCACGCGCCAAATGACGGAAAGAGGCTTGGCCTACTTCGTACGGAATTTTTTCTTCAGTTAACTGCTGTTCAGTTTTACCAATCGAAGAAATTTCAGGAATGGTATAAATCCCTGTTGGAATATCCGTTACAGGCGCGACGTCTTTTTCGCCACTCATATTTGCGCCAGCGCAGCGGCCTTGGTCATAGGCAGCTGAAGCCAGTGACGGCCAGCCAATGACATCACCGGCCGCATAAATATTTTCAACTTCGGTTTGATATTTTTCATTCACAGTCAATTGACCGCGGCTGTTTGGCTTCAAGCCTACATTTTCCAGGCCTAAACCATCGGTATTACCCGAACGGCCGTTACACCACAGAATTGCATCGGCTTTAATTTTTTTACCGCTTTGCAAATGCATGACCACATGATCATCAAATGTTTCTAAGTGATCAATCTGCTCATTATGGCGAATCAGCACGCCTTGCTCACGCAAGTGGTAAGACAATGCATCTGAAATTTCATCATCCAGATAGCTCAGCAATTTGTGCTGAGTATTGATGAGATCAACTTTATGATCTAACCCAATAAAAATAGACGCATATTCACAGCCAATCACGCCTGCGCCGTAAATAATGATTTTCTTAATAGAAAAGTCCAGATCCAGAATTTTGTCTGAATCGAAAACGCGCGGATGATTAAAGTCCAAAACATCTGGGCGGTAAGGACGCGAACCAGTTGCAATTACCAGCTGCTGGAACACCAGCGTTTCCGTTATACCATCCTGACTAAACACCATAATGGTGTTCTGATCTTGCACATATGCACGGCCATGATAAATATCAATCTTGTTGCGGTCATAAAAGCGTGAGTGTGTATCAACCTGCAGCTGAATCACTTTATGCGCATTGCGAAGCACCTGTTTCATGGTGAACTGTTTCCATTCACCCACTTTTTGGAACATTGGATCACGCTGATAGCGGATAATGCTGGAAACAGTCTGACGCAATGCTTTACTTGGAATTGTCCCCACATGCGTACAGTTGCCGCCAAGCTGTTCGCGCATATCCACAATCGCAACACGCTTGCCGGATTTTGCAAGTTTCATTGCAGCGCCTTCACCCGCAGGGCCCGAACCGAGAACTACCGCATCATATTTCACGAAATTCCCACTAACGACCTCTTTTTTACGTGGCATTCAACGCTCCTTAAAAATAGTTTATAGCTTGTCTAGGGCCTATTATGACGTAATTCATGGCATTTTGCTGTATTTAGCTTACATATATTAAGTGATGGCTGCATTTAGTAAATGAATAGTATTTTTGCCCCATCATTTGGCATTTCCGCTATAATAAAATAGAAATTATTGTAGAAGATATCTCCCTTCAAAACAGTGGAAAAGTTGAATATGTCTGAGAACCGCAAACCTGTACAGGGTGTAAAACTTCGTGGCGCAGAAAAAGTCGCTCGCATACCTGTGAAGGTCGTGCCAACGGTTGAAACGCCTCGTAAGCCTGACTGGATTCGGGTCAAAATGGCTGCTCCTGATGAAGTTCAGCGCATCAAAACAACTTTACGCGCACAAAAATTACATACCGTGTGTGAAGAAGCGGCTTGCCCGAACTTACCTGAATGCTTTGGTGGCGGTACTGCAACCTTTATGATCATGGGTGATATTTGTACCCGCCGCTGCCCGTTCTGTGATGTGGCACATGGCCGTCCAAATGCCCTCGATCCTGACGAACCGCGTCATATGGCAGAAACCATCGCCAATTTGGGTCTTAAATATGCAGTCATCACTTCTGTAGACCGTGATGACCTTGTAGATGGTGGCGCGCAACATTTTGTGGACTGTATTAAAGAAGCCCGTGACCTCAGTCCAAAAACCTTATTGGAAATCTTGGTACCTGACTTCCGCGGCCGTATGGATGTTGCGCTGCGCATTATGACGGAATGCCCGCCAGATGTGTTTAACCACAACATCGAAACTGTGCCGCGCCTCTATAAAGCTATGCGTCCGGGTTCTGATTATCAGCACTCTTTAAACCTGTTAAAAATGTTTAAAGAATACTGCCCAGATGTTCCTACCAAATGCGGTTTAATGGTCGGTATTGGTGAAACTGAAGAAGAAGTGATTGCGCTGCTGGATGATTTGCATGCGCATGGCGTGGACTATGTGACCATTGGTCAATATTTACAGCCGTCAAAAGAGCATGCACCAATTGACCGCTTCGTGACCCCTGAAGAATTTGACCGTTATACAGAACATGGCCAAAAACTCGGTTTTCGCAATATTTGGGCAGCGCCGATGGTGCGTTCAAGCTACTTTGCTGACCGTCAATACTATGGCGAACCTGTTCCTGCAGTACGCCGTAAAGTTGACCCAGCGAAAAAAATTGCGGTTCAAACCATTGAAGCCTAAGCGCTGCTGAGCTTTTACATTGCTTAGACTTGCTTAAGTTTTTAAAAATCCCTCAAATTTGAGGGATTTTTTTTGCCCGAATTTTGCTTAACCTTTACTGTTAAAGCGTGCAGTTAAAATCAGCTTTATTCCAAGTATGGATTACTTAAGTCTTACATTTATCCCACAGTCCACACTTTTACAGCGCTCAAAAATCACTCTATTTTTAAATAAACTGCTGACTCAATCTGTCACGGATTTTTATCTACTCAAAAAGCAGGATAAAAAATCTCCGGCATGGACTGAAAAGCGAAGCCTGATTTTAATAACTTAAATAAAAATGCATCCATGCATTCAAACTCACTGCACTTGCCAAGGAATTTCCGAAAACGCCTCTTGCTATAACGCAGTTGGAAAGCTGACCCTTATGTAAGATGCAAGTTTTTTAAGCAAAGGGAAATAGCAAAGATTCACTGGACTTTAGGTGCAGCACACTGGAGGATATGCGATGTTTTTGATCATCAGTCTCATCATTCTGCTGCTTAGTTTATGGGCGATTTTCTTTTTTAGCTTATCGCGTACTGCCGGTGCAATTACGCTGATTGCCGTTTCTGTCGTCGTGGCTTTCTTAAGCCTGTGGTCACTCATTTTGGGCATACCGCTCATTATTGTTAGCCTGATTGTGCTGATTGAACCGCTGCGCATGGCGCTGATAACAAAACCTGCCTACAAAACATTGGCCAATGCCATGCCCAGCATGAGCAGCACCGAACGTGAAGCGCTCGATTCCGGCACCAGTTGGTGGGAAAAAGAGCTGTTTATGGGTGCGCCAAACTGGGAAACCTTTAATAATTATCCTTATCCAAAATTATCAAATGAAGAACAAGCCTTTTTGGATAATGAAGTCGAGCATTTGTGCGGCATGATTAATGAATGGGAAATTCATCATGAACATAAAAGACTGCCAGACCATGTGTGGGATTTTATTAAATCAAATGGTTTCTTAGGGCTAATTATTCCCAAAGAATATGGCGGCCGTGAATTTTCTTCATTTGCGCAAAGCCGCGTCATGAGCAAAATTGCCTCGCGCTCGCTCACCACAGCCGTGAGCTGTATGGTGCCAAACTCGCTTGGCCCGGGTGAACTGCTGCTGCATTACGGCACCGAAGAACAAAAAGACCGCTACCTGCCCGGTCTTGCCAAAGGTGAAGAAATCCCCTGCTTTGGCTTAACCAATCCTGAAGCAGGCTCTGATGCCGGCGCGATTCCAGATACCGGTGTGGTCTGTTATGGCAATTTTGAAGGCAAAGAAATTCTAGGATTGAACATGAATTTCTCGAAACGCTGGATTACCCTTGCCCCGATTGCCACCGTGGTCGGCTTAGCATTTAAAATGTACGATCCCGACGGTTTGCTGGGCGATGCCAATAAAAAAGAATACGGCATTACCTGTGCGCTGCTGCCATCTTCACATGAAGGCGTGAAAGTTGGCGCGCGGCATAATCCCGGCTCACCGTTTATGAATGGTACGGTCGATGGTGAAAATGTTTTTATTCCGCTGGACTGGATTATCGGCGGGGTAAAAAATGCCGGAAAAGGCTGGCGCATGCTGATGGAATGTCTGGCTGTGGGCCGCGGTATTTCCCTGCCGTCGCTGTCAACTGCTGCCGGGGAAATGGCTTATTTAAATGTCGGCGCATTTTCCCGTGTGCGTCAGCAATTTAAAATTTCTGTGGGTAAATTTGAAGGCGTGCAGGAAGCCACCAGTGATATTGCCAGTGATGCCTACATGCTGGAAGCGTTCCGCTACTTGGTGACGTGTGGACTCAATCAAGGCGGCAAACCGGCTGTCATGACCGCTATGGCAAAATACTATGCCACTGAAACCATGCGTAAAGTGATTAATCACGGTATGGATGTGGTGGGCGGCCGTGCCATTCAGCTTGGCCCGCGTAATTTCTTGGCGCTCAGCTATCAAGCCATTCCGGTATCCATTACGGTGGAAGGCGCGAATATTCTCAGCCGTTCTTTGATGATTTTTGGACAAGGCTCCATGCGCTGCCATCCATATTTGTTTGAAGAACTGCAATTGCTGCAAGCAGAAGATAAAGATAGTGCGCTAAAAACCTTTAATGACATGCTGTTCAAGCATTTGGGCTATACCTTTAACCGTACTGCACGCTCATTTGCTTATGGCTTTACGGGCGGTTCCAGTGACTCGCCAAAAAGCGCAACTGAACTGACCAAGCCATATTACAAAGTCGTCAACCGCCTCAGCGCCAACTTTGCCTTAACCGCAGATATGTGTCTGGGACTTTTGGCGGGTGATATTAAACGCAAAGAAATGCTGTCTGGGCGTTTAGCTGATATTCATACGCATCTGTTTATTGCGACCGCCATTTTAAAATACTTTGAACACAGTAAAAAAACCGATGCCGAAGCATTACATGCGCGTTTAGCTGTAGAAAAAGCCTTATTTAATGCACAAGAAGCTTTTTATGGCTTATTCGCCAACTTCCCGATGCGTCTGGCAGCAGGTGTGGTCAAAGCCTTATGTTTCCCGTTTGGCCGTCCGTTAAATGCGCCTAGCGACAAATTGAAACAGCAAGTGGCAGAGAGCATGATGGAGGAAAATGCCTTCCGTCATGAGCTGAAAAAACATGTGTA
>JASLHF010000222.1 GCA_030152275.1 Acinetobacter sp. | reverse complement strand
CGTATCTTTGCTGCGCAACTTCTCTGCTCCAGTGAATTTGGAATTTAACTATTCAGATGATGAACTGGCATTCTTGATGCAGTATGAAACCAATGGCTTTAACCAATGGCAAGCCGCGCAAACCTTGCTTGACCGGATTTTACTGAATGATCATGACTGTGAAATTTACATTCAAGCCATGCAAAAAACTGTGCCAAATTTGATTCAAAAAGATCCGCTTTTAGCATCACGCATGTTTGATGTACCGGCGGAAGGCTATTTGGGCAGTCGAATTGATACAGGCTACAATCCTGTTGTTATTCAGGAAAAACGCAATGCGCTGCTTGATACATTGGCGCGCGCTTTGGGCGGTTTCTGTAAAGATACTTATTTGCAGCTGGATCCGGATACGCAAAAAGAGTTTTCCCAAGCGATGGGCGTGCGCGCGCTGAAAAATATTATGCTGAGCATGATGGCGCGTCAGGGTGATGAATCTGTATTTGAATTGGCCAATGAGCAGTACGAATCTACCGGCAATATGTCAGAACGTTTAGGCGCTTTACGGGTCTTGGTATGGAATGATGCGCCGCAAGCTAAAGATGTTTTGGCTGATTTCTACCGCCGTTTTAAAAATGAAGCGCTTTCACTCGACCAATGGTTTATGGTGCAGGCGGCTCATCCTAAAGCAACATCCGCCACAATTGAGTATCTAACTAAACTGCCTGATTATGATTTGGGTGTGCCAAACCGCATTCGTGCTGTGACTGGCGGTTTAAATGTCAACCCGGTGAATACGTGGGGCTTCGGTGTAGCGCATATCATCAATTTGGCAAAATATTTAGACCAGAAAAACCCAATTGTAGGGGCGCGTCTGCTGCAGATTTTGTCACGCTGGTACACTTTGGCGGAACCGCAGCGCAGTGAGGTAAAAGCCGAATTGGAAGCATTGAAACCATTGGTGAAATCTAAAAATGTGGCGGAAACACTCAACAGCATGCTGAATGTTTAATTTGGCTTGAAATGAAAAACCCTTTGCTGCAGAGCAAAGGGTTTTTTTATGCCTACTGATGGCATTTATTTAGGTTCATATCGTCTGCTTCATTCTGCCAATTTTATATTTTTTATTAAATGCAGTCCTGTGATTTGTCTTAATGTTTCAAATTTCAAGTGAATGCCGTGCAGCTGTTTTGTCATGTTTATCTGTTTCTAGTTTTATAGACACTTTAAAAGTGATGTTATTTTTAAGCGTGCTAAAAGTGCATAACCGGATGCAAATAAGCAGTAATATCACTTTTTTAAAAAACATGCTGTTCTGAAGAAAGCATTTAAAAAAAGCAGAAAAAAACATATTTTATGTGAAAAGTGTAATTTAAATCACAATTTATGCGTTATAATTGCTTAACTGTAAACTGTATTATTAAGTTTTGCTTTAATAATTGAATGGTTATACAAGCAACATCGTGACCATTCATCCTTAAGGCTTGAGGCATGTATGTTAGTTAAGATTGAAGACGGATTCTATTTGAATTCGCAGCATGTGATTGCGGTCAGAGTATCTAAAAATGCGCATAACGGCACTTTCACAGTAGGGGTGGAGTACACGCCAAACAGTGTGCAAAACACGGGATTATTTGAAAAACATTTTAACAATGGTGTTGATGCTGAAATTTATCTGCAAAGCCTGAATCAAAGCATTGGTAAATATTAAAGCCATTCTCTCAAAATTAAAAAATCCTTCAGCAGAGGGATTTTTTTTCAACAAAACAATCATAAAAATTCATCTTTCACGCGCTAAAATCAAGTATGTTGGTGGCAAATAAAATACGGAAAATAACAAATGCTCGATGACGATGTTGAATATGCTGGATTTTGGGTTAGAACTGGCGCAACTGTGCTGGATACCATCATTTTAATGTTTATCACTGCGCCAGTGGCCTGGCTCATTTATCGCGGCAATTTAATGGATTATTTAAGTCTGGAACTGACTGGAAATCCGCCGATGCTCTGGGCCGATCTGCTGCTGAATTATGGTTTGCCCTTTGTCTATACCATGATCGTGTGGATGCTTTGGTCTGCTTCGCCAGGCAAAATACTGCTGGGTTTAAAAATTGTTGATGCAGACAGCGGACACAAACTAACAATTAAACAGTCCATTTTGCGATATATCGGATATTTCCCTGCCATTATGGTCTTCGGTATTGGCTTAATTTGGGTTGCGTTTGATAAACGAAAGCAGGGCTGGCATGACAAAATGGCCAATACCGTAGTCATTCGCTGCAGTGATTAAAGCGTCTAGAAGCTTCAATAGTTTCCCGCGAAGTCTACTTGTTGTGGTCATCTGATCGCATAATGATTTAACAGCTCTAATGGCTGTATATTCAAATGTAATCGGAATCTACGCAATTTCATAAAAAGGTATATAAAAACAGTCTATAAGCTCTCTTATATAAATCTTTTTTACGCATTTTAAAGAGGGAGAGATTTTAGCAATGAGGCCGAATCTCAATCTTAGCTGATGTCTATTGGGTAACTAGGAAACAGCATTATCTGTGACAACAGCGCCTGCAGCATTTAAATTAATGTCCTTAGGCTTTAGAAA
>JASLHF010000221.1 GCA_030152275.1 Acinetobacter sp. | reverse complement strand
AATCCAAGCGGTATACGTACCTGCCGATGACTTAACAGATCCATCGCCTGCAACTACGTTCGCTCACTTGGACGCAACTGTTGTATTGAGCCGTGACATCGCATCTTCTGGTATTTACCCAGCGATCGATCCACTTGACTCAACTTCACGTCAGTTAGATCCACTTGTAGTCGGTGCTGAGCATTACGAAATCGCTCGTTCAGTTCAAAACGTTCTTCAACGTTACAAAGAATTGAAAGACATTATCGCAATTCTTGGTATGGACGAATTGGCAGAAGAAGACAAACTTACTGTATACCGTGCACGTAAGATTCAGCGTTTCTTCTCTCAACCGTTCCACGTAGCTGAAGTGTTTACTGGTGCTCCTGGTAAACTTGTACCGCTTAAAGAAACAATTCGTGGCTTTAAAGGTCTTCTAGCTGGTGAATACGATCACATCCCAGAACAAGCGTTCTACATGGTTGGTGGTATTGACGAAGTGATTGCTAAAGCTGAGAAACTTTAATTAGTTACCTAATTTAGGAGATTCTCATGTCAACTATGCAATGTGACGTTGTAAGTGTTAAAGAGTCTTTGTACTCTGGCACTGTAACTATGCTAATTGCTAAAGGTGCTGGCGGTGAGTTAGGTATTATGCCTGGCCATGCTCCGCTGGTAACTTTGCTCAAGCCGGGCGCAATCCGCGTTCTGCTTGAAAACGGTACAGAAGAATTAATCTATGTATCTGGTGGTGTACTAGAAGTTCAACCGCACGTCGTTACGGTGCTTGCAGATACTGCAGTCCGTGCCGAAAACTTAGATGAAGCTGCAATTATTGAAGCGCGTAAAAATGCTGAACAATTGCTTGCGAATCAAAAGAGCGATTTGGACTCTGCTGCTGCTTTGGCTGCTCTTGCAGAAACTGCTGCTCAGCTGGAAACCATCCGCAAAATCAAAAACCGCGCTCAATAAGACGCAGTTTGAGATTGAAAAACCGCCTGAAAGGGCGGTTTTTTTATGCCAAAATCAATTTGATTATTTTGATAAATCTAAAGTTCTATAGAATTCATGCAGCATGAAGCATACATTGGTAAAATTCTTTTATAGCGTTGACTGCCATGAACCTCATTGATTTCGAACCGCATTTTTGGGAATTGTACAGAGATGATGATCACTATTATCTCAGCCTTGCTATTGATATGAGTTCAGTTGTGTCCTGCTGGGATTTTAGTCTGCGGCAGGAAGAAATTCAGGGCTATGAACACCGCGGGCATGCCAGTATTCAGGAATTGGCCAAGTCGATGGTCGCTTTGGCTTATAAAGGGGATTTTTCCCAAATGGAAAACCGTGCGGTGAAACCTTTTGAGCGGCAGGCTATGCAGCAAGCTTTTAAAAACTGGCAGAAGCGGCAAGCAGCCAGTTAGTCAGCAGGCTTGGTTAAAGGCAGAATAGAAAACTCTCCATTCCCTACAATCTTAATTTTAAAAATTTGGTCAAAGCCTTCATCAAAACTTGGCACTTCTAGCTTTTTATACGTTGCTCTTACACCGGTTTCTGGAATATTGGCTTTACCATTGCGGTAACTGTTTCGTTCTAAAGTACTGTTTAAATCGGTTTCAAAATAATAAGCAATGACCTCAAAGCCCGCTGTTTTGGCCCGCTCTATATAGCGGGCACGGTCTGCACCTGTAGGGTTGGTATTATCAATGACCATTTGGGTTTTTGAAGCTAAAGCCGCTTCAAAAATGATATTTTCCCGATGCCGTGTTTTCAGCATATCCAGATTAATCCGTAAATGACTTTGATACAGATTCAGTAAGTAAAATGTCGATTTTCCGGAGGCTTGCACACCGGCAAAAATAATCAGCTGCATAGCTTTAGCGCTCCTTGCCGCACAGTAAGCAAAATAGATTTTTAGTTTAAAACACGCATAACATAATGAAGCGGCTGGATGTGTTGGACACTGCTGTTTTATTTTAAATTAAAGCATTTGAATAGGTATGTGAATTGAACACGGGATGTATGCGCCTTGTATAAGCAAAATGTTTAGCCCTGACGGATGATGCTATAGTGTTATCCGTATACCGCCTGAGCATTCAGTTTCGACACTTTAAGATGTCTTGGGTTGAATCCTGATGAAATTATTTGAATTTTTTATCTGCAAGTGCTTAAACATTAAGGTATTGGATAAAAGCTTGAGCCGTAAATCATCAAGCAGGATTGCCTAAGTATATCGAGGCGGCATCACTTAAAAATTGCCAATTGCGCATAATTTGCTAAGATGTGCCGGGCATGCTTGCATAAGAACTAAAATAAAATGAATACAATCAAAATGATGCTTTACGGCTGCTTGATACTGAGTATGGGATTGGCTGGCTGTCAGCAGCAGCCATATAAGGTTTCACCGAATTATCCTACAGAAGCGTCTTTAGTGGCCAATGCTTACGGCAATGGGTTGAGCGCAGAAGTGAATATTCCGTATTTGCATGCTTATAGCAATTTAAAACAAGCCTACCAGCGCTGCGTGGCATTTACTGCTGCAGAGCACATAGTATTTACGGATAACCGGTTAGAACAGGAAATTCAGCTAGGCACACTGTTCGCGCGGGCAGACAGCGGCGCCTATTTGCAAAAAACATTGGTCGAAGGCCTAGGTGTAGACCGCACACGTATCAGTCTATTTCTGCCTAAACAGTACCGCTTTGCTAAAAGCCGATTTCAGCAGGATTTGATTCGCGCGATAGGTCAGGACCCAGACTGTAATATTGGCATAGTTGTCCCTATTACCGGCGAAGGTTAACTACGGTGCAAGTCACAGAATGCTGAGTTTTTTATAAGAGGGAACAACCGAAAAACTCACGTCTTATACATGAGTTTTAACTGTGTTTAAGATGATGCAGAATCTCCGTGATCATTGGAGCTGCTGTTTTGTATCAGCATGCCGGCCAGCTTGAACATCTCGGACTGTATAGACACCATCTGCTGTTCTATCTTTTTCATATCGGCTTGGCTAATGCTGGTCGCGCCATTCAGTAAGGGGGAGGCCAGTACTTGATGATTGGCATCCAGTACATTTTGGCGGATATCCGAAATTTCACGGGTTTTTAACTGAATACTGCTAAGCGCCTGATCAAAATCTTTCAGCTGTGTTTTCAGCTGCGCTGCATTGCGCTGCAGCTGTTCAATGTCTTTGCTGTCAACAGCTGAGCGCAGATTTTCTTGAGTTTGCTGCAGCTGCTCAACATAATCTCCAGCTTTAAGCTGCAGATCCGCCACATCGCGGATGACATAAAACATATTGCCGCTTTTCAGTTCACTTTGAGCTTGAACTGCAGCAGGCTGTGAAATTTCTACATTGCTCTTATTGGAGCCTTCAGATGCGCTATCCGCATGCGGCGGCGCAGTCTGATCACAGCCCAGCAGCGCCAAGCCGGTGGCAAAAATGCTGAAAGGAAGCAGCGCGCCTTGCAGAAATTTTTTCATTAGTTTAGTCAAACTCTTGGATAGTCAGTGTATATGTCATTCAATATAAGTACGAAATGTGAATTAAAAATAGATTGCTGCAAAGCGATAACAAAAAATGAGGAAAAAGAGCGTTTATACGCTCTTTTTTTCATTTTGAGATTTAGCCGGCAATGACTTTAATAATATGATGATTCGCTGTGTTGATCAGTACATAATCGCCGTTCACTTTAATCCACCGCGGATTCTTGCCGGGTTTACTGAGTTTTTTGAATTTTACAGGGTCAACTTTGCAGCCTGCGCTGCAGTATTGGCTTGGCCGCTGCTGTCCGGCGCGCCAGTCATGAGAGGGTTTAAGCGCTTTCTTATGCTGCTGCGCTTGATGTTTTGCTGGCATTTTTTGCGCTGGTGCATGAGTATTATGCTGTGCATTTTGGTATGAATGCTCTGGATACGGGGCAGCGAAGGCGGATACGGCAGACTAAGACGCAGAAACGGAGAAAACAATTGCTTTTATAATATATTCTTCATCATCTGGCCTAGACCCTGTCCGTATGTGACTTGATATCACTATATAAACACTCAGTTTTTGATCAAATGTGCAATATTTGTTATTAAATTTTTAAAATGATGAAAAAAAATAGCAGATTTGCAAGCCTGTCAGGAGGAGAGGATTCCCGCCTCCTGATAAAATAATAATTATTTTGCAAGCTCTGCATTGATTGCATCAAGCAGGCGCGGATCATCCGCTTTAATATCCGGCGCAAAGCGGGCGACGACATCTCCTTGCTTGTTGACTAAAAATTTTTCAAAGTTCCACAGCACTTCAGGCGCTTCATTTGGTGTCAGGCCATAATCAATTAAATCCTGTTTCCATGGGCCTTCGCCGGTGCGTTCCGGCACTGCTTGCGTTAAGGTTTGATAAAGCGGATGTTTATCTTCGCCAGCCACTGAAATTTTAGCAAACAGCGGGAAATCGACTTGATAATTGAGTGAACAGAACTGCTGAATTTCTTCATTGCTGCCCGGCTCCTGCGCTAAAAAATTGTTGGCTGGAAAGCCCAAAATTTCCAGACCGTCCTGTTTTTTGTCTTGATACAGCTTTTCCAAGCCTTCGTACTGCGGTGTTAGACCGCATTTAGATGCCACATTAACAATCAGCAGCACTTTGCCTTGATATTGGCTTAAATCAGCGCTTTCACCGCGGATCGTTTGAAGCGGAATGTGATAAACCGACGCAGACATGCGTATTCCCTGTAGTGGTATGAATTGAAATCAAGTTTTAGCTGGAAATTGGCGTATCTGCAAGTAGAGCGTCATACGCTTTTGCTGCGTTTTGTATGCATGACGGGTTTATGCATAATTGATTATAAAATCATTAAGTTAAATTATAAATTAGAGCATTCCCCAAATGCTTATGGACGGGCTGTCAGATATTTGCAGGCGCACCCTGCATTGGACTGTATACGGTTTGCTCTATGGCCACACTTCTGAGGCGCCGCTTTTAAATTGTGCTGGGGTTTGCCCGGTATAGCGTTTAAAAAATTCGATAAAATTGGAGCTGTGCTGATAGCCGAGTTCGAGGCTGAGCGCTTTAATTGATTGGCCTTGACGCAGCTGAACGATGGCATGCAGAATTTTTGCGCGGCTGCGCCATTCAGATAGGCTGAGCTGCAGTTCCGACTGGCTGATGCGCAGCAGCTGGCGTTCGCTGACAGACGCATGCGCAATAATCTGCTGCAGGCTTTGCCGGAACAGCGCCGGTGAGGATAAGTCATCTAGAACCGGTTTTAAGCGCGGGTGCTGGCTTTGCGGCAAATAATGATGATGCTTGGGTGCGGACAGCAGTTGATCGAATACGACCTGCAGCACATGGCGGTAATGACTGGCAT
>JASLHF010000219.1 GCA_030152275.1 Acinetobacter sp. | reverse complement strand
AGTAGCGCAACCAGCACTTCCACCAGCCCAACCCCTTGCTGTTTATTCATATTCATCAACAGGTTCCATCCTTATTTGGCGTCATAGAAAGAGTACCCATCACTGAAAGAGAAAAGGTCTTTGTTGTATTCGACTTAGAGTTGCAAATTTCAAAAGAAATATCAGAAGCGCTGCTTGCAGATCCATCGCGCCTAAAATTAATTGTACTTTGGCTCGTAGGGCTCTTTAAGGTATTATTTTCACTAGGAGACCAGTAAAAAATAAGGTCAGTATTTGCACCTTCAGAATTCAGATTTACTGTAGTTGCAGTCCTTAATAGCACTGCTTGATTTCTTGCCAGAGTCAGTGTGTCAATCAAGTCCGAAGTCGCCGAATTAAGTTTCTGTTTTGCGAGCAGATCTGAAAAAGACGGCGCTGCCATCATAGAAATAATCGCCAACACAGAAAGTGTCACTATCAGCTCAATTAAAGTAAATCCCTTATTTTTCTGCATACGCCCCCCAAAAAAACAGCCCCTTTCCCTATTAAAAATAATATCTATTAATTTTACAAAACCAGCACAAATAGAGATAAAAGGTATAAAAAAACAGATCATTGCCAAAAAGCAATAATCTGTCAATTTTTAAAAAATATCAGAATGTTAAACAGTCTGCACTTTAGGCTTGAGTTACAGGAATACGTAACTCTTTAGGCAAACTAAAGGTAATATTTTCTTCCCGTCCAGACAATTCCTGCGGGGCAGCAGCACCCCAATCCTGCAAACGCTGAATCACCTGCTTAATTAAAATTTCCGGTGCAGAAGCGCCAGCGGTGACGCCAATTTTTGACTCTGCATTGAACCACGCCTGTTTCAGCTGATCCGCATTGTCCACTAAATATGCATGCTTACCCATGCGCTCAGCCAACTCACGCAGACGGTTAGAATTAGATGAATTTGGCGAACCCACCACCAAAACCACGTCACATTGCGCCGCCAAATCGCGGACAGCATCCTGACGGTTTTGCGTGGCATAGCAAATATCATCTTTACGCGGCCCCTGAATCAGAGGGAATTTAGCACGCAATGCATCAATGACTTTGGCCGTATCATCGATAGACAAAGTCGTTTGCGTCACAAAAGCCACTTTGGCTGGGTTTCGGACATTTAGGCCCGCTACATCAGCTTCATCTTCCACTAAATAAATCGAACCGCCATTTTTGGTGTCGTATTGCCCCATAGTGCCTTCGACTTCCGGATGGCCTTCATGGCCAATCAAAATCGCCTCTACCCCTTCGCGCGCATACTTGGTGACTTCAATATGCACCTTAGTGACTAAAGGGCAGGTTGCATCAAACACTTTCAAGCCGCGGCGTTCCGCTTCCTGCTGGACTGCTTTGGATACACCGTGCGCGCTGAAAATCACAATATTGTCATCCGGCACTTCATCCAGCTCTTCAACAAAAATAGCGCCGCGCTGACGCAGGTCATCAACCACAAATTTGTTATGCACCACCTCATGGCGCACATAAATCGGCGGATTAAAGCATTCAAGGGCGCGGTTCACAATCGCAATTGCTCGGTCGACACCTGCACAAAAACCACGGGGATTAGCCAATACAATTTCCATAGAACCCTCAATGTTCGAATCAATGCGCAAACGATTTTAAAATAAATGCCAACAAAAAGACGCTTGGCTATTTTGTTTGCGGGTCGTCTGCTCTAAAATAGAGAAGATATTTTATCATATCAGGAAAAATATCATGTCGGGTCTCTTGTTTGTCGTTTCTGCAGCGTCAGGAACAGGCAAAACATCTCTTGTTAAAGCCCTACTTGAACGTGTCAACAATCTGCATGTTTCCGTTTCCCATACGACCCGCGGCCAGCGCCCTGGCGAACTTGACGGCGTTCATTACCACTTTTCAACCAAAGAAGACTTTTTGGCATTGGTTCAAGAAGGCGGATTTATTGAATATGCTGAAGTTTTCGGCAACTATTACGGCACTGCACAGCGCACAGTAAAAGAACAGCTGGCAAAAGGCCACGATGTCCTGCTGGAAATTGACTGGCAAGGCGCCGAACAGGTCCGCAAGCTTTTTCCTGAATCCAAACAAATTTTTATTTTGCCGCCCAGCCAGTTTGATTTGCGCCAGCGCCTGTCCAACCGCGGCACAGACTCTGTCGAAGTGATTGAACACCGCCTCAGCTGCGCTGTTGAAGACATGCAGCAGTATGTAAATTTTGATTTTGTTATTATCAATGACGACTTTAATAAAGCATTGCATGATCTTGAAGCCGTGATTATTGCCAACCGCCTGGCACTGAAACAGCAGACTGAGCGCCATCAGGATTTAATTCAAAAACTGATTACCCCGACCAGTGTTTTGTGATTAAAACTTGAGTCTGCAGACAAAGCCTTTTATACTGCACAGTCTGTTCAAATTTACTATTCAAACGAGAATTCTTATGGCACGCGTAACCGTTGAAGATTGTTTAGACCATGTAGACAACCGCTTTGAGCTTGTACTAGTGGCAAGCAAACGCGCGCGTCAATTGGCACGTCAAGGCATTGAGCCAACTGTAGAATGGGATAATGACAAGCCTACAGTCGTTGCGCTGCGTGAAATCGCTGAAGGCCATGTGTCTAAAGACATTTTAAAACAGCGCGATCAAGACTACCAAGCATCAAGCCTGGATCTTGCACTTTCAGCAAAAAATCTGAATTTAGACGGCTTTTCTTTCCAATAAGTTCTGCTGTAATAAAAAAGCCTAGCTCTATGCTAGGCTTTTTTATTACGCTGCCTTTTATATTTGCGCCAGAACAGTTATAAAGTAAGTCTGTACAGGGTTTCCTTTGTAATTTTTTTTCATTTTTTTTGCTGAAAAAATTGACAAGTCATGCAATATGCATTTCATTAGAGGATTAACCGTTTCATTTGTAAATTCAGCAGTAAAGGTGTTCTATGCCAGGCCCAGAGGTCAGTCAAGCCAAGCAGCAGCTCAAAATTATTATCGACGCTTATCTTCCAGAAAGCGAAGTCGAACGTGTGCTTGAAGCTTGCGACTATGCCGATATTGCGCATGACGGCATTACCCGCAAAAGCGGTGAACCCTATATCCTGCATCCGATTGCGGTCAGCTGCATTTTAGCGCATATGCGTCTTGACGCAGAAACATTAATGTCAGCCCTGCTGCATGATGTCATTGAAGATACCGAATTCAGCAAAGACGATATTACCGAACGCTTCGGCAAAACGGTAGCTGAACTGGTGGATGGCGTAACCAAGCTGAGCCATTCCAGCGACAAAGAGTACAACAAGGCCGCCACCTTTCGTAAAATCCTGCAGGCAACCTTGCAGGATCCTCGCGTGATCATTATTAAACTGGCGGACCGTTACCATAATATGACGACACTGGGCGCATTGCGTCCAGATAAGCGCGCGCGGATTGCGCAGGAAACTTTTGAAATTTTTGTCCCAATGGCGCGTCTGGTGGGCATGAATGAGATGGCCGATAACCTTGAGCATCTGTGCTATCAAAATCTTGATTTAGATATGTACAACAATGTTCAGGATGCTCTGTTGCAAACCAAGCCCAAACGCTGTGAATACCAAACAAAATGGGAAAACAACCTCTCTGCCTTACTTCAAGAACACCATATAACCGGCCGCATTAAAAAGAAAAATAACAACATCGAACTTCTCCGCCATTTTGTCAAAAATGATATCGACCTGCAGGAACTGACACACAGCCATGCTTTTGAGATTATTCTGCAGAGCATTGCTGACTGCGACCGGCTGGCTGAAATCCTGCGCAGCAGTTTTCAAGTGCAGTATTATGCGGACCATATCCGCCGGCCGCTGCCCGGCGGCAACCAATCGCTTATGATGCGCTTAAAAGGCGAAAAAACCACATTATCCCTGACCATTCAAACCGAACTGATGCGCAAAGCTGCGCGTTTTGGCGTAGTGCTGGGTGAAAATGCACCCCAAGCCTGCCGTTCTGCCATTCAGGCATCCATGCAAAATTTAAACGTTTTGGTCGATGGCGAATGCGCCAAAACCACATTCAATGAACTGCTGGACTATCTGCATCAGGAAAAAATTTGGGTATATACCCCGCACGGCCATCTGCATGAATTACCGCAAGGCGCAACCGCAGTAGATTTTGCTTACTCAGCCAGCCTATTTTTGGGCAACCATGCTGTGGGCGCAAAAATAAACGGGCAAACCAAACCGCTGTCTACGCCGCTGCAAAGCGGTCAGGTGATTGAAATCATTACTGATGTCCTTGCAACACCAAATCCTGACTGGCTCAGCTTTATTAATACCCAAAAAGCCCGCCGCGCCCTGCAAAATATTTTACGCGATCAAGATATTGATGAGCAGCGTCTTGTCGGCCAACAGGCGCTGAACCGCGCATTAAAGCTGTTTAACCGCTCTGTTAAAGATCTCACTCAGGCGGATTGGGAAAATGTGCTGGAATGGCGCCATATTAAATGTGAAGATCAGCTGTATGAGCAAATTGCTGTCGGCGATCTATTGCCGCAGCTGGTCGCCAACCATTTGTATGCACAGGACGCGCCGCAGGAATCCAACGCCTCCGACCGCTTGATTCAAGGCACTGAAGGCATTGATGTCAAATATGCGCACTGCTGTAATCCAGTGCTGGGCGACCCAATTCAAGGCCATTTATCCCGCCGCGGCCTGATTGTGCACCGTTCGCGCTGCCATAATCTGCTTCATGAGCAGCATTTGCACCCAGAAAACATCATGCCGCTGCACTGGAATAGCGAAAGCCTTGATGACATCAGTTTCAGCGCCTATCTCAGCATCAATATCAGCATGAATGATGAACAAATTTCTGAACTGATTTACCAATGCCGAAAAGATAAAGTTGGGGTTGAATCGGTGCGCACCTATGACGGTAAAACTTATGTCAGCATTGTAGTGCATGACCGTAAGCAGATGGCTGAAGTTATCCGCAATCTGCGCATGCATTTCGGCTTTCCTCGCATCGAGCGTCTTGCACAGCCATTAAACAGCGCTGAAACCCCGATCGCCAGTTAATTATTTTGATTTAGCAGGCAGAGTGACCCTGTATGGGGTATGATGCCTGTAAGAGATAAAAGGAGAAATCAATGTCACGCCAAGTCATCCATACTGAAAATGCTCCAGCCGCCATTGGCACGTATTCACAGGCTATTTTAGCTGGCAATACACTGTATCTTTCAGGTCAAATTGGCTTAGACCCTTACAGCATGGAATTGGTAGAAGGCATTGAAGCGCAGATCCGCCGTGTGTTTGACAACTTAAAAGCTGTTTGTGAAGCCGCTGGCGGCACATTGGCAGATATCGCAAAATTGAATATTTTCCTCACCGATTTATCCAACTTCCAACTGGTCAATCAAATTATGGGCGAATATTTTGCACAGCCCTACCCTGCCCGCGCAGCATTAGGCGTAGCTAGCCTGCCTAAAGGCGCCTTAGTTGAAATGGATGGAATAGTTATTATTAATCAATAATTTAAAATAAATACAAACATACCAAGCCACACATTTTTAGCTTAGAACAATGCACCGCCATTGCACAGAAATCCCAAAATACTTGGATTTCCGTTCAGGCGGTATTTTTTTATTCAAATTCCCAATTAAAAGAATTGGTTTTAAAAATGATTTTTATTGACAAACGATAATAATTATCAATAATAATACTTATCCCATTTAATCATTTTGGCTGTATCTGTTATGTACGTTTGCTTGTGCCGCGGAATTACTGATCAAGACATTAAAGACGCTATTTCCAATGGCGCAGAAAGCTATCGTGAAGTACGAGATCTTTTGGACTTAGGCACCTGCTGTGGCCGCTGTGCGCCTGAAGCCCGCATGATTATCAGCGATGAAATTTCTCAAATTGCAGCCCGCTTAGCAGTTGCCGCCTGATATGACTTATTAATCCGCAAAATAAAGATAACGATAATTTAAATGGTCTAACAGCCATTCCTCCTCCCCGCCATGACTCTAGGCGGTTTTTTTCTTTTAGACTGAATTTATTTGATTGCGATTTTCATTTGCCGTTCTATAAATTACTCGCCTTATGCACATGACTTGTTTAAGATAATGATGAAAACTGTATTTATTTAAGCCTTAAATCGCTTACAGCAAACATGGCTTTTTTTGATTTTGATGGAGCAAATGCAATGAAAGGCAATCGTGATGTAATTAATCAGTTAAATCAGGTGCTTTATCATCATTTAACTGCGATCAACCAATATTTTCTGCATTCCCGCATGTTTAATGACTGGGGTATTGAGCAGCTCGGTTCAGCGGAATATAAGGAATCAATCCGTCAAATGAAACACGCAGATAAAATTATCGAACGGATTCTTTTTTTAGAAGGCCTGCCAAATCTGCAACACCTCGGCAAGCTCTATATCGGCCAGCATACCGTTGAAGTATTGAACTGTGATGTACGTAAAGTCAAAGAGAACATTGAAGCCCTGCAGAAAGCTGTAGCGCTTGCTGAAGAGCAATTGGACTATGTGACCCGCGACTTGGCTCAGGAAATTCTAGAAAAAGAAGAAGAGTGGTTAGACTGGACAACAACGCAGCTGGATTTGACTGAAACTGTAGGTATTGAGAATTATATTCAAAGTCAGATGTGATATTAAAAAGCCCACTGTGTGGGCTTTTTAATAATTAATTATGGCTTGTCCTCATTTGGCTTTACACCAAATAAACATACATGCAATATAAACCATAAACTGATAATTCCGCGCCAACTTATCAAGGCGATTCAATATCACACTGAAACTATTTTAATCTAATTCTTAAAAGGCGTTTTTAACTAAACACCTTAACCCAAGCTACCTCGCAGTCTGAAAAAATTTATCCCATCATCCCTGGATTGCCTCGCGATTAAATCGATTATAAGCTTTTTTCTAAGAGCAAAACTCCCAAGAGATATTACGCAATGCTACACCTCTGCGTAGTTTCAAAAAAATTGCCTCCATAATATTTCTATTTTTCTTTGAACAGTAACAGCCATGAAGTTTTATGATTTATTTAACCTGCTACCAAATATCACCTAAAAAAGAACGCAAAATATTGAAAAGTATATAAATAAATTAAAGGTTTATTCTATGTATTTAAATATTATTCTTTAAATGAGGACACACCCTAATATATTAAGGCCCAATCAAACAACCGGCGCATCTCACCAACTATAAAAAGATATTTTAATTTATGCATATAAATCCACTGCCCAATCTTGATATCTTACTTCGTCAACATATATCCAATGCCACGATTACCTAATAAACAACGACTTTGCATAAGTAGACCGCTAACCATGAATTTAAGCTTAGTAAGATCTGGATTCAAGTTCTTACATGTCGCATTGAACACAAATACACAAAATGTAAGACACCGTAATCGTTCGTCTAACATTAAAAGAGCTTCAGTTTTTTAGCCCATCTTCTCCTGTTAAGGCTGATAAAATGCGAGCTTTAAGTTGCTGAGAGCCGTTAAAGCCAGAGCAAGCTGGGGCTGGCTTATGCGCTCAAATTGGTGTTGAATCACCCAACGTTTCAAAGCTGTTTGCCCCACACCCAAAGCACCGCCCCCTGCAGAATTAAATAGCCTTGATCAAGTTAAAGGCTTGCTGTTTCCAGTTTGAATTTTGGAGTGAATGTTTGTGTAGATTTCATTGAACACTTATTTAGTGAATACAGCATCACCTAATTTGGATTCCAAATTTATTAAACCGCAGCACATATCGTTCTTCTTAAGCGGGATAATATTAGTTCATTGTGCAGCTTTGAAATTTATCGATCTGGAAGCAAAATGCTATGTTATCTAAATTCCCTCTTAAACCTATCTCTGTTGAAATCCGTATGAGAATCAGGGTTACAAATAAACAAATTTATTGACTTTTTTTGTCACAATACTTTTTTTCAAAAAACCATAAGTTACTGTTTTAATTTAAAATAATTAATGGCACAATAATTGCTTATATTTTGTAAACTTAAAGAAGCACTCATATGAAATCAGGATTTACTATAATTGAACTATTAATAGTTATTACTGTGATCAGTGTACTCGCAGCAATTAGTATCCCTATTTACCAATCCTATGCGGTTCGAGCTCAAGTCATAAACGTTATTAGCCATATTGATACCTACAAAACTTTTATCAATTACACTTACAGCCAACAAGGATCATGCCCCACTCAAATTGAAATCAATCATATATATAATAATGAATCTCTTAATAGTTTTATAAAATCGGCCACTCTAACCTCACCTAAGAAAAACACTTGCAATATTTTATTTGAATTAAAAGATAATATTTCGTATAAAATCGCCAATAAGCATATAAATTTTAATTTAACTGTATCAGATAATGACAATTCAAATTGGACATGCACATCCTCAGATATTGCAAAAGTTTATTTGCCTGCAGATTGTCAATAAAATTTCATCTTAAGCACATCACTTAAATCATAGTTAAGTGAGTACCTGCTGTTATACTTGTTTAAAAGTTTATCTCTTTTATCAAAATCCCCAACTGCATGATATACATAAATCATTTTTAAAATATTTTCCTTAGAAGGCCTCATTAGCAACCCTTTTTCAAAAATTTCTAAATTCCCTGAAGATATATTTTCCTTACAATTTATAATTGCCAAATTATCAAACTCATCAAAAACAAAACTTTTTCTTTTGACATCTACACAATATCCTAAAAATAAAGCTCGATAATTTGATCTATTATCATCATAAATACAGATATAGATATATGTAAATACCAGTACAAATAATGTAAAAACAATATAAATATATTTATTGATATCTAAATTAAAAATATGCTTAGAATATTTATTATCCAAATAAAAATATAAAACACAGAAAATTAGCAAAAAATAATTATAAAATAATGGAAATTCAAGCATGGAATAATTTACCAACACTAAAACCATTAAAAAAACAACGAAATCCTCATTATTATCAATCTTAAAAAATATTTTTAATAAATTATAAAAAACATAAATAAAAAAAACACCTCCTATAACACCAAAAATAACCAATAAATCAAAAAACAAATTATGATATGAAAATAAATATCCCGAAAAATTTGAACCAAATTCAAATTGATAATTTTCTATATTCCTCCAACCTGCCCCCCAAAAACCTACATGAGAATAAACCTGAAAAAAATCCTGCCAAATTTCTAATCGCTCAAAACTCCCTCCCGCACGGCCAACAACATTTATTTTTTCATTAACTTTATTTAATAACTTAGAGAATCCTAGATAAACAGGCGCTAACAATAATAAAATAAAAAGCAAATCTTTACTAATTTTTTTAGCTTTTAAAACACTTAGTATCGATATCAATATAAGAGCTAATAAGGCAGACCTTGATTGCGTTAATATTACTGAAAAAATAAATAGTGGAATAAAAAATAAAATTATTTTTAAATTAAATTTTTTATACATATATAAACAAGCAAGCAACGATAATAGCACAAGTGTCGAAAGGTGATTAGGTTGTGCCAAATTTGCAGAAAAGCGGCTACTATGGACTTCATATAACCAAAAGGCTCCTGTAAAAACCTCCTGCCACTGATATATAGCAAACAGAGATGAAATACTGCCGGATATAAACACAGAAATCAAAATAATATTTAATAATTTAAAGCTATTATGATTATTTTTTAAAGCCACACTAATCAGTACTAGATTAAGTAAATATAAATTAAAAATATAAAAATACTGTTTAAATTCATAAATATGATATGAAGAGAGCGAAATAAAAAATAATAAAATTAAAAATATTATATTGGTTTCTAATTTAATTTCTTTTTTATTTTTAAGAATGAAACATAAAAGAATAATAACAGATGCATAAAAAATATTTTTTTCACTATCAAATGTTGCCCAAGGATTAAAGTGGTTAACATTAAGAACAGCTAAATTAATTAAAATTATAATAAATATATTTAAAATTTTCATATTAAAAAAGAGGCCACACTAAGTGACCCCTCTCTTTTTTTAATTAGTTACCAGCTGTAGCAGCTGTAGCAGTATTAGTTTTAGCAGCAGCTAATTGTGAACTCACATTTAATTTTGCAATTAATGCAGTACCCGCAGTATCTGTCTCATTTACGCAGTTTTTAGGCGCCAAGCTTGCAGGAATAGTAGTTACGCATTCCCAAGAACCAGTTTGTTCAGCGACACTTGATGCAGGGTTGTTCGAGTTTTCAACAGCATTTTTATCAGACGAACGTACCCAAGAGATGTAAAGATCATTTACCTTAGCACTGCCTTTTACTTTACAGGTTACTGCAGTAGCACCATCCGCACTAATACTTACACCAACGCCATTACATGTTGATGTTACATTTTTCACACCAACCATTGAACCTTGAGTAGTAGCCAAGGCAGTCGCAGCGCTCAATCCTTCAGAAAGCTTAGCTTCAATATTTACTTTCGCACCAGTAATATCCGCAAGCGCTACAGAAGCCTGTGACTTCGCTGTATAGTTCTGATAAGCAGGAATCGCAATCGCAGCAAGAATACCGATAATTGCAACAACGATCATTAATTCAATAAGGGTAAAACCTTTTTGAGCATTCATAACATTCTCCACAAATGTTTTTTAATTTAATTATTAAGCAGTCGCTTATTTTATAGTTAGCACTAAACGTGCCAAGTTTTATTATAATTAAAAAACCAAAAAATACAGCACTTTAAAAAACTTTTTTGTATCTTTGTAGAGATGGTGTTTATTTATGTGTACTAAAGTGACAATTTGTGTCACTTATTTCCCTGTTATTTCACTTGCTTTTAGCCCAAAATAATCGGGGCATTGCCCAGCTCATTACTTTCATTCTGTTCCGCATGCGCATAGTAAACGGCGAGAACTTCACCAATCTGATCCACTCCTGCAATGACTGCCTGCCGGTACTGCTGTACCTGCATTTTAGCCACCACCGTCTCACAAATACCAGTCCAGATATTGTGCACTGTCGCGCCATGTATACCGCGGTCTGCAACAATTTCGACTTTACGCTCGCACAAGTTCAGATACAGCAGCACGCCGCTGTTCAGCTCTGTATCCCATACACCCAGTTCAGCAAACAGCTGATGCGCGCGGGCGCGGGTATCTTGCTGATATGCCTGATGCGCAGGAATGTGCCCTTCAATCACGACTTGAATTTCACCAGCGTGGCCCTGTTCAGCCTGGGCCACTGCTTGGGTTATTGCATGCAGATCCTGCTTATTGAAATAGCGCTTCACGGCAGGCAAATAGAAAAAATGCTTCAGCCAGCGCTGTAAACTGGGCCGCAGCTGCTCTTCGGTTTTTGGCTGCGTTAAAATTTCTGTTGTTTCTGATTTTGTCACCATGAGCCTGATGCTCCTCCCCCGCCAAATCCACCGCCGCCGCCGCTGTAGCCTCCGCCGCCGCCAAATCCTCCGCCCGAACCGCCACCACGCCCGCCACCGGAAAGAAAAGCTTGAAATATCAGCTGCGCCAATGCCGTAATTAAGAGAAAAAATATGCCGCCGCCAATCAGCAAGCTGGTCAGCAAACCTGCCCCATTGACTAGACCGGCAACCGTACCGGCAACTGCAGCTGTGGCTGCGCTAAGCCGGTTACCCACCACATAGGAACCAATAATGCCAGCTACCAAAATAATCAAAGCAGTGTACAGGGTTTTTTCTTTGGCTTGCTGTTCATGCAGCGCCTGTGCCTGACGTTCTTTCAACTCTTGAGCAGCCTGCGCAGCAACTTCCGGATCCATATTTATAATGCGGATCAGCTCATCCAATCCGGCATTTATGCCCTGCGCATATAAGTTTTGTTTAAAATACGGGGTGATTTCATTGCGGATAATGCGGCTCAGCACGACATCAGGCAAAACGCCTTCTAAACCATAGCCGGACAGAATCTGTATGCGCCGGTCATTGACTGCAATTGCCATCAGCAGTCCATTATCCTGTTTGGCAGAACCTAATTTCCACTGCTCAGCTGCACGCATGGCAAAATCAAAAATGTCTTCCTGTCCTGTAGTCGGAACAATGATAATGCCGATTTGCGCTTTGCCGGACTGATGCACATTCAGAATTTTTTGGCTAATCGACTGTTTTTGCGCAGCGCTGAGCAAATTAGCCTGATCTATGACTGGCTCATTTAAT
>JASLHF010000212.1 GCA_030152275.1 Acinetobacter sp. | reverse complement strand
TGTTGACCGATATTTTTGACATGCGTCTTGAGCAGACTTTACCGCTGGACAATCCGCATTTGCCAGAAGCAGAACGGCATCATGCGCAGTCGCGGCAAAGTGACACGCAAAACACGGATAAAGAACCGGAAGCGTTCTTGCCTTTTTAGATAGATTCAACATTCTTCCAGCAATGAAAAGCGCTGCCGAAGCAGCGCTTTTCATTTGTTTGACTCGTCTTCGCATTTTGCAAGCAGCTTTTAAATACTATACATAAACACTTCAATGGCTTTGCGCTTAAGGTCAAGCCATTCAATCGAATCCACATCCATGAACAGCTCTTCAATTGAATGACCTTAAATTCGATATGCTGAAATTCAATGCCATTAAAAGACCATAGGCTTAAATTTGAAGGTACTTACTTACGTGCATACGCATAAATTTAAAGCTACCTCTCTTCCAATAGGTTTTCCAATATGCCGCCACTCCAAAATCCTGCTATAGCGCTTTGGCATACTAAAAGCTTAGACCATCGGCCAATGGCATGTCAGCCGTAGAGGCGTACCCTTAGGCGCATACGATAAAAACATCCAGAGGATCAAAACAGCATGTCACAGCAAGATTATGAAAATGGATTAAAAGTCCGTACCGAAGTCATGGGCGAAAGTTTTGTTAAACGCGCGCAGGACAATACCGTGCCATTTACCCAGCCCTTACAGGACTGGATTAATGAACATGCTTGGGGTTCTACTTGGCAGCGTGAAGGCGTGCTGCCGCGCAAATACCGTTCACTGATTACCATCGCATTTTTAACCGCGCAAAAAAGCCCAACCGAACTCAAAGGCCATGTACGCGGCGCATTAAATAATGGCGCAACTGTGGAAGAAATTCAGGAAGTTTTGCTGCACAGCCTGCCGTATTGCGGTGCGCCGGCAACTCAAGAAGCCTTCCGTGCCGCGCTTGAAGTGATTAATGAATACCAAAAAGCTGAATAATTATTCACCGATCATTTTATTTTAGTATCGAAGAATCTAAAAAATAAAAAAACCGCATCAGCTGCGGTTTTTTTATTACAGCTTTAAGTCGCTTCCTCATTTAGCCTTACACCAAATAAATAGCAGTATGGGTATGACAGCCTTGTTCATCATAACTGAGCGCATGAAAATACTGCACTCAGCAGTGCAAGTTAAAATTGCCCAAAAGCACCGTGTCTGCCCTGCCTCAGACCGAGAACAGCACAACATTATCAGCATTGAGATGAGAGCGGCGAATGAAGCTGATAAGGCATTGAATATTGCCCTAATATTCCCCTAAAGGTATCAAACAATTTTTACATTTCAGCAAAAAAGATGCCTTCATCATTTAAACACGCTACAGACAGAACTCTTTCAATACATCACTCATGCGATGCTTTGTCTTTAGATCCAATACACATTCATGCTGTAAAAAAACTCATCCACTTCAAAACGCACCTGATACCCTAGTTCGGTGAGTTCTGCAGACAAATTGCGGATATCTTCCAGCGGCAAATGCTTCGGCAATACTGTGAGCACGGCTGTATTGCCTTGCTTGGCATTGTTCTCAATCATTTGCGCTAAACGGTTTTTATAAAGCTCTATATTTAAATTAGCATGCTGTGAAAGTTCTTTTGCGGTATCTGCAGTAATAAAGCTGTTCATTTTTATACTCATTATTTTATGGTTTAAAGTTAAAACATAAATCATATCATTCAGAAATCTATAGCTTTTTTGCAGCTTTAAAAAAAATCCCTCACAAGGAGGGATTTTCTATGTTTTAGGATCAGTCAAAGCCAATGTAACGGCCGGAAATACCTTAACGAGGCAGCGGAATATACTGCGACTCTGAGTTTTGTGCCTGCTGCGCTTTACGTTCTGTAATGATTACATCTACAGTTAATGGCTGCTTATCGCGTTCAAGTGAAATTTTCACTTTGCTGTTTGGTGCCTGCAGCGCCACATAATTAATTAAATGAGAGGCTGAAGTAATGACTTCGTCATTCACTTTTAAAATTTTATCGCCACGCTTAATCCCTGCTTTAGCCGCAGGCCCTGTAGACTGTACATCTGCTACAATCACACCTTGCTGTTTCGGCGCAAAGACATCATCTTGTTCTACAGGCAACAAGCTAATACCCAAATAACCGCGCACCACACGGCCATCTTTTAAAATTGCATTCAGCACCTGCTGACAAACTTGCGCTGGTATAGCAAAGCCAATACCCAACGAACCTCCCGACTGAGAGAAAATTGCGGTATTAACCCCAATCAAATTGCCCGCCACATCAATCAATGCACCGCCCGAATTGCCCGGGTTAATGGCAGCATCGGTTTGAATGAAGTCTTCATAGGTATTAATGCCTAAGTCTGAACGGCCTGTCGCAGAGATAATTCCCTGTGTTACGGTTTGCCCAACCCCAAATGGATTGCCAATGGCCAGAACCACATCGCCAACTTCATTTCCGCTTAGTTTAAACGGCAGCACTGGCAGATTGTTCATCTCTATCTTAATGACCGCAAGATCTGTATCTGGATCTGTGCCCACAACACGCGCTTCTGCACGGCGCCCATCATGCAGCGCCACCACAATTTGATCTGCCTGCGCAACCACATGATTATTCGTTAAAATATAGCCGTCTGGGCGTACAATCACACCTGAACCCAAACTATTTTCGTTAGGATCCTGCTTCAGCTGGTCTGGCAATTGATTGCCAAAAAATTCGCGAAAGGCTGGATCATTCATTAAAGGATGATCCAGCTGCTTGACTTTTTGCGTGGTAAAAATATTCACCACCGCCGGAGCTGCTACTTTCACAGCATTGCTGTAAGACACCACGCCGCCTGTACGAGTAGTATTCACTAACGGTTCAACTTTTTCGGCAGGCAATTTTATTCCATCAGGCGTAATCGGCGCCTTTGGCTTCTGCAATTGCTGCCAGCCTAAAAAACCAATAATGACAATAATCAACAACACCCAAGGTAACCAAGTGAAGGTCCTGCGCACGGTTTTATCCTCTAAAAATTTTTATTCACTGATGACTCAATTATTTAACGAATATTGTAATAGAATTTTGCAGCCCAGCCTTCAAAAAAATACAGAGTTTTGTGATTCTTTAGTTACAATAAATCTATGTTTAAACAGACAAATTGATTTTTAAATTGGCGGAAAAGCAGATGGCTCAATTAACTGACATTATTCAATGGTGCGATCAAACCTTAAAATCACACGAATTTAAAGACTATGCGCCAAACGGGCTGCAAATCGAAGGAAAATCTGAGGTTAAAAAAATCTTATGTGCGGTGACTGCATCACAAGATGCTATTGAAGCAGCAATTCGCGCTGATGCAGATCTGCTGCTGGTGCATCATGGCTATTTTTGGAAAGGCGAACCCTACCCAATTACCGGCATGCGCGGCAAACGCATTAAAAGCTTGATTCAGCATGATATTTCATTGGTCGGCTATCATCTGCCTTTGGACAGCCATCCTAGCTTAGGCAATAATGCCGCTATTGCAGACTTACTTGAACTTGAAAATCTCGAAGCACTCGATCCTGCAGAGCGCAATCCGATTGGCAATATTGGCTATTTGCCGCAAGCACTGCCCCCAGAAGCGTTTAAACAGCTGCTGATCGAGCGATTAGGGTTTGACGCCATTCATTTGCCTGCTGAAAAAAGCAGCATTCAAAAAGTGGGTTTTTGTACTGGCGGCGCGCAAGATTTTATCGCTAAAGCCGCAGAACAAAATTGTGATGCCTATATTTCAGGTGAAGTCAGCGAACGCACTTATTATGAAGCCAAAGAATTAAATGTGCATTATTACGCTTGCGGCCACCATGCAACAGAACGCTATGGCGTACAGCGCTTGGCAAAAGCTATTTCAGAACAGTTCAATATTGAGTATAGTTATTTCGAATTAAACAATCCGATTTAATTTAGTTGAAGCCTGATTTTGGCATTTTACTTTATACGTATAAATTCGAGCTTTATTCTGTATTCTTATTTATAAGCAATGCGCAATTTAGCCCAAGAATCTATTACAATAAGGCCACTTAATGTCAAAACCCAGCAAAATGCAAGGAATTGAAAACATGACAACGATTACTTTACCAGCACTACCTTACGGTTACGAAGATCTTGCGCCGCACATCAGCAAAGAAACTCTAGAATACCATCATGACAAACACCACAACACTTATGTGGTTAACCTGAACAACCTAATCAAAGGCACTGACCTTGAAGGTAAAACTTTAGAAGAAATCATCAAAGCTGCTGCTGGCGATGCTTCTAAAGCAGGTGTATTCAATAACGCGGCTCAAGTTTGGAACCACACATTCTACTGGAACTGTATGGCTAAAAACGGCGGCGGTAAAGCAACTGGCGCTTTGGCTGCTAAAATTGATGAAGCTTTCGGTTCTTACGAAAAATTTGCTGAAGAATTCGCTGCTGCTGCAACAACTCAATTCGGTTCAGGCTGGGCTTGGTTAGTTGCTGACGAAGTGAATGGCAACTTGTCTATCCTTAAAACTTCAAATGCTGACACTCCGCTTGCTCACGGTAAAGTTGCAGTGTTAACAATTGACGTTTGGGAACACGCTTACTACATCGACTTCCGTAACGCTCGTCCTGCTTACATCAAAACTTTCCTAGAAAGCCTAGTGAACTGGGATTACGCAAACGCTAAATATGCTGGCCAAGAAGCTGGTGTTGAAAAATAAGTTTTACACTTATTTTAAAAGGCAAAAAATCACCCTATATGGGTGATTTTTTATATGCATGATTTAAATCGGCACCTTATTATGCAGGTTATAAAGCTGTTTCTTTCAGCACACTAAAATTTAACCAGCGGCTGAACGTTAAAAAATCAAGGCCAAATAAAGAATAATAAGCCATAATTTTTATGGCTAAAGCGCCTTTAAAATCAAATATTAATCAATATTTCAAAAATTTTCCTTGCTTTGACTATTATTGAAACATTTGAGGTGATTTTATGCTGAATTCGCTTGACCGCTTTGCCTTTCAACCCTAAAATGCGCATCAGATTCTCCAATAGCTCAGTCGGTAGAGCGACGGACTGTTAATCCGCAGGTCCCTGGTTCGAGCCCAGGTTGGAGAGCCATCTATTCTTCCATAGCTCAGTCGGTAGAGCGACGGACTGTTAATCCGC
>JASLHF010000121.1 GCA_030152275.1 Acinetobacter sp. | reverse complement strand
GAAGCGCCAATCATGATATTGGAGCAAGCGCAGTAACGGGGGCAGTTTAGCACTCTGAAAATACACTCCAATGGCACAAGGTTTCAAATCCTGAGGCAAACTGTAAAGGCTGGAGGCCTTGGCGCTTGTTCATATGAATATATGTGCATCATGATTGCGGTTTATAAAGCGCGCGATTTTTTAACTTTCTTTGCTTTTAACCCTACGGGAAATTTTAGGTTAAACACTGTTGTTTTGTGGTTTTAGCCGGGATTTATTGCTTTTTTAATTGATTAAATTGCGTTTAAATATGCGTTAAATTTTTAATTTAACTTAATTTTTATAATTTTATGACGCAAAAAAATACTGAACCTGAATTGATGATTCAGCTGCCGTGGACTGTGCCGCAAAATGTACAAACCATTGTCATCCAGCCGCCTGCAAAAACGCATATGGAATTAAATGCATCTACAGATAAAACGGCCATCTCATCTTTTTCGCTTTCTGTAATTGTTGCACTAATTTTGGGTGGCTTTGCTACGTGGCTGGCTT
This sequence comes from Acinetobacter sp., assembly GCA_030152275.1. Taxonomy (GTDB): domain Bacteria; phylum Pseudomonadota; class Gammaproteobacteria; order Pseudomonadales; family Moraxellaceae; genus Acinetobacter. Next base: position 11,202 of record JASLHF010000121.1, on the reverse strand, counting down.
ATTGGTATGGGCGGAGAAGTTTTAAATTGACAAAAATGTCTTTCGATATAATTATTCGGCAAATAATGGCTTCCGAACAGTCAGCATTAGATTTGAATAAAAAACTATTTGAACAGCAACTTATATTGCAAAATCAACATAAACACTCTGAGATGCAAAAAAATATTATCGGTCGTTTCAGGTATGCTGCTGAAAAATTTACTATTGATGCTGAATTATATTTATCATCGATTACTTTGTTGCATTTAAGTCATGAGCAATTAGAGTTTCCTGAAAAAATGGGAATAGGAAGTTACGAATATGAAGTATTTATAAAAAATTAATAACAAATTCGACAAATTATTTGAAAGCCGCTCTAAGTTATTATTTTCGGCTTTAGAAATGGAAGTATATATTTACGATGAAATAGACCGAGCTATTTCTGAGACTATGATGATGGTGGTATCAGTAAAAAATAGACTGGTTGTGGGGCGAGATAAATTGATGGATGATGTACAAAAATGTCAAGTAGCGATCAATAAAAATAAAGTAATCTTTAAAAAGATATTGGAAAAAGAAGCAGCCTAAGCTGCTTTAATGATTTATTACTTCGGCTCAGGCGGCGTCATGCCAAACTGCAAATAGGCCATATTGGTGGCAATACGGCCACGCGCAGTGCGCATCACATAACCTTGCTGAATTAAATACGGTTCAATAACATCTTCCAATGTGCCCGAGTCTTCGGCCATTGCTGCGGCTAAAGCTTCTACACCGGCTGGGCCGCCGTCAAAACGTTCCAATAACATTGAAAGATAACGGCGGTCTAAAGTATCTAAACCGTCTTTATCAACATTGAGCATATCGAGTGCGCGCTGTGCCATTTCTTGGGTCACTTCGCCTGTGCCTTTGACTTGAGCATAGTCCCGAACGCGGCGCAATAAACGGTTGGCAATACGCGGAGTGCCGCGCGCACGGCGGGCAATCTCTTGTGAGCCGTCTTTGGTAATAGGAACGTCCATTAAATTGGCAGAACGGGTCACAATGTGGGTGAGATCAGCCACACTATAGAATTCTAAACGCTGCACAATCCCGAAGCGGTCACGCAGCGGAGAAGTCAGCAGGCCTGCCCGCGTAGTCGCTGCGACTAGAGTGAAGGGCGGTAAATCCAGTTTGATGGAACGGGCAGCAGGGCCTTCACCAATCATAATATCCAGCTGGTAGTCTTCCATTGCGGGATACAGAATTTCTTCAATGACGGGAGAGAGGCGGTGAATTTCATCAATAAACAGCACGTCGCCTTCTTCAAGGTTGGTGAGCATGGCGGCTAAGTCACCAGCACGCTCTAGAACAGGCCCTGATGTGGATTTGAGGTTGCCGCCCATCTCTCGGGCAATGATATTGGCCAGTGTGGTTTTGCCTAAGCCCGGCGGGCCAAAGATCAGGGTATGATCCAGTGCTTCTTCGCGGCCGCGGGCTGCGCCGATAAAGATTTCCATTTGTTCGCGGACAACCGGTTGCCCAATGTAGTCTTCGAGGGAGGTTGGGCGGATGGCGCGGTCGAAGTGGTCTTCTGGTTTTTCGGAACCACTGATAAGACGGTCTTGCATATTTATTAAACTAATCTCTATATCGTCAAGGAGGAATCACAGCCTCAAAAAGCGATTGAACTTTATATGCCATTGTATAGGCGATTCTCACTTTTGACTGGGCAAAAGTGACAAAACCCATTTGTTAAACTGATGCTACGTCCTTGTAGCACAGTTTAACAGCGACATCCATGTCGCTTTCATGACTCAAATATTGTCTATAGTTCTAAAAAGCAAGGATACAGCGCTGATTAGAAACTAAAAGTTATTTATTCATTGATTTAAGTGCTGCACGGATAATGTCGCTGGCTTCGGTAAAGTCGCCTTTGGCTGCATTGACCAGTTTTTGCGCTTCGGCTGGTTTGTAGCCTAAGGACTGTAGCGCGGCTTCTGCTTCTGCAACAGCAGAATTGCCAGTGAATTGAATTTGTTCGGCAGTCGAGTTGCTTGGCGCTGTGCCGGAAGACATGGCTTTAAAGCGGTCACGCAGTTCAATCATCAAGCGTTCGGCAGTTTTTTTGCCGACTCCCGGTACTTTGACTAATGTATTCACATCTTCATTTTCTACAGTATGAATCAGCATTTCGACGCTTAATGTAGATAAGATAGCAAGTGCCATTTTAGGGCCGACGCCGTTCACTTTCAGCAGAGTACGGAAAATAGTTTTTTCCTGCGCATTGGCAAAGCCGAACAGAAGCTGTGCATCTTCGCGCACCACTAGATGCGTCCATAACGTCACTTTCTGGCCTTTCTGCAATTGGCAAAATGTAGACAGCGGTGTATCTACTTCATAACCTACGCCATTTACATTCAACAGCACCGTTGAAATTTCCAGTGCAAGCACTTCACCAATGAGACATCCGATCATTTCATTTTTCGCTTTATATTAGTTCATAAATGGGCATTAACCCATATTTTCAATGTGTTGTGAGATTAGCGTGAAGCTTAGTGAAATACCAGTCTTCATGCGGTTTTAAGGTTTAAAAAAAACCCACTTTATTGCCTTGTAATTCCTGAGCAAGATTATAGGCCTGATGGTCTGAAAACTTAGAAATAATATCTAATACCAGCATGATATTGTCATAGTGATCATCACTAAATTGAGCGCCTGAACGCTGCAAAATAGACATGAGGCGCTGTTCTTTAAAGCTCAGGGTTTTGTGTGGTGTGGTCAATGGAATAAAGGCATCCAGAATATTCTGCAGGCTTTGATGTGCAATAATTTCCAATCCTGCTTTGTGGGGGTGCTCAAAAATTTTATCCCGTGCTAAGTTTTTCGCAAGGTTGATGCCTCGTGCGATATCTTCAGAACAGTAATCCAGCAGACTGCCTTGCAGCTGCCCGGCTAAAATCTCGAAATGATGCTTGGCAAAAGCCGTGGTAACTTCATCGACCAAACGTTTCATGACGCGTCCGCGCAGCGCAGCGATTTTTTGCTGCCATGTCGTGTTCATGGTCAGTTCGGCTGGTATGCCGTAGTCGCCAATCAAATTCAGAAAAATTGGTTCAACTTCTTCATAGCTGAGCATGTTTAAAATAATGCCATCTTCCAGATCAATCAGTGCATAGCACATGTCATCGGCCGCTTCGAGCAGATAAGTAAGCGGATGACGGCAATAGTGATAGCTGCCGAGTTGGATAAGGCCTAACTGTTCTGAAATTTGCGCCAAAATCTCTTTTTCAGACTGATAGCAGCCGAATTTTGCACGCTTGCTGGCAGGCGTGTTGCCTTGCGATGCAATGGTTTTTGACAGCCATGGGTACTTTAAGTAAGCTCCTAAGGTTGCGTAAGTTAGGCGCATGCCGCCATCATTTGGGTGGTAGTCAATCTTGGTCAGCAGGCGCAGGCCTTGGGCATTGCCTTCAAACTGGCGTACATCGGCTTCTTGTTCGGCACTGAGGTCTTTGAGAAAGTCTGTATGTGAGGCATCATCAAACCATTCACGAATGGCATATTCACCGGCATGTCCAAAAGGCGGGTTGCCGATGTCATGCGCTAGACACGCGGCTTGAATGATGGCGCCAACATCGGCAGGGGAAATCCACATAGGGAGTTCATCTTTAATTTTTTCTGCGGCCAACATGCCGAGCGAGCGTCCAATACAAGACACTTCAAGCGAATGGGTGAGGCGGGTATGAATGCCATCATGCTGTGTCAGCGGATGCACTTGAGTTTTGCGGTTTAGCTGGCGGAAGCTTTGTGAAAAAATAATACGGTCATAGTCTTTGTGAAAAGGACTTCGCGCTTGTTCAGAACTTTGTTTTTTACTGCCTATGCGAACTGTTGAGAGCAGTTCAAGCCAACGCATTTGAGTCATTTATCATTATTCAGTTATTTGCTGTTTGCATCATGCCAAATTTGCGGGAAAAGCACTAGAGCTCGGCGTCATATCCTGTCACTTTAAGCTAGAATACCTGCATTGCTTGGGCGGCAAAAAAGATGATCAAGTGCAGCGCAAAGCTGAACATTGGAAGCGGCAATGAGTGGCTGCACTTACCTAAATTATCTGGTGAAGCAGGCCGCTGTCGTTTAAATTCTTAAAATTAATCAGAAAATATAAATTTAGGTGCGTGTATGAAGTTTATCGGCAGTGCGGTTTTCATGTTGGCGCTTTCCTCAGCAGCATATCTGTCTGGGTGTGCGTCAAATCAAAGTGTGCCAGCTGTACAGCAGGTATCTGCACAGCCCTTGCAGTTAGACAGCCGTAAAATGATGGCGCATTTACAGGCGCTGCAGCTGATCGCTCAGCAGCATGGAGGCAACCGTGCCGTGGGAACCCCAGGCGGTTTAGCGTCTGCTCAATACATTTTAAATGAAGCGAAAAAGTCAGGCTTGCAGGTGCAGATGATTCCTTTTGAAAACCGCAATAAAACTGTGGGGCAGAACATTATTGTGGAAATTCAAGGCCAGTCTAAAGACAGTGCTGTGATTGTCGGCGCACATTATGATTCAGTGAAAATGGGGCCGGGCATCAATGATAACGGGAGTGGGGTTGCGCTAGTGCTAGAGTTAATGCACAGTTTGGCGGCTCAGAAAGAAAAACCGAAGCATACCGTGTATTTAGCTTTTTGGGATTCAGAAGAAGAAGGTATTGCCGGTTCGCAAGCATTTGCAGAAAAACTGACGCCAGAACAGCTCAAAGGCATTAAAGCGTATATTAATGTGGATATGGCAGGTACGAAAAACCCTGAAATTTTAATTGCAGATGCTGATAAATCTTCTGTGAATGAATTGGAAAAAATGCTCAAAGAGCGCGGTATGGATAAAAATGATTATCAGCCTCTGCTCGATAGTTTGCGTTCAGTGCCATCACATGCAGGTGATCAAGCTTTGGAAGATCAGCTCAAAGCATTTTTTAAATCTAAAAATTTAAAAATTAAAGAAGATGTTTCAACATTGACTGCAAGCGATACAGCGCCGTTTTTAGGCAAAGTGCCTGTGGCATCAATTATTTTATTCAATGAGCAAATGAAAGGAGACGAGCTGGAGTTTGCGCCGTGTTATCACAAAGCATGCGATACCCTAGACGGTGTTGATCCTAAATCATTGCAAATTGCAGGGGATGCTGTAATACATTTGCTTGGCGTTTTGGATAGGGAATAAACGGCCAGCTTTCCGATTTGAATTATTTAGATACATGCTTATTCAAGATAATATTTAAGAAGCATTCAATTTTTTTATCTGAAAATAAAGAAATTCTAAGTATTTCTTATAGGATATTGGCGGATAAACCTGATTTCACATCTAGCTGATTTGAGCATTTCACAGTAGAATATGCGCTCTCTTCAAGTCACATTGCGGCTTGGTTCAAAAGACCAGCCCGTGGAGCCAAAAACAGCATGTTTATCGTTGCCGGTGCACCTGCACACTCTTCTTTTAAGCAAACACAACTATTAACACGCCTTGCGTCCATCAGTTCTGTTCAATCAATAGAAAGCCAATGGGTTTACCTTTTCGACCAAGCGCTCAACGAGCAACAACAGCAATCTGCACTACAGCTTTTAAACGATGGTACATCTTTTGAAGTTCGCAAAGCTGCAAGTGACGAAGTCCAAATTTTAGTGACACCTCGTGTCGGTACAATTTCGCCGTGGTCATCTAAGGCAACTGATATTTTTGCCAACTGTAATACGCCTGTACACCGCTTAGAACGCGGTGTTTTGTTTACTTTAAAGGGTATTTCTAACGTATCTGATGAAGTTAAACAGGTTTTACATGACCGTATGACTGAAAGCGTTTTCAATCAGATTGATGACGCTGCGGCATTATTCTCTGAAACTGCACCAAAACCTTTAAATTCGATTGATATTTTAGGTCAGGGCAAAGATGCACTGGTGAAAGCCAATTCTGAGTTTGGTTTTGCTTTGTCTGATGAAGAAATTGATTATTTAGTTGCAGCATTCAATAAACTGGGTCGTAACCCACATGACATCGAACTGATGATGTTTGCTCAGGCAAACTCTGAACATTGTCGTCATAAAATCTTTGGTTCTGAATGGACAATTGATGGCGAAGTTCAACCATTATCCTTGTTCCAAATGATTAAAAATACGTATAAAGAATCACCAACAGACGTATTATCAGCTTATAAAGACAACGCATCTGTGATCGTGGGCTTTGATACACAGCGTTTCTATCCGAAAAAAGACGAAGCAACTGGTCACCACGTTTATAAATACAAGAGCCAAGCGGCTCACATCCTGATGAAAGTGGAAACACATAACCATCCAACAGCAATTGCACCATTTGCAGGTGCTGCGACAGGTTCAGGCGGTGAAATCCGTGATGAAGGCGCAACAGGTCGTGGTGGTAAACCAAAAGCAGGTTTAACAGGCTTTACCGTTTCAAACTTGAACATCCCGGGCTTTGAACAGCCTTGGGAAGACAATTACGGCAAACCATCTCGTATGGCTTCACCTTTACAGATCATGATTGATGGTCCTTTAGGTGGTGCAGCATTTAACAACGAATTTGGTCGTCCTGCATTAAACGGTTACTTCCGTACCTTTGAACAAAATGTAAATGGTGATGTGAAAGGTTTCCATAAACCAATCATGATCGCAGGTGGTTACGGTAACATCCGTCCTGACCATGTCGAAAAAGATGCAATTCAACCAGGTGACTTACTGATCGTACTTGGTGGTCCTGCAATGCTTATCGGTTTAGGTGGCGGTGCAGCATCTTCGGTAGACAGCGGTAAATTGGGTGAAAACCTTGATTTTGCTTCTGTACAACGTGAAAACCCTGAAATGGAACGCCGTTGTCAGGAAGTGATTGATGCTTGTTGGCGTATGGAAGATTTCAACCCAATCGTATCTGTGCATGATGTTGGTGCGGGCGGTATTTCCAATGCAATGCCTGAACTTGTCAATGATCACGAGTTAGGTGCAATCCTTGATCTTCGTAAGATTCCATCCTTAGAGCCGGGCATGTCACCAATGGAAATCTGGTCAAACGAAGCGCAGGAACGCTACGTCCTTGCGATCAAACCTGAATCATTAGAATTATTTGAATCGATCTGTGCACGTGAGCGTTGCCCGTTTGCTGTTCTTGGTGAAGCAACAGAAGCACGCCAGTTGACTGTAAATGATCCATTGTTCGACAACAAAGCGGTGGATATGCCAATGCAGGTGATGCTTGGTGGTACACCTCGCATGAGCCGTTCATATGAAACAATTGAACGTAAAGGCGATGATTTTACTTCGGCACAAGTAACTGATTTAAAAGATGCGATTTTCCGTGTCTTGAAAAATCCAACTGTTGCATCTAAATCATTCCTGATCACCATTGGTGACCGTTCAATCACAGGTATGGTTGCACGTGATCAGATGGTGGGTCGCTGGCAAGTTCCAGTGGCAGATGCTGCTGTAACAACCACAAGCTTACAAGGCTATACAGGTGAAGCAATGGCAATGGGTGAACGTCCACCTGTCGCATTGTTGAATCCTGCTGCTTCAGCTCGTTTATCAGTCGCTGAATCAATTTCAAACATCATGTGTGCCAACATTGAACAGATCAGTGACATTAAACTGTCTGCAAACTGGATGGCGGCAGCGGGTCAAAAAGGTGAAGATCAGGCATTATTCGAGGGTGTAAAAGCCATCGGTATGGAAATGTGTCCTGCACTCGGCATCGCAATTCCAGTCGGTAAAGACTCATTGTCAATGCGTACCACTTGGAATGACGAAGGCGTAGACAAATCTGTGACTTCACCAATGTCTGGCGTGATTACTGCATTTGCACCTGTTTTAGATGTACGTAAAACATTAACACCTGAATTGAAAAATGAAGATTCAGTACTCGTTCGTATCGACTTATCTAAAGGTCAGTTCCGTCTAGGTGGTTCGATCCTTGCACAGGTTTATAAAGCAATCGGTTCAGTGACACCTGACGTTGACAGTTTTGATGATTTCAAAGCATTTTTTGCATTGGTTCAAGACTGGAACAACCGTGGCTTGATCAAAGCGTACCATGACATCGGTGATGGTGGTTTACTCGCAACTGTTGCAGAAATGATGTTTGCTTCGCGCTTAGGTGTAGCACTTGAAAATCAATCGACTGAAAGCTTATTTGCAGAAGAAATTGGTGCAGTATTGCAGATTTCTAAAACAGATTGGGCAACATTGGCTGATGAAGTTGCTGCTTCAAGCTTGAAAGATGCGATTGCTGTTGTCGGTACAGTGAATGATTCAGACAAATTGTCTGTGAATGGTTTAGTGCTTGAACGTGCTGAATTACAACAGGCTTGGACTGAAGTTTCTCATCAGATTCAACGCTTACGTGATAACATTGAAACCGCTGATTCTGAATATTCATTGATCGCTGATAAAAACCATAAAGGTATTATTGCATTACCTACATTCGATTTGAATGAGCCTGTAGAAGCGCCATACATCAATGAACGCCGTCCAAACATGATGATTTTACGTGAACAAGGTGTAAACGGTCATGTGGAAATGGCTGCGGCATTCGACAAAGTTGGCTTCAACACTGTCGACGTTCACATGAGCGATTTACTTTCTGGTCGTATTGATTTAGACGACTTTGAAGGCTTAGTGGCGTGTGGTGGTTTCTCTTACGGTGACGTATTGGGCGCAGGTGGTGGTTGGGCTAAATCTGTCTTATTCAATCCAAAATTGCGTGATCAGTTTGAAAAATTCTTTAACCGTGATAATACCTTCTCTGTTGGTATCTGTAATGGTTGTCAGATGCTTGCACAGCTTGCTCCTCTGATTCCGGGTGCAGACAACTGGCCTCGTTTCCGTCGCAATACATCTGAAATGTTTGAAGCACGTGTTGTGAACGTTAAAGTCGAAAAATCTCCATCTATTCTTTTAGAAGGTATGGAAGGTTCGATTTTACCAATCTCTGTGGCACATGGTGAAGGTCGTGCTGATACGACTGCTGAAAACTTTGCATCGTTGAATGCAGGTAATCAAGTGATCTTACGTTATGTAGACAGTCAGGGTAATGCAACTCAGCAGTATCCGATGAACCCGAATGGTTCGCCTGAAGCGATTTCTGGTGTGACGTCGAAAGATGGTCGTGCAACGATTATGATGCCACATCCTGAGCGTAACTTCCGTGCGATTCAGCATTCTTGGAAACCTGAAGAATGGACTGAAGATGGTGCATGGTTGCGTATGTTCCGTAATGCACGTAAGTTTATTGGTTAATTGATCATTTTCAATGCCGAATAAAAGAAGCCCCGAAAGGGGCTTCTTTATGCATAATATATCGAAGAAAAAGGATAGATAAATGAAAACAATACATGCTCTTCCTATAATTTTAATGTGTGGAACATTACAAGCGTGTTATCCCATATATAAAACTATTCGGACACCTGTGAAAGTTATTGTGGTAGATGAACAAGGTCAAGCTTTACAAGATGCCAGAGTCGTTATGCATACTACGAAACGACCTGGATTTATGGATATGTATACGTCACTTGATACAGATCACAGTGGCAAAGTAAAGTTCAAACGATATCGAGAAATGAAAGTTGAAACATTATTTTTGCATGGTGTCGAATATTACAGATGGTCTTTATGCATTTCAAAGAAGGGTTATGAAAAAGCAAAAATAATTGAATTGGAGCGAAATAAAATCAATAAACAAGAAATTGTGATCTTAAAAAAAGATCACAGTTCGCAAGGGGATCAGGTATGTACTGATCAATGAAAGCTTAGAAATGTTGGGTTAAATCTGGTTTAAATAATGATAAAGCCATGTAGAAAAAAGTTTTCGTTTCCAAAATTAGTACAAAAACAGCATATAAAATAGTGATAAAAAGGGTATAAACACAAATATTTAAAAATTCGTTGAAAATAAAAATGAAATCCAAAATCCATTTCCGAGAGTTTGCACTGCTCATGGCATTGCTTATGTCGATTGTTTCATTTTCCATAGATGCGGTTCTGCCTGCACTTGGAGAAATAGCAAAAGTTTTCCAATTACAAAATAATAATCAAGCGCAGTGGGTGATTATTAGTATTTTTTCAGGAATGACCATCGGGCAACTCATTGCAGGTCCCTTATCCGATGCTGTAGGTAGAAAGAAGATTCTATTTACAGGCATTATCATTTATTTTCTTGGAAGCGTATTGTGCTTTTACACACAAAGTTTTGAATGGTTTTTAGTAGGACGATTTATACAAGGTGTTGGTGTTTCTGGACCTTATGTCGCATGTATTTCAATTGTTCGGGATAAATACAGTGGTACACAAATGGCACGAATCATGTCATTGATCATGATGGTGTTTATGGTTGCTCCTGCTATTGCGCCAAGCTTAGGACAATTGATCATTCATTTCTTTGATTGGCGTGATATTTTTGTCCTTTATATGCTTTATGCATTAACAGTTGGCGCATGGGTCGCATTAAGACTAGAAGAAACTTTAGTCCCTGAAAATCGATTACCAATGCGTATTCAAGCATTTAAAGATGGTTTTAAAGAAGTAGTAAGTAATAAAACCACAATGAGCTATCTACTTTGTGCGGGCTTTTGCTTTGGCGGATTCATTGGTTATCTTGGTACATCGCAACAAATATTTATGCATCAGTTTGGTAAGTCAGGTGCAGAATTCAGTGCTTATTTTGCAGTCTTGGCAGGGGTGATGGGCATTGCCTCATATACCAACTCGAAAATTGTAATGAAGTTTGGCATGCGTCCAATTTGTATTTATGGTTTTCTTGGGCTAACAGCGTTTTCCGTTATTTTCTTGATCATACAGTTATTGGGAATCACCATTACATTTTGGATGTTTATGGTGTATGCCTGCATTTTATTCTTATTATTCGGGACATTATTCGGAAATTTGAATGCGATTGCGATGGAACCGATGGGGCATGTTGCAGGTATGGCATCTGCGATTATTGGTGCATCATCTTCAATTCTATCTTTGATTCTCGCATCAATTATCGGACAACTTTATAATGGAACTTTAGTTCCGATGACCAGTGGCTTTGTGATTTTATGTGGATTGGCACTCGGAATGACCATTTATGAAAATAAGTTAAAGAAAAATAATGCATAGAAGTAGAATGATTGAACATCGATTGAAATTGTGTAATTTCAAATCAAATGTTTGGTTACACTTCTGAACTTGGTTTATTTTTTGCTTCATTTAAATTGTT
>JASLHF010000148.1 GCA_030152275.1 Acinetobacter sp. | reverse complement strand
CAAGACAATATTCTTAAAGTCGGGGAAATTTGGTCAGATTCACCTGTGGCGAATATTGACGCCAGCCGGCAGCTGGTGGGCACCTATTTAGGCGCCGTGCTGAACAGCCGCGTGAATGAACGTTTCAGCGTTGAGTTAGGGCTTTTGACTAAATACTCTGCCCGTAATGATGAACAGTTCAGAAAGATGTCATATACCCAAAATGGAAATAAAATTCAATCAGATGGATTAAGCTATGTGGACCTGAAATATCAGGTGAATGATCAGCTGAAAGTGGCCTATTCATTTGGGCATTTAGAGAATATTTTCAATAAACACTATGTTGGCCTGGAGCATCTTTATCCTTTTAATGCTGAAACCAGTTTGAACTCTAAAGTCCGCTATTTCAATGTGCAGGACAGCGGTTCGCAAGCCAATATTGACAGCCAAAATTTTGGCGTACTGGAAACGCTGAAATATAAAAATCACAGTATGGGCGCCGGTGTGCAGAAGATCTCTGGAGATGCATTTCCAGCTTTAGACGGCTATATTCCAGAGCTGTATTTTGTGAACTGGAACGTTACAGGCTTCTTTAAGAAAAATGAGCTGACCTATCATTTTATTTATGGCTATAACTTTAAAGACTATGTGCCGGGCTTAAATGCGCTGGTGAAATACTCTTATGGTGAAAATATCAAAATGACAGACGGTACTGAAAACAGTGAGTCGGAATTGAATCTGATAGGCGCATATAATTTTCAGCAGCCGTATTTAAAAGGTGTTGGCCTGCAATATCTATATGCAAAATATGATACCAAATACGGCAATGATTTTGATGAAAACCGTGTTTTTGTCACTTATACCAAAAAGTTTTAAAAATTAACCTAGTGAAAATATGAAATTAATAAAATAATTTTTTTATTCATTTAGTTAACATATTAACAAAATGAAAATTAAAACCGTCATTCTATTATATGGAGATAGATATGGAATTAACTTCTGCAGATGTGTCAGGCAAGGAACGCATGACCAAAGATGAGCGGAAAGTCGCTTATGCCACCATTGTCGGCACGACAGTGGAATGGTATGACTTTTTTATTTACGCGGCAGCGGCAGGCCTGATTTTTAAAGACCTGTTTTTTGCCCCTGCCGGCAATACTTTAGGGACATTGCTGGCATTTGCTACCGTCGGCATCAGCTTCTTATTCCGTCCATTTGGCGCGTTTTTGGCGGGCTATTTGGGCGATAAATACGGCCGGCGCATCGTGCTGGTGACCACGCTGGTGCTGATGGGCTTAGCCACAACCTGCATTGGCTTGCTGCCGACCTATGCCAGCATTGGTGTGATGGCGCCGGTTTTATTGCTGCTGCTGCGGATTTTTCAGGGCATTGCTGCCGGCGGCGAGTGGGGCGGTGCGGTGCTGATGGCAGTTGAACATGCGCCTAAGCATAAACGCGGGCGCTTTGGCGCTTTTCCGCAAATTGGCGTGCCGTTGGGGCTGATTTTGGCTTCCGCCATGTTTGCGCTTATGACAGGGGTAATTGCGCCGGGGGATGCTTTTGTTGAATGGGGCTGGCGTATTCCGTTTTTATTCAGCGTGGTTTTGCTGTTTATTGGCCACTGGATCCGCCGTACGGTGGAAGAAAGCCCGGTATTTGAAGAAATTAAAGAGCGCAAAAGTGCATCTAAAACCCCAATTCGCGATTTATTCAAACATCACAGTTTAGTGGTGCTGCTGGCTGCCTTGATCTTTGCAGGTAATAGTGCAAGCGGCTATATGACCACGGGCGGATTTATTCAAAACTATGCAACGAATCCGGATGGCCCATTGGCGATGGCGCGTACACCAGTGCTGATTGCTGTGACTCTGGCTTCATTCTGCTGGTTGATTACAACCTATATCTCTGGCGCATTGTCCGATAAAATTGGCCGTAAAAAGACCTATATTTTTGGCTGGATGGTACAGCTGGCAGGCATTTTTGCTTTATTCCCGCTGGTCAATACCGGCAATTTTCAGCTGTTTGCGCTGGGCTTATGCTTTTTGGCCAGCGGCATTGGCCTGACCTATGGCGTGCAGTCGTCTTATTATGCAGAGCTGTTTCCGGCGTCTATCCGTTTTTCCGGCATTTCTATTTCCTATGCGCTGGGCGCAATTTTAGGCGGCGCGTTTGCGCCAATGATCGGTACATGGCTGGTCAGCGTGACGGGCTCCACCCAAGCTGTTGCCTATTATTTAGCCTTCATGGCAACCGTTGCGCTAGTGTCAACATTGTCTATGCGTGACCGTACCGGCATTCCGCTGGGGCCGGATCATGAAGAAGAGCAAAACCGTTCGCCGCTGATGTGGCATAAATAACTGCCCATTTAAATCGTTTTTTGGCCTCAATGTACGCATTGGGGCTTTTTTTTGCACTGCGGAATGTTGCCTTGAAGCTGCTGGCTGCGCAGGCATTAAACACACAGCGTAAAGGCCAGGTTTATAGTTCACGCATTGATCAAAGCCGCAAATGTATTCAACGTGTATCCCTTTCGATCAGGGATGTTTCACATGAAAAAATTATGGCTTTGCGCTGCGGTCACGGCGCTTTTAGGCAGCCCGTTTGGTCATGCCGGCGCTTTAACATGGGGGGATAAAAATGCAGAAGCCGGGCAGTTGACGGTTTCCGGCGCAGTGCGCACCCGCTATCAGCATAAAGACTTTGCCGACGAGGCCAGCGAGGGCAGCAACAGTGATTGGAAACTGGCCGATTTAAAGCTGGTGCTGAACTATGAAAACCCGAATTGGCTGGCGCAAAGCGATGTGCGCTGCTATCAATACGACCGCCTGTGTGACGCGGTTTTTTTACACAGCGCTTGGGCTGGCTATAAAATTGAC
>JASLHF010000124.1 GCA_030152275.1 Acinetobacter sp. | reverse complement strand
CGGCTTGGATCACAGCCAGCTGAACTCCAGCCAATAATTTTTGCCATGGGTTCTAAATTGTATTTTTCCAGATACTCACGGCTAACGACCAAACAGCCTGATGCCGCATCATTCTGCTGGCTTGAGTTCCCTGCGGTGGTCACGCCATTTGGTAAAAGCGCCTTTAGCTTGCTCAGGCTTTCAATGCTGCTGTCTTTGCGAATGCCTTCATCAAAATTTATGGTTTTGCTTTCTTTTTTAATTTTGACTTCAAGCGGAATCACTTCATCTTGGAATTTTCCTGTATCCCAGGCCTGCTGCGCTTTTAGGTGGCTCTGAACCGCAAAAGCATCACATTCTTCACGCGTAATACCATAGTCCCGCGCCAAATTATCAGCTGTTTCAGGCATGCCGGAAATAACCCCAAAACGTTCGGCTGGCTGTGATCTTTCACGGCCACGCTCCAAGCGGTCATAAAAAGTCACATTGCCTGCGCGGCTGCCCCAGCGCATATTGGTTGAGTAATATTCAATATTACTCATGCTCTCAACCCCCACGGCCAAAATCGCCTCAGCATGGCCTGATTGGATCGCCAACGCTGCATTGATCACGGCTTGCAGGCCTGAGCCGCATCTGCGGTCAAGCGTGTAACCTGGGATTTCAATCGGCAAATCGGCAGCCAGTGCAGCGTAACGGGCAATGCATGGCGCTTCGCTGGAAGAATAGGACTGTGCGATGATGACTTCATCCAGTGTGCTTGTATCAATTCCTGTTTTTTCAATCAAGCTGCGTATTACCTTAACTGAAAGATCGACAGCTGTCAGCGAGGCTAAAGCGCCGCCAAATTTGCCAATTGGCGTGCGTAAGGGGCTGACAATATAAGCTTCTTTCATGTGATCATCCTTTAAATTAATTTTGCTTTATGCGCTTGTTCTGTTAATGCATTACGGTAATCTGGAGCAGCAATTGAGATCATTTTTTTGACGCGTTGGGAGATCGTGAGACCTCGTAAATCTGCAATGCCATGTTCGGTAATAATGATCGCAGTATCACTGCGCGGTGTAGAAACTGCTCCCTGTAATTGGCTGACAATTCGGCTAAAGTTTTTTCCAGAAGCCGGCAAGGCAATAATAGAAAGACCGCCATTTGAATGATTGGCTGCTCGAATAAAATCTAGTGCGCCGCCGACAGCGCCAACATAAGTTTGATTCGCAATTTCTGCATTGATCTGTCCCGTGAGGTCAACTTCAATTGCGGAATTGATTGCAATGAAATTTTCAAGCTGTCCTAATGTTTGAGTATGATGTGTATATTCTGTAGGCCGAAGCTGGATTGCAGGATTCTCCTGCACATAGCCGTGCAGTTCTGCCGAGCCTGAAATTAGCCCCGTTACTGTTGAACCGCGATTGATACTCTTTTTTTGATTGGTAATGACACCTTGTTTCATCAGTTGCATGACACCGTCACTGATGATGCCTGAATGAATACCCAAATGCTGATGTTGTCCCAGCGCTTTCAAGATGGCTTCAGGAATTGAGCCTATCCCCAGCTGTAAGGTCGAGCCATCTTGAATTAAAGAAGCTGCATGCTTAGCAATATTGAGGCTGATTTCGGAAAGTGGCGGCTCGCTTGGACATTCAATTTCACGATCTGTATAAATAGCAACATCAAAATCTGCATCTGTAAGATAGTGCTCTGAATAAACCCAAGGCGCTTGTTTGTTGACTTCAGCAATAACGACACGGGCATGCTGAATAGCTGATTTCAAATAATCCTGTCCAAGGCTGTAGCTGTATTGACCTTGAGCATTGGGTTCAGAAACCTGAATCAACACTACATCGACTGGAAGTTTGCGCTGTTCAATCAGCGTTGGAAATTGAGAATAATGTACCGGTAAGATATCAAGCAGCTGGTGCTGTGCAAGCGCTCGGTTATACCCAGCACCGCAATAGCTTGAAAACCCAATATGGTCTGAATGTTCTGCTTGGCATGTAGGAAACTGGCTGATGCCTAAAAAGACACTGAACTTGCCAATTTTCTGTCTGTTTTGAATTAAATTTTGGGTTAATGACGTCGGTTCAGATTGAGCCTGCCCCCACATCACATGATCACCATGTTGAATATAGTGGGATAAATCAAGTTGTGAGATATCGTATATTTTGTCCATGATGATCATCCTTAACCTTATTTATTCCGTGTTTTAGTGAATGGAAGAAGGGTGCTGAGATAAAGCAGTCACTTGAATATTCATATAAGGGAACAGCGGCAGGCTCATTAACAGGATGTGCAGTTCATCATTGCTTTCCACATCAAAAATACTGATGTTTGAATATTTACCGGTTACACGCCATAAATGAGGCCATTTGCCTGACTTTTGCAGTTCAATAGCCCGTTCTTTTTCAGCCCGTTTAATTTCATCCATTTTTACCGGATCGCTGTCTAATGGAATGTTGACGGTCATTTCTACGCAAAAAAGCATGTTGATCTTCCTTAATATTTGCTGATGGATAAGTCTTAAATAATGTCTTTAGTGACAAAGGGTTTTAATTTGCCAATGAATGTTTTTCCATGTTCAAACCAGTTTTTACGCACTTCTGAATCTAAATAGATTTGCATCTGGGCTTCATCTTCAAACCAACATTCACCAATTGCATCTACACCTTGAATATCGAAAAAAGGCACATGAATATGTGTTGGTTCAGATGCAATCAGACGGACTTCATATTTATGTAAGCCTGGAATGCCATGCGACATTTCATAATGTACTCGGCACTCTTGATCAAATTGCGCTTTGCTCATGTTTTCTGGCTTTTGCAGTAAATACAGAATACGGATCATAATTAAGCTTCCTGATTTTGATACTTGTTGCTAAGTGGAGCAGACTGCTCTTTATGGACTTTAATTAATAGGATAGAAATAGTAGCCAGTGCATAAGCTGTGAGGCAGAACAAACCAATAGATGTAGCTAAACCTAATTTGTCTGCAAGCGTGCCAACGCCAACAACTGAAAGTGCGCCAAGAGATTTACCGACGTTATAAGAAAAGCCCATACCGGTAGTACGGATATGCGTCGGAAATAAATCGCTTAAAAAAGGACCAAGCGCAGCAAACATGCCAATGGCTGAGAAGCCCACAAAGAAACCCAATGCCAAAGTAATATATTGGTTCATGGCAATGAGCATATACACCACAGTCACAATCCAACTTAAAATGGACATTCCGATTAGGGTCTGTTTACGGCCAATTTTATCTGCCAAATAAGAGGTAAACATGAAGCCAGCGAATGCACCTACAGCCATGATTAAAATCGTCACAATTTTAGAACTCGGACTTAAGCCGCGTTCATTCATAAGTGTTGGAATCCAAATCAGAATGGCATAGCAGGCAGCTTGTAGGCCGACCACCAATAAGCTGGCAAACACGGTAGAGCGCAGATATTCTTTTTTGAAAATTGTTGAGAAAGATGCTTTTTCAACCACAGTTTTGTTTTTAGCCACATCATTAACAAACTCAGCAGACTCTTTAACATTGCGGCGGATAAAGATAACAATTAATGCAGGAATAACGCCTGTCCATAAAATGACACGCCAAGACCATTCTGGTGGAAGCATAGTGATAAATAATGTTGCGACGAGTACTGAGCCTGCCCAACCTAGCGCCATACCAGACTGCACAAATCCAACAGCTTTGTTCTTATGCTTTGCTTGCACAGCCTCAGCCATTAAAGCCGCACCGACAGCCCACTCGCCGCCAAAACCTAAACCTTGCAAGGTTCTTGCAACCAATAATTGTTCATAGTTTTGTGCAAAACCGGCCAATACGCCAAAAAATGTAAACCACAAAATGGTAAACATTAAAATTTTGACACGGCCATAACGGTCCGCCAAAATGCCGGCAATCCAACCGCCAATTGCTGTAACGACGAGGGCAACCGTACCAATCAGACCAACTTGGGTTTGCGACAAAGCCCATGTCGCCATAATGACAGGTAACAAAAAGCTAAAAATCTGCATGTCATATGAGTCTAAAGCCCATCCGGCATAACATGCCCAAAATGTTTTTTTCTGGTTGGAATCCGATTCCTTGTACCAATTTAACATTCCCATTTACATCTCCTTTGTAAAATATTTCTTGAACTTATTTCATTTTTGAAAAATCCAAAACGACATCGGTAATACTTTGAACATAGTCAGCTGTATGTGGTGAAACAATATCAATCACATAGACAGTTCCATCAGCAAATTCAAAGGTGGCAATTTCTGTATAGACTCGATTAACGCAAGCCAATCCTGTTAAGGGATAACTGCATTTTTCTAAAATTTTGCTGTGACCTTGTTTGGTTAAATGTTCCATCATGACGTAAACGTTCTGAGCACCAGAGGCTAAGTCCATTGCACCGCCGACCGCAGGAATGGCATCCGGATGTCCGGTATGCCAGTTGGCGAGATCGCCATTGGCAGAAATTTGAAAAGCGCCCAAAATGCAATAATCCAAATGGCCTCCACGCATCATTCCAAAAGAATCTGCATGATGAAAAAAAGCGCCGCCTTTTTTTAAATCAATGGCCTCTTTTCCGGCATTAATGAGGTCCCAATCTTCTTCACCATTTGCAGCTTGACTCCATTGCCCTAATACGCCATTTTCACTTTGAAGAATGACTTCTTTATCTGCAAAATAGTCGGCAACTAAAGTCGGCAAGCCAATACCGAGGTTGACATAGGCGCCCTCGGGAATATCCTGAGCAACACGCTGAGCAAGATTAGTTTTTTGCAGGCTATCCATAATGATTACGCTCCAATGCCATTTTTGAGGGTTAGACGGTCGACAAAAATTCCTGGGGTAATAATAATTTCAGGATCTAAATCACCGAGTTCACAGATTTGGTCGACAGCGACTAAGGTAGTTTTTGCAGCCATCGCCATAACAGGGGCAAAGTTGCGGGCTGTTTTGTTGTAAATGAGATTACCCCAGCGGTCACCAGTCTTGGCATAAATTAGGCTGTAATCGACAGGCAAGGCTTTTTCAAACACATAGCCTTGGCCATCGATTTCTTTGGTTTCTTTATTTTCTGAAAGTAAAGTGCCATAGGCGGTGCGTGTATAAAAACCACCAATACCGCAGCCGGCAGCTCTTAAACGTTCTGCAAGGGTGCCCTGAGGTACAACTTCCAGCTCAATTTCATTATTTCGGTACAATTCTTCAAAAACATAAGCATCTTTTTGACGAGGAAAGGAGCAAATCAGTTTTTTGACACGTTTGGCCTTTAATAAAGCAGCAAGACCTTGATCTCCATTGCCGGCATTATTGCTAACAATCGTTAAATCTTTCGCGCCTTGATCAATTAAAGCTTGAATAAGTTCATTCGGCATGCCGGAGCCGCCAAAACCGCCGACGGCAATAACAGAACCATCTTGGATATCTTTGACAATGTCCTTTGCCGAATTGAAGATTTTATTAATCATCTTACTACCTTATAAAATTCATGTTTCTTATACTGATAGTAAGTTCACACATTCTTGTGTTTTGCACAATTTTCAAATTTGAAAGATGTGTTAATTTAAAATTAACACCATAAAGAGTGGCACTCATTTCATGATTAATGAA
The DNA here is from genome assembly GCA_030152275.1 of Acinetobacter sp. Classification (GTDB taxonomy): domain Bacteria; phylum Pseudomonadota; class Gammaproteobacteria; order Pseudomonadales; family Moraxellaceae; genus Acinetobacter. The sequence continues at coordinate 40,216 of JASLHF010000124.1, read as the reverse complement.
TGTGAGACTTTAAACATGCAATAAAATCTTTGGTAAATTGGCTGATTTCATTAAAGTTGATTGCGCATATTTTAAAGCCGCGATGCGCCCATTTTTCATCAATTTCTCTATATTCGATGTTGGGGTGAATGTGCTGTAAACGCCGAAAAGCTGCTAGTGGAATAATTGCGATACCGGCACCTGCAGCCACCATTTGACAGATGGAGTCATAGCTTGAAACTTGTACCCGAATATTTATTTTTTTATCCAATTGCTGCGATAGCTTATGTAAAAAAATTTGGATTGCGCTGCCTTCGTGTAAAGTCACGACTGAATATTGAATGGCATCCAGTAAGGTAACATGTTTGTTTTGAAGAATCGGGTGGGTTTTGGGGGCAATTAAAATGAGATGAGAAGAAATTAAAGGCATCGTCTGCAAATTTTTAGTGTCAATATTTCCAGAAATAATTCCAAGGTCGGCACGCTTATCTTCGACGATATTCACAATGTCTTCGCTTAGCATTTCTTTAAGATTTACATCCACGTGTGGATGAGTAATTAAATATTCAGATAAAGCCTTGGGGATGTATTCCGTAATTGCAGTCGTGTTGGCAACAATTGACAGTTTGCCAGATATTTGATCATTAAATTGAGAAAGCTCGCCTTTAAGGCACTCAATTTCATGATAAATCGATTTGGCATACTTTAAATAGATCTGCCCGATTTCAGTCAGTTCAACGCCTTGAGAGGAGCGTTCTAAAATTTTCAGTCCTAATTGCTGTTCTAAATTTTTAATTCGGTTACTGGCTGCAGGTGTTGAAATGAACGTTTTTTCGGCTGCGCGAGTTAAATTTTGAGTCTCAGCGATATTTAGAATCAGCCTGAAATCATTTAAATCAAAGTTCACAGGTTTGCTCCTGTTGAATTATTAAAATTAAATATGGTTGTTTTTAGCATGACATGCCTGATTCTATATTGCGTGAAAAGTACTTTATTTTCTAGAGGTATGAGACGTTGTTTTTATGCGACTAAAGTTAGAGCCTGTCTGGTGAGCATTTTTTATAACAGTATCAGGGGAGTGATGACCTAAAAAATAAACTGAAGAGTAAGAGGGTAATGTACATCACCATTCAAAGAATGCACCCTTATGATGTTTATGTTCCAAAAAAGACCAACACCACGGCCTTCATGATGCTGGAAACTGGAGAATTCTAAATGATTGATTTTTGGTGCAGTTGTTGGATGGCAGTTTCGCTATATCCTAATTCATGAAGAATTGCGTGGGTATGTTCACTCAGAGAGGGCACAGGCTTGATTTGATAATCTTCATCAGATTTAAGTCCGACTGGTTTAAGTGTAGGCACTTTACCGATCGGTGTATCCACAACAGTCCAGCGTTGCCGTGCTTCAAGTTGCGGATGATGCCAAACATCTTCCATTTTATTGACATTCGCATTGGCAATTTTAGCTAGTTCTAGGCGTTGAATCACTTCTTGCTGAGTTAAATCTCTAAAGACATTTAAAATGATAGATTTTAATTTTTCTCGGTTTTTTGAACGTAATGAGTTATTTATAAATTCTGGCAGTTCGGAAAATGTAGCGTCATTTAGTACAGTTTTACAAAAATCTTGCCATTCACGTTCATTTTGAACCGCTAAAATAACTTGTTTATTATCACCTGTGAGGAAGGGGCCATAAGGATAGATTGTGGCATGAGATGCACCTGTACGCTGAGGAGCGCTGTTACCTCGAAAGGCGTAATAGAGCGGAAACCCCATCCATTCTGTCATGCTTTCAAGCATCGAAATATCTATACGTTTTCCCTTACCTGTTTTTCCGCGTTCAATCAATGCCGCTAAAATATTGGAATAGGCATACATGCCAGCAGCAATATCTGAAATAGAGCAACCCGCTTTGGTATATTCGTTTTCAGTTCCACTGACAGATAAAAATCCAGATTCGCTTTGGATTAGCAAATCATATGCTTTTTTATCATGATAGGGGCCAGGGTGTTCGGCATCACCGCCATAGCCAGATATATCGCAGACAATAATTTGAGGGTTGATTGCAGACAGGTCTTCAAAAGACAAGCCCAAACGTGAAGCTGAACCTGGCGCAAGGTTTTGCACCAGTACATCTGCTTTTGATACAAGCTGCCTCAAAATATTTTGAGCATCTTGAGTTTTAATGTCCAATGTTAAACTTTCTTTAGACCGATTGGCCCACACAAAATGCGAAGACATTCCATCGACACGTTCATCATATTTTCGGGCGAAGTCGCCGACATGGGGACGTTCAATCTTAATGACCCGTGCACCTAAATCTGCTAACTGCCGTGTGCAAAATGGCGCGGCTATAGCATGCTCTAGTGTTATTACAGTAATATCATTTAAAGGAAGCATTGAGTTTATTCCTTAAAAGAAACTTTTGCTTTCATGCAGATTTGACTATTGCCTTTTTGAATCCACAATTCACCATTTTCCTGTGCTATTCGCCCGCAAATTTGAAAATCATCAAAATCAAAGACTGGGTTTACCGCTCGAAATTCAAAATGGCGAATATTTTTCTCCGGATGTTCTTGTTTGAAATAATGAATTAAAAGAGTTGCTAAAAGTGGGCCATGCACCACAAGGCCAGGATAACCTTCCTCTTGGGTGGCATAAGGACGATCATAATGAATCCGATGGCTATTAAATGTAACAGCCGAATATCTGAATAGCATCACAGGATCAATAGGGAATTTTTTTTGATAATCAAAAACTTTTGTTTCTGACTGTTCAGGTTGCTTCTGAGCAGTACTGTGCACCTGATTGCTGATATCACGATAAACGATGTCTTGTTCTTCAATAATTGCCAGTTCATTTTCTGCATAGATTGAATGCTGAACGGTCACGAAATACATATCCCCACTTTTACCGTGTTTAAGTTCAACCTTTAAAATTTCAGATTCTCGGCGCAAAGATTGATGGGCCACAATGGGTCTGATAAATTCTAATCGGCTGCCTGCCCACATACGTTTTGGGAAAGGAATAGGCGGCAAGAATCCACCTTTTTTAGGATGGCCATCTACAGCAAGGTCTTGTCCATTGACTAATGGCAGAAAGTAAAACCAGTGATATAGATGTGGCAAATTCGCCGGCGTTTTATCTGTTTCACTGAGTAAGGCCTGCATCATTGCGACAGGGCGGTCATCAGAATAATCATTCTGTATTTCTTTCTTTCCAACCCAATTGCTGTAGTTTTCCATGGAAATCCCTCAATCCTTTATATGTTTAGATCAGCCTGTTTTAAAATTTTTTGCGCTCTTAAAATGACGGGTAAATCAATCATTTTTCCATCCAAACTAATGGCTTGCCCCTGTGCTTGATTAACTTCAGTCAAGACGCGCTGTGCCCATGTAATTTCACCATCCGTTGGAGTAAATGCGGTATTTACAATATCGACTTGGTTCGGATGAATGCAAAGCTTTCCAGCAAACCCCAGATTTTTTGCCTGCAGTGTTTCCCGTTCAATTAATGTCTCATCTTTAAAGTCAACCGTAACGCCATCTACAGGTGATTCGATTCCTGCTAATTTGGATGCCAACACGAATTCATTTCGAAATGATAAAAGCTCTTCATAACCGCCTTGCATATTCATTTCTAATTGAAAATCAATAGAACCAAACATTAGTGCCTTAACCGATTTTGCCTGAGCAATTTGACGGATATTGGCAAATCCAAGCGGAGTTTCAATCAATGCAAATACATCAATTGTACGGAGAGCTGTAACGGCATCAATGTCAGCAACTGATTCAGTTTTAGGCAAAATAATTGCTTGAACATTACTGAATTTTGCCAATTGAATATCGTCTGCAAACCATTCGCTGTTTTTTGAATTAATGCGGATCATCACATTTTCTTGCGGATGATCCGTCAGCCAGGTTTTAAGCTCATCACGTGCAGAAAATTTCAGATCAACTGGAACTGCATCTTCTAAATCTATAATGACGGCATCGGCTTTCGTGTTAAGCGCTTTTTCAAAACGTTCAACACGGTTCGCTGGGACAAAAAGATATGAACGCGCAGACTTCTGTACTTTTTCCATAGTTCAGACCTTCTTAGAAAGAACGTGGTAAATCAAGTAAGTGCTCAGCGACATAACTGAGAATTAAATTGGTTGAAATAGGCGCAACTTGATATAAACGAGTTTCACGGAATTTTCGTTCAATGTCATATTCATTTGCAAAGCCAAAACCTCCATGGAACTGCAAGCAATGATTCGCTGCTTCCCAGCTTGATTTAGCCGCCAGATACTTCGCCATATTGGCCTCTGCACCGCAGGCTTGGCCTTGATCAAACAGTTCACATGCGCGGAAACGCATTAAGTTGGCAGCTTCAATTTCAATGAATGATTCTGCAAGCGGAAATTGAACGCCTTGGTTCTGGCCAATTGGACGGCCAAAGACTTCGCGCTCTTTGACGTATTTGGTTGCGCGGTCCATAAACCAATAGCCATCACCGATACATTCTGCAGCAATCAGGGTACGCTCTGCATTTAAACCATCCAAAATGTATTTAAACCCTTTGCCTTCTTCACCAATCAGGTTTTCTTCCGGAATTTCCAAATTCTCAAAAAAAAGTTCGTTGGTTTCATGATTCACCATATTCGGAATAGGCTGCACAGCCATACCTGATTTCATTGCCTCTTTAATATCAACCATGAAAATGGACATGCCTTCAGATTTCTTTTTAACTTCAGCTAAAGGTGTTGTTCGTGCAAGAAGAATCATCCAGTCACTATGCTGAACACGTGAAATCCAGACCTTTTGGCCATTAATCACATAGCGGTCACCTTTTTTAACTGCAGTGGTGCGGATCTTGGTGGTGTCTGTGCCTGTCGTCGGTTCAGTAACCGCCATAGACTGCAAACGCCATTCGCCGGAAGCAATTTTAGGCAAATAAAATTCTTTTTGTGCTTGAGAGCCGTTACGCAGCAATGTGCTCATGTTATACATTTGACCGTGACATGCACCTGAATTACCGCCACTGCGGTTAATTTCTTCCATCACCACTGAAGCTTCTGCTAATCCCAATCCTGAACCGCCAAATTCTTCTGGAATCATCGCTGCTAACCAGCCCGCATGAGTTAAAGCATTGACAAATTCTTCCGGGTAGCTTTTTTCTTCATCTATTTTGCGGTGGTATTCATCTGGAAACTGCGCACATAACGCACGAACAGCTTCACGGATTTCTAGGTGGTTATTAAAAGTGCTTTTCACTGGCATGTCCTTATCTTGATCTCTTTATGTTTTTGATCATATATTGTTATGTAAATTAATTTAAAATAGTATATTTTGATGGAATGCATGTTGGAAAATTATTGAAATGGACATTAAACAATTACGCACTTTTATTACTATTTTAGAAGTGGAGAATCTCACTAAGGCAGCCACGATGCTGAATGTTGTGCAGCCTGCGGTATCACGTCAAATTCAAATGCTTGAAGAAGAATTGGGCGTAAAATTATTCAACCGTTCACGTCATGGCATGGCTTTGACAGATGATGGAAAACTGCTTGAACCTTATGCAAGAAGAATTCTGGAAGACCTTGAAAGTGCGAAATTAGAATTGACTGCAAATAAGGGCATTATTCGGGGGAAAGTTCATATCGGAGTATTATCAAGCATCAGTGAACTGCTTTCTACTCTAATTATGCGTGTGATCAAAGAAAAATACCCTGAAGTGCAAGTGAAGATTTCTGTTGGGTATTCAGGGCATTTAAAAGAATGGCTGGAAGCAGGGGATATTGATTTAGCTTTAATGTACGATTCTACACCTTCTAAATTAATTGATTTAACACCTCTTGTCAGAGAGCCTTTATTTTTAATAGGCGCAGGCCATACACCGCTGCAGTTAAATCATCCTATGGATTTAAAAGAGATTGAAAATTTTCCATTAATTTTGCCATGTCATCCTCACCGTTTGCGTACGCTTATAGAACAGGCCTGTAAACAAAATAATTCAAATCTAAATATTTATGCTGAAACAAATGATTTAAATATACAGAAGCAGCTGGTTATGCAAGGCTTTGGGTACACAGTTTTGCCTTTAGTTTCAGTTATAAATGAGTTTAATAGCGGTTTAATGAAAGCCGTGCCCATTTCTGGCAATGACTTTGTGCGCGTGATTACTTTAGCTATGCATTCCACCAGAAATATACCTAAGCATGTGCGCATTATTAGCGGTGAAATTATGGCATGTGTCGGGCGTTCAATTGAAGAAAAAAAATGGCCGCATGCTCAGTGGATATATGACGGTGAAAATAAAATTTGATCCATATAGCGCTAAATAAGTTAGATGGTATTCATTTTAGAATCATTGTACTTTTATGAAAATGGAGTTGGTTAACCGAACAGACAGTCCGATCAATTCAGTAGTGTTAGACACTTTAAGATTAAGAGCAAAACACCGTATGAGTTGTCTGAATTTTGCTTCAGTAATTCGTGAACGCCGATAGTATTTATTTTTAATTTTCATCTTGGAACGTTTTACTTAGCTGAATGCATAATGATTATTTTTAATCCGCTTGGAGAATGAGCTGTAAACCTAAGAGCGTATCCATATTTGTTCAAAATCATTTTGACTAAAGATAAGCCCAAACCATGCCCCTTTTGCTGAGCAGATTTACGCCAAAAACGCTGCCCTAAATATGCAATGTCTGCTTTATTTAAATTTAGACCATTATCTTGTATACATAAGTCCGCGCCTTGCATACTAATCTGTATATGCGTGGCATTCGCATGTAAAAGCGCATTTTCAATTAAATTTTTAAGCACAGTATATAAGCCAAATTCAGGCAGCTGCATGTGACTGAGACTATCCCAATCCACTTCAATTTGTACGCTGCTTTGTGGATATAAGAGCTTTAAATCAGCGAGAATTTTATTTAACACAGACGCTATATCAGAGAGCGGCTGATGATCTTCAATTGCATGGTCGGCGGCAGAGAGCATGAGCAGCTGCTCCAGTAAGGCTGAATAGCGCTGAATGCTATGATTAGCCTGTGCCAAACTCTGCTGCAGTTTTTCTGAGCCATTTTGCAGTGCCATGAGTTGAGCCAATTGCACATGAGTTTTAATGGCGGTCAATGGACTGCGCAATTCATGCGCGGCATAAGCAGTAAAGACTTTTTCATTTTCTAGACTTTGATGCAGCTTTTGCACTAAAGCTGTAGAGTTCTGCACAAAGGGCTGCACCTCTTGGGGCAGCTGCTGTTGCGGAAGCCGGCTTAAATATTCGGTGGCCTGAGTTAAGCTTAAATGATTGTGGCTAAGATCTGCGGAAATTTGGTCTAGACTTTGAAACTCACGGCGAATAATGATGACCACTAAGCCTAGGCATAATAAAAGTGAAAAAATGAGTGGAATTAATACCGATTGCAAGATTTGCTTTAAGAGTGATTCACGTAAATACAGCCGTTCAGCGGCCACCACTTGAATTTCGCCCTTACGCAGAACGTAACTGCGCCACTGTATGCCATTCTGCTGCCATGTACTAAAACCAACGGCTTGCTGACTTAAACTCGCCGGAGCGCCTCGCGTTTTGGCGACAATATGCTGCCCCACACTAATATCTGAACTAAATAGCGATACTTCACAAGCAATCAATTGTTCATGATCGGCCGATTGGAGCTGCTGGGTTAAAGCGCGCTCATCGAAGTTTTGCATGGGCAACTGCTGGATCAGTCGGGCAACCATTTGGGCAGAAGCATGCAGACGCTGATCTAAAGTGTCTTGCAAGCGCTTTTGTAAGTCGACATACAGCCAGGCAAAAACTAAACTCCATAGACAGACCATGACTGCCAACAGGCTGCTGGCCAAACGCCACTTTAGACTCTTGGGCTTGTTCATGTGTATCACTCAGCCACTTTAAACAAATAGCCGACACCTCGAACTGTTTGAATATAATCAGCTTTTAGCTTTTGGCGTAAATGATAGATATGCACATTTAAGGCATTGCTTTCTATACTGTCTTGAAAACCGTACAGTTTGTCCAATAGAACCTCATTTTTAAGTACCTTATTGGGATGACTCATCAGCGTTTCGAGTAAACTGTATTCACGTCTTGACAGTTGAATAGGGTGATTTTGATAACTGACTTCTTGGGTATCTTTGTTAAGTATCAAGTGATCAAATTGAATTAAGTTGGAAGAAAATCCGCGATGCCGGCGGGTTAATGCATGAATTCGTGCAATCAGTTCATCAAGTTCAAAAGGCTTGGTTAAATAATCATCTGCGCCAAGGTTTAAAGCTTCAACGCATTGATGGGTTTTTAAGCGAGCGGTCAACACCAAAACAGGTGTATGAATCTGATCATTGCGCCATTTTTGCAGTAAGTCCAAACCGTCTTGATCGGGCAGTCCTAAATCGAGCAGGCACAAATCGACTGCACTGTGGCGGATAAAATAATCTGCATCACGGGCAGTACTGACATGCTCTACCGAAATATTTAAAAAATCCAGCGTCGCGCAAATACTGTCAGCAATATAAGGATCATCTTCGACCAAAACGACAAACATAGCGGTTTTCCTATCGTGAAGGCTCTATTTTATAAATGATTTAACTTGTTAATGCTTTCTTAATTTTAGTTTTCCCATAATAAGCACATTCATATTGATGATGACAATAAGGTTATTGATGCGCATTTGGTTAACTGGACTCTGCGGGGTACTCACAGCATTTGCGGTGCAAAGCGCATCGGCTGAGTTTTTACCGCCCGATCAAGCTTTTGCCTTTCAGCCGGTATCAACTGCTCAAGACAAGGCAAAACTGACTTGGAAAATAGCCGATGGCTATTATCTCTATCATGATCAGATCAAGGTCATTCATGCGGGCCAAGCGCTGCCGCTAAAATTGCCCACACCTCTGAATAAAGAAGATCCTAACTTCGGCATGACCCAGGTTCATTATGGGCAGGTGCAGGCAATGCTGTCTGTGCAGCCGAATCAAAGCTATAAAGTGGAATGGCAGGGCTGTGCCGAAAGCGGTTTGTGTTATCCCGTTCAACATACTGTAATTCAAACCGATGCTGAGGGTTTATTGCCAGCAAACGAAGGGACAGCACAACAGCAATTATTAACTTCGGCGGCATCTGCTCCGCGGCTTCATGCACCTGTCGAACCTGCGCCAATAAAGCCGGATTTAGCGCCCGCTGCATCTGAACCAAGCGAAATAAAAGTTGAAAATAGAACTGCAGAAGCGCCTTCTGAACCATCGGTCATGGATGAAGTACAAGTCGCCAGTGCGCCGCAAACACAAGATAAGGCTATTACGCTGGCGAGTTCGGAACCCTATACCGCGAATACCCAGACACAGCTCAATAATCAAACGGATTGGAACAATGATCAATTTTTTTTCAATCTGCTCTCGACGAAAAACATTGTCCTAAATTTACTGATCTTCTTAGCTTTAGGGGTATTACTGGCGTTTTTACCTTGTTCCTTACCGCTTATTCCAATTTTATCCAGCATTTTAGTACAGCGCCATCGTGGCTATCGTGCGGGCATTATTGCCGGCGTGTTCGTATTGGGTATGGCTTTGGTCTATGCCTTGATGGGCCTAGCGGTAGCCGGTCTGGGCTATAATTTCCAGCGCTGGTTCCAAAGTCCAATATTTATTGGCGTGTTTGCACTGATGTTTGTTGCTTTTGCATTAAATTTATTTGGAGCTTTCCAGTTGTCATTGCCGCAAGGGATGTTGCAGCGTTTGGATCAATGGCAACAGCGTCAAAAGGGCGGCACAGTTGTTGGCTCTTTGATCATGGGGATGATCGCTGCGCTGATTGTTGGGCCATGTATGAGTGCACCTTTGGCAGGAGCACTATTGTTTGTGTCGCAATTGCCTGATGCATGGATGGGAGCAAGTTACTTATTTGTGCTGGGATTAGGGATAGGTTTGCCGCTGTTTATTGCCTGTGTATTTGGTGCGCAGTACTTGCCCAAGCCGGGTATATGGATGGATCGCCTGAAATTTACTTTTGGCTTTGTCATGCTGTTACTGGCGGTATATTTTCTGCGTCCTCTACTTCCGAGTGTGCTTTATCTGAGTATGATGGGGCTATTTTTTGTCGGTATGGCAATTTATATTCTATGGAAAATTCGTCCGAATGTTACTCAAACTCTTACTCAATTACTGTTGATCTTATTGAGTTTGGGTACTGTAGTACTTGGGGGATGGCATTTCAAACAAGCATGGTCACAAATTAATACTGCTCAAGCCGAAACACGGCTGGTTTGGAAAAAAGTCCGAACACAAGATGAATTTACTGCCGCATTAGCTGCTGTAAAAGGTCAGCCTGTCCTTATTGACGTGTATGCAGATTGGTGTGTTGCATGTCAGCCGATTAAAAAAGATGTGCTTCCGCGTACTGATGTACAAGCAGCATTGCAACATGCTGCATTGGTAAAATTGGATTTAACCGAGTATGACCCGAGTCAAGACATCCTTTTAAAAGAATGGCAGATTTTAGGGCCGCCAACGATGATTTTCTTAGACGCATCACATCAAGAAAAACGGGAAATCCGTTTAACAGGTACATTTAGTGCTGAACAGTTAATCTCACGCGCAGCGCAGCAAGGAACAGCGCCATGATTTCGAGCGAAGCACTGCATTTAGGGCCATTGATGCTGCCATGGAGTTTATTGTTTTTAATCGCGGCATTGCTTATCACGGCAATGATTGGAGCTAAAGCGGCACAACATAGACAGTGGCCTAATGAGATAAAGCAAGGCTTTCAAGATTCCATTTGGAGCAGCGTATGGGTGGGTTTAATTGGCGCTCGCATTGTTTTTATCGCTTTGAACTTTGAATCATATTTGGCTTCTCCTATTGATATGCTGAAAATCCAAGACAAGGGCTTTTATATCATCGCAGGTGTTGTATTTGGTGCAGGATGGTTTTGGTGGAAAAATCCAATGATTACGGCGAGAGTCAAAACGCGCTTTTTGCTTATCTTTGTACTTTTGTTAGGAGCTGGATTCACCGCCCAGCATCTAATGCAAGCAGAAACCCATTACCCTGTATTAAGTTTTCCAGCTCTAAATAGTGCTGATCAAGTTCAGCCGCAACTTGTATCAATGCAGCAATTTCAAGGTCAGCCCGCTGTTGTCAACTTATGGGCAAGCTGGTGTCCGCCATGTCATCGGGAAATGCCTGTTTTGCAGCGCGCTCACGATGAGAATCCCAATATTCATTTTGTTCTGCTGAACCAAGGCGAAGACAGCGATACAGTACATGCCTATCTATCTAAAAATCAGTTCAGCTTTAAAAATGTATTGCTTGATACTCAGGGCGAAATGCCACAAGCGCTGAACAGTTTTGGAATTCCAACAACCTTATTTTTTAATGCGCAAGGGCAATTGATCGCGCGGCATCAAGGCGAGCTGAGTCATGCCATGCTGCAGCAGTATTTAAAGAAAATTGAGCCTTAACCACTTTTTAGGAATTTAGTAATGAACAAAATATTTAAGCTTTCTTTAATTGCCGGAACAATGTTCACAGCGGTATGTGCTGCGAATGCCAATTCAAATTTAATTAAAAAACAGCTTGAAACAGATGGCTTTGAATTTGTTAGACAAATTCCAGCACCTCAGGGGTTAACGGGATGGGTCGGACATACAGATCAATATTCCAATACTGTATTTATTTCCAATGATGGAAAGTATTACATCAAAGGCGATTTATTCGATGCGAAAGGTGAGAATTTGTCGACTGTGCAGATTGAAACACACATGAAGCAAGCCATTTTGGATGATGTTTGGAAGACTTTAGAAAGATCAACATGGATTCAAGATGGAAAAAAAGATGCCCCACGCATTGTTTATGTATTTTCCGATCCAAACTGTCCGTATTGTCATAAATTTTGGCAAAGCGCGCGTCCATGGGTGGAATCTGGAAAGGTGCAATTACGTCATATTCAAGTCGGTGTTATTCGTGAAGAGAGCCGCGGGCAGGTGGCGAGTCTATTAATGTCTAAGAATCCTGAGACAGAATTTTATGAAATGAATGTAAATAAAGGACAAAAACGCTTAAAACGGGCTGAAAGTATTCCTGTAGAGATTGCTGAAAAAATTGATTTTAACCAAAGTTTAATGAGCAAATATGGATTTTTTTCTACACCTTCCATGGTATGGAAAAATAGCAAAAATGAGTTTCAGTCAGCACAGGGAATGACGCGAGATCCGAAAGAAATTTTTGAGCAGTAGCTAACTATAAAATTCTTTAATTTATATTGTTTTATATCCGCCATCTATACAGATTAGCTGCTTTGGTTTTAAATCAAGTGATGCAAAAAAATCATGACAAGAATGAGGGTAATACATGTCAAATTTAGATGATCCGCGTGTGCTATTTGCTTTAGAACGTACAGCATTAGCATGGAACAGAAGTGGTTTGGCGCTTATTGCCTTTGGTTTTTTGATCGAAAAATCAAATTTTTGGGCACACTTGGTTGATCCTGAAAAGTACCAAAATAAAATTGTATACGGGCATTGGCTTGGCGTTGCTGTTATTGCCTTTGGCATGCTGGTAAATACGGCTTCAATTATGCAATATCGACGAGGATTAGCATCTTTAACGGAAAAAGAGTTTATTGAAGGCTATCAAACGCAGCATCCAGTATTGCTAAATCTATTTACTGTATTTACCGGCATGCTTTTAATTATTTCATTTTATATTTATTAGATCGCTTTCATAAATCATTTTTACTTGGTTCTAAGTGATATATTCCAGCAATTAAATTAAATCTCAATTCGAGTCTTTTGTCTCTATTTCGGTAACGGTCAGCTAGGATTTAAAAGGTTTTGAAAATTTTAAGAGGGCTAAATACATGCTCAATCCTGATTATTATTTTTTTAAACTCTTGGTTATATATTTTGAGTTCACCGTCTAACTTACAATACCGTTTGGTTTTTAATGGCAATAAACCATTAGCATAAACATTATAAATTCCCTGATAAGCCCTTATCAGTAAGGATAAAAGCGCCATTTTTTGAATCGATGTATTTCATCCGAAAATTATGTAAGAAGACGAATAAAAGGACATTCGAATGGTTAATAAACGAGTGGGGGGTGACTTATGAAAGAGGTTTAATCTTTTTTTTAAATATGAGTATTATTAATTTAATCTAACTTAAATATGATGATTAAATAAGTTGGTTAATGAAAAATTAATTAAAAAAATTACTCCATATTTGGAATTTTTTTACTTTCAATTGATATTTAAAATTTCAATTAATATTTCATGTTTTTATTATTTTTTTAAAAAATATATTGATATTGAATTATAAAAAACTTGATTAAAATTAATGAAATAATTAGAATTGGCCCAAAAAATTTATACCAATATTAATAAAACAAACTAGATGGGCTTAATAATGATATTAAAAATTTGGCAAAAGCTTTTATTAGGGGTGGGTATATCTGCGGCTGGATTGCAGATGGCTGCTGCAGGTGTTCAAGAGGGGATTAAGTGGCTTAAATCATCGGAACAAACTAGAACAGCTGCGCCTTTGCAAGTGATGCATGAAAAAATTTCTACTCTGGGAGCTTACTCAGCTTCTGCAGGTTCAGTGGATGTGAAAAAATTGCTTGCAGAAGAACAGAGCACCGAAGCATTAGTTCGTGGAATTCTTATTCTAAAATTGCAGAATGAGTCTGCAGAGCAATATTTGACGCAAGTTTTAAAATCTCAGAATGAAGATGGCGGATTTGGTCATCTTGCAGGTTGGCAAAGTAATCCTTTGGATACGGCCTGGGTACTATTGGCATTAAAACAGCTAAATTATAAAAATAATGAAGTGATTGCTAAAGCTGTTGCTTATCTTGCCAGTCAACAACGCACTTCTGGCGCATTTCAGATGGTGTCGCTTGATGAGTTTTATGTGACAGCTTACGCTTTAACAGCTCTGACTGAATATTTAAAAGAATATCCTCAATTCAATTCAGTCGCATTAAAAACCGTTAATTTTCTGGAGTCCAAACAGATCAGTCATGGACACTGGGTGGATCATCAAGACCAGCTGTTCATAGATGCTTTATTAAATGAGGCCCTGCATCCATTCCGAAATGAAAATCATCCTGCTCGTGAGGGATTTAAAGCTGCAGTACTGAATCAGCAAAATAGCGATGGCAGCTGGGCTCAAGATGCTTATAGCACGGCAATTGTGCTGCGTTCATTAAAAACCCAGTCTACTCCAGCTGTGAACCCTATAAGTTCTGGGATTAGTTTTAATGTGATTGATGCAGAAACGAAAGCGAATATTTCAAGCGCAACGGTGACCAGCTCATTAGAAAGTGCATCTGCTTTAACCGCTCAGACTGATATCAGCGGCGCAGCGGTATTTACAGATGTCAAAGCGGGAGATTATCGCTTTACCATTTCTAAAGAAGGTTTTGGTAGTTTGATTTTTCAAGTTTCTTTGCGTCAAGGTGAAAATCTCAATCTGGGGCAAATTGAGCTGACCCGACAGATAAATGCAACTACAGCTATAGTACAAGGCCGTATTAGTGATAAAAATACTGGTTTAGCCATTCCAGGGGCTGAGATTAAGTTAGTCAGTGGAGCAACAGTATTAACTGCAACGACAAATAATGAAGGCCGTTACCAGCTTATTTTGCAGCAGCCGGCTGCTTTTAGTATTAATGTTAATGCCAAAGGTTATGTTGGTATCGGAGGTACAGGGACAGCAACGGCTGGAAGTACTTTTGAATTTTCTCCACAGCTGCTTGATGAGCAAAAGAATATTGGCAGTGTTGTTGGCAAGATTGTAGATGGGCAAGGTCAGGCTTTATCAGATGTAGCTATTTTAAGAAATGGGGCTGAAGTTGCGAGAACAGATAGTCAGGGTATTTTTAAACTAACAGGGATTCAGGCTGGCGCGTTTAACCTAAGCTTCAGTAAAAATGATTACTTTGGGCCAGGTGTGAGTATTAATTTGCCTGCGGGGCAGACTGCGGATATCGGTACGATCCAGCTTTACCAAAAGGATGCGAATGATCCTAATCAAAATACTACAGTAGATACCGGTAAATTTGAAATTACTGTCATTAACGCGAATGGTAACCTGATTAATCATCCGACCATTGTTGCTGAAAAGCTGGATGCAAGTGGTCAAGTTATTCAAAAACAGAGTTTTAGTACAGATAATGATGCGGCCAATAACCTGTTGCTAGCAGAATTGACCACTGGTCGCTGGAGATTGACGGCTTCACATCCAAGTTATCAGACAGGTTCATCTGTTACTTATACCTTAACGAAAGATCAAATTCAGAAAGTTCAACTCAAGCTAAATTTATTATCCTATGAACTAAAAGGCTATGTCGTTGACTCTCAAACGAATAAGGCTATTCCAAATGCTGTTGCAACGATTTATCGTCAGGATAATGGTCAGCAGCTGTTGAGTGTTAAAACTGATGCTGCAGGTGGATTTAGTGCGAAGAATGTAAGCACAGATTTGATTAGTATTCAGATCGCTTCTACGCCGCATTTGGGAACAAAACGATATTTTGATAAGCAGTATGTTGAAGGCACAGTTGCAGATTTAGGAGAAATTCGCTTACGTCCATTGTCTGCTGATACCAGTCTTCCTGACCTAAAAATTACTAAAACTGATGTGTCCGGTTTAGCAACAGATCAGCAAAGTCTTGAAACGGCAGGTACGTTAAAAGCGACTATTGGCAATGTGGGGAATAAGGCATTTACTAAGACTCAAGATGTTGAGATCTTGGCCTTTGCTGATACTAACAACAACCGCATCTTTGATGAGGGTGAAATTATTTTTGGCAAGACAGCACTGCCAAAAGGATTGGATGTTCAAGAAGAGATAGCTGTCGATATTCAGATTAAAGGGAAATCCCTCTTTAGAGATGCGCCGATTGGTATTTGGGTGGACAGTACTAAACAGGTCGCAGAAAAGGATGAGTCCAATAATATTGTACTGACCAGTGATGCTGCTGAAATTAAACCAGCAAAAGGAACTTTGGAGGCAGAGCAAGTATGGAAATATTCCGCGTCAACAGATTCTAGCCCCACTGTAGCGCCACTAGAAGATACTAATGGTGATGGCATTATTGGTTCTGGCGACATCTCTACAATTATTTATAAAACTTCAGGTAACTATGTTGCGCTAGATGGTAAAACCGGAAAGCTAAAATTTAGCTTTAGTGGATCGGGCTCACAAGAAGTCGCTGCGATTGCTGATGTTGATAAAGATGGTATTCCTGAAATTATAGTAAAAAATTCCTCAAAATTAACTATTTATGATAATAAGGGCATTGTGAAAAAAGAGTTTACAGTTGCCTCTTTAGCTTCTAGTGGATGGTCATCAGATGCATATCATCCAAATATTGCTGATATTGATGGTGATGGAATACCCGAAATTCTCATTAATAATAAAGTTATTAACTATGAAAATGGTTTGATTATAGATGGGTTGGCATCCGGTCAAACGCAAGCAGTTGCAGATATTAATAATGATGGCAAATTAGAAATAATAGGTTTACAAGGGGCAACTGATCATAAAGGAAATTTACTATATAAATTTAAAACTAAAGCGGGCTCGCAGATTAGTCTTAGATTCTTAGCTATTGGTGATGTGTTAGGAAGTTCAAAACCGCAGGTAATAGGTCTTTATAGCAGCACAATTTATATTTTTGATGCATTAACAGGGAATGAAATCGCCTCTTTTAATGCACCAAGCAGTTCAGGCGGGTCACCTGTTATTGCTGATTTTGACGGTGACGGTATTGCTGATATAGGTTTGGCTAGGACATACAATTATGTGGCCATTCGCGGCGATGGCAGCGTCATTTGGTCCACGCCAATCAGTGATGGTTCAGGTGGAACGGGATCTACCGTCTTTGACTTTGATAATGATGGGAAGTTAGAAGCAGTACATTTTGATGAGCAGTATTTACGAGTTTATGATGCGGCCACTGGTGTTGAACGCATTAAATTTCCGAATAGAACAGCGACTGCACATGAATATCCCGTTGTTGTAGATGCCGATGCTGATGGTCATGCAGATATTATTTTAGGTTCTAATTCAGACGGGATACGCATGATCTCCGGCAAGAACAAGGACTGGGCCAACACTCGAAATATCTGGAACCAGTACAGCTATCATGTCACCAATATCAATGATGACCTTACCGTTCCAAAACAGGAAGTTAACAGCTGGGAAGCCCACAATACTTATCGTGCCAACCTTTTGTTGAATCAGAATGCAACAGCGGCTGCTGACCCAACAGCTTCATATATTCGTATTGAAGATAAAAGCGGCGCGCACCAGACTAAATTTACAGTGCGAATTGGAAATGCTGGCGGGAAAACAATCCTAAAAGGGTTGCCTGTCAGTTTTTATAAACAAACGGCTGAACAGCAGGCAGCGGGTAATAAAGGCACACTCATAGGCATGAGCCAAACAAGTAAGCAATTGGCTGCTGGTGAGTATGAAGACCTATCGATAGATTACCCAAATAATTTGATTGATTTTGGAGATATTGTAATTGTCGCCAATGATCCTGGAGCAAGCAGCGCAGTCAAAATTCAGGAATATACTGAGGCCAATAACACAGCGCGCTTGAATGTTTCTGCCGGCGGATATGAATCTTTTGGCTTAAATGCTTCCCTAGATAAAGTTGAATATCAGGCAAATGAGGCGGTTAAAATCTCTGCTCATGTTGAAAACTTGGGCAGTTTTTCAAGTAAAGCAACAGTACGGCACAGTATTTATGACCAGCTTGGGAACTTAATTACGACGCTTCCAAGCTATGAGGTGCAGCTTGATTCCAGTACGAAAGGAATATTCCAGGATCAGCGTATTACTGACTGGTTATTGACAGGCGTTTACAGCGGACAATATCAGGTCAAAACCGAGCTGCTGAAAAATGGTGTTTCGATTGCTTCAGCAGTCAATAATTTAAAAGTTATTAGCGCTGCAAATCTAAATGGTTTAACAGATACCCGTATTTCTGCAGACAAACAGCAATATCCAAGCAATGGCCTAGTGACTTTGGAAATGCAGCTGCAAAACACTTCCAGCAATGATTTGGGAGATGAAACCACGGTATTGACTGAAGTCTTTAATAGTCAAAATGAAAAAATATTTGAAAAGCAGGAAAGTTATAGTCAGCTTGCCGCAAATGCGCTGAAACAGTCCCATTATCAGCTGCAGCTTTCCAATGCAGTGAAAGGAAATTACAGTGTTATTACGACTACGTCTAGCGCTGGAAATAGCTACACACGAACCGCTAACTTCACGGTATTAAGCGCTGCACAGTCTGGTTTAGGCCTAGTAGGGGCATTGAGCGCAACACCAAATGAAGTACCAATCGGTGAGAATGTCTTGCTGAATTTACAGGTTCAAAACACAGGTAATGAAATTTGGAACAATTTACCGCTGAATATTCGGATCTTTAAAAATGATGATCTTGAACCCGTAAGTACTCTCAGCACAACAGTTGGACAATTGGCTCAGGCTCAGATTTACCAGCAAGGTTTGAGCTGGAAAACTGCGGGTCTAAATGGCGATCGAATTACAGCGGCATTAACCTATAAAACAGCCGCTGGCGAAGAAAAACCGCTTGCACAAGCCAGTTTTAATTTAACTCAAGTGCCTGTAGACGTCAGCTTGCCAGATTACCAGAAAGTGAACAATCAGCTTTTGGTGTACTACAGCTGTGAGGCTGGCTGGCATAAGTCTGTACTGAATTGGTCATTTGGCAAATTTAATTATGCATGCTTTAGTGAGCGCGGAAATACTTTAAATCAGTACTTAACTGAAATTAAAAAAGAAACTGGAATAAATTATAAGGTTACTTACGATCCTATCGAATTTAAAAAACTCATGCGCAGCGGCTTATACAACAACTATTGGGTGCTTGGTGCAGTTGAAAAATTTGCCATTTCAACCAATGATGAATTGCGAGAGCTCAGCTTTAATGGCGAATCAGTTTTGCATGATAAAGGTATCTTAGACTGGACGAACTATGAATTATTGAATTTGACAGATATCCGTTACCGCGGGCATATCTTGCTGTCAAAACGCGACATGCAAACCCATCAGCCAGTTTATGACAGTACTAATCCTGTCTTGGAGCCGACAGGTGATACTTTAGCAATGTATTTGGGTGATCGGGCTAAAGTCACTGCAACTTATGATGGGCGTAATTGTTTGGGCTTTAATAAAGATTGGGTAACTAATATTGAATCTATTGTTGACCCTAAATTTTATATCTGTAACAGCGCCTCAAAATATCCGGCAATTGTAACTGCTGATTATGGGGACGGTAAGCCATTAGCTTTGTCTTTTGACTTGCTGCGCAGTTTGGCAACTGATGGTCAATCATCAGCAAATAAGAAAAATGCTTGGAAAAACCTGCTGAAACAGAGTTTATCTTTCCAGCAGGTCGATGCTGCTAAACGAATGAGTTATGCACCTCAAGAGCCTGTTCATTTGAGCGTTAAGCTGAATGCAAATGCGAATACCCAAGCTACGGTTTTAGTACAGCTGCCTGCAAATGCAAAATGGCTTGGACAAGGAAGTGTTACAAACAGCCAAGTTAAAGTCGTGACCAGTCTGGTTCAATCTGAAAGCCAAAATCTGCACTTGCCAATTGCATTGCCAAATGGAACGGGGACACACGCGATTAAGGTCACTGTATATAGCGGCACCGACACCAGTGCTCAACCAATAGACAGTAAGGAATACCGATTCTTGGTGCGCGGTATAAGTGAGCGCATCAGTTTACTGGATCAGCGTGTGCGCCAATGGAGTCCAAGACTTGCCGATATTGCTGAGGTTGTCACGATCAAGACATTGATTAGTACTGCGAAAGTGAATCAAGGGCTGGGTTTGAATGATTTAGCCATTGCGTCATTTGCTGAAGCTGGCGGAGTGATGGACCGTTTGAAATATATTGATGCTAAGCCAGCTAGAAAAGAACTGGATGAATTGATTCGCAGCTTGCAGATTCAATGGCATCAAGCCAATCCATAAGAAAATAATAATTCTTATGGGGAGTTTCACCAGAAATTCCCCATAAATGAGATGTATTAAATCAAGATAAATTTAAAATAAAACTGGTGAAATAATGAAATTTAATAATAATTTAAAGCGCTATATAGCGGGGGCAATCGTATTTTGTCATGCTGGGGTGCTGGCTATGCCGGCCATGGCAGCCGTAGAGCAAGAGGCTTTTGGCCGTGCGAAGCCGGGAACTGAAGGTTCTGTAAGCCAATCAGATCTTGAACGTTTACAAGAACTGGTGAAACAAATGCAAATGCGTTTGAAAGATTTCACACCTGCGGCCAAATTGAGCGCCTCAAAGATTCAAGAGCTGAATAAGCAAAAGCAGGCCTTGCAGACTAAAACTGCTCAGCAGGTTTTAGAGTTAAGAAATAATATTGCATCAGAAACAGCGAAAGCCGTATTAGATCTGCGTGCAGAAGCTAAGCTCTTCAAGGATAAAACTATTGCAGAGCGTCAGGAACAGACTGCAAAACTCATTGAACAGCGGCAAGCGATTATGGAAGGCCTCTTTACTCAGCTTGCTGAAGCAAAAGATGATACGGCGCGCAATGCTGCATTGAGTAAAATTAGCCAGCAAATGGCTCAATGGGAGCCTAAAAAAATCCAGCGTGATTTTAAAGAGTTACCTTGGGGGCGGCCAGATAGCAAAGTTCCGGCGCCAGTGACAGCACAGGATTTTAAAAAGATTGCAGCTTCACTTGAACACTATCAAGTGAAATCCAATGAAAAATTAAAAATTAATCCTGTTTATAAATCACATCAGGACATTAGCGGATTAAGTCCAGATGAGCTATGGAAGCAAGCGACGCCCACAGTATTCACAACAACAAGTGTCGGACAGTGGCAGAAAATTGCATTTAATGGAATGACCCTGTCTGATCAAAACAAATGGCCAGTACTTGCTTCGCTTCCGGTCGCGACGCAAGCTGAAGACTTAAAAGCCAATGAAGATGTGCAGATTACTCAAGAAATTAAAGATCTGGCAAAGCAGTTAGATCATAATCCAGCAAAAATTTATAAATGGGTATATGACAATATTGAATTTGTGCCGACCTATGGTTCGATCCAAGGCTCAGCTTATACGCTAGAAACTAAACGCGGTAATGCGACTGATACCAGCAGTTTATTAATCGCGTTGCTGCGTGCTTCAGGCATTCCTGCACGTTATGTGTCTGGAACCATTGATGTTCCTGCTGAAGTTGCGAAAGACTGGGTGGGTGGTGTAAATAACCTGAGTGCTGCTGGTAACTTAATTGGTCAAGGTGGTGTTCCAAGTGTAATCATGATGAATGGCGGTAAAGAAAGCCATCTACGCATGGAGCATATTTGGGTTGAAGCAAAAATGGACTTTATCCCAAGTAAAGGAGCAGTTCAAACCAGTGGTCAAAATAATCCAAATATTGAAGACAGCTGGGTGCCTCTAGATGCGAGTTATAAGCGTTATGAACGTACACAGGGGATTGATTTAGCCAAAGCAGTCCCATTTGATGCGGATGATTTTTTAAAGAAAGCGCAGCAAGGGGCTATAGTAGATGAAGCGAATGGCAGTGTACAAAACTTGAATAATGCTAATATTGAAGCAGCCACTAAATCCTATCAGGATAAAGTTGAAGCATATTTAAAGCAAAAACATCCGAATGCTACAGTGGGCGATGTACTGGGTAAAACGACGATCAAAACTTATAAAAGTAAGATGCTAAGTCCAGTATTGCCATATGAAGTGGTTGCTGTGGTACGTGACTATCACACTTTGCCTGATACTATGCGCCATTATTTCCATTTGAATGTCTATGATGCAGCAGACCCATATGCATCCATGATGGGAAGCTATGCAGTACAGTTTAAAATTCCAAGTACACAGCTTCAAGGGAAGTCTTTAGCACTCTCATTCCGTCCAAGCAGTGATGCTGATGCACAAGCCATTGTAAATGCATTGCCTAAACCTGATGCTAGTGGCAACATTGACCCTGCTAAAATGCCAAAAAGTTTACCAAGCTCAATTAAAATGACAGGAGAAATTACCCTTGATGGTCAGGTACTGAAGACTTTACCAAGTTATAACTTAGGTACAGAGATTCAGGCACAGATGGGTTTTATGAGTCCAAATAATAATTGGAGTTTACCAAATAAGCAGTTTAATGCGGGGGAATATCATGCGATTGGCTATGATATGCAGGGAATTGGTAAGCCGCAAATACAACGACTTAAAACCAAAATAGAAACAACAAGAAGCAAAATACAAAGTAATGATGAAGCCCAAATTAAAACATTAACAGGCCATGATGTTACGGGAGCAATGCTTCAAGCAGTGGTACAAACTTACTATAATATTAATGATATCCAAAATAGTATCCATGGTTTAAAATCCGGAGTAATTAATAATCCATTCATGAGTTTTGGTACATTTTCAACAAGTCTTCAAGGAGTATATAGCTGGGGTGTTTTAAGAACAGTTAATTTCTCGGGTATGGTAATGGATATTGATCGTATTGGATCAAACATTGTTGATATAAATAACGATAAAAGTAATTTAATGGATTTTGTTCAAGAACAGGGGTTGCGTCAAAGTTTTAATGAAAATAAGGTGCCTGAGCAATTTTTTAATAATACTGGTGGTTTGCAAAAGAATGTAGATGGAGTTAGTGCAACTAAAATTTTGAAATTAGCCAATGAGCAAGGACAAAAAATTTACCAAATAGATAAATCAAATATTAATACTGTTCTTCCACAGCTTAATCATAATAGCCAGGTCATTAATGATATTCGTAATGCTGTAGCTTCAGGTAAGATCGTTACTACGAGCCAAACCCAAGTAAATTTTAATGGGTGGAGTGGAAGCGGTTATATTATTACTGACCAGAATAATGGAAGTGGAGCATATATGATTAGTGGTGGATTAAATGGAGGTGCTTTGTTGCCTTTGTTATCAGGCGCTTTCGCTGGAATTGCAGCCGCTGCTATTTTTGGAATGGTTATTCCTATATTTATATCTGCAGGTATGGTATTGGCGCTTTTAGCTTTTTTTATAGGCATTATAATATTGACTGCCGTTATTTTATACAATTTAAGTGTGTTTAATGATGAGCAAGAGTCATGCTTTTGGCAATCTTTTGGTCTATCACAAGCTATAGCTAGTTTGTTGTTACCTGCTCCGAATAAAACAGGAGGTAAATATGGAGTCATGTTTCAAAAATTAGTGGAAAAAATGGCGGCTGTTATAGGGGTAACTATGTCTGCAACAATTCCTAATGACACATTGCCAGCTTGTATAAAGAAAATATAACTTAAATATGATCTCAGAGTGTTTTAATTAGACACTCTGAGAAATGGTGATCATATGAAATTTACAGAATATTTTTTAAGAGGAATTACTCTTTTTTCTATAATTTTGTGGGGTATTAGTGGAAATATTTTATTTTTCTATATAGCGGTTTTAGTTTTAGTTTTAGATATTATTTTAATAATTTCAAATTTTTTTAAAAAATAATAGTCAGGTCATATTTAATGCAGTGGCTGCAGGTAAAATTGTAACCACTAGTGAAAAAAGTATTAATTTTAATGGTTGGAATGGAAGCGGTTATATAATGGAAGCGGTTATATTATTACTGACCCGAATAGCGGTAGTGGTGCTTATATGATCAGTGGCGGATTGAATGGAGGAGCAGTAATAGATACAGGAACTACAGCTTTATTGGGTGCAGTTGGTTTAGTGGGTATGATACTCGTAACAGCTGCTATTTTTAATGTTATTAGTTTTGCATTGTTTATTTTGATAGCTGTTGTAATGGCTCTTTTAATTTCGGCGATGATAGCTCAGATTTATGATAATCCCGATTTATGTAAAGATATTCTACAAAATGGAATGGGGGTTGTATTAGGATTGTCAGGTGTTGCATTAGGAACTGCTGCATTAGGAACTGCTGCATTAGCTAGTTTATTGTCAGGGTTTATTACAGGGCTTACTTTGTCTCAGGTAGATAGAAGACATACATTATTCTCGGTGTGTTATGCTTAGAAATAGTATTATATTAATTATAGTAACTATATCTATATTAATATGGCAAAATTTTACTTTTGATAAATATATTAGCATCTCATTGCTTCAAGTAGGGTGGATATTGATATGTTATTCAATTGTTAGGTTTCAATTGGGGATGAATCTATATTTATTTATATCTATTTTATGTGGTTTAAATATGATGATATTTTTAAGTAATAAACTGGCAATATTTCATTGAAATAAATAATATATGGATTGATGGTTTTTAAAATAAAAAACTATCGATCTATTTTATAAAAAAATATTATCATGCCATTAAATCTGCGCATATCATGTTTGAATCCGATAGATATGTTAGCTGGAGCTTTATATGGTTTAGGTAATGATTTTATATTTTGTAATAAGTCTATCTAAATTTTATTAGAGTATTTATTAAAAAATATTGATGTTGAAAGGGGGGGCTTTGAAAGATAAAGATTCTTGGTCAGTAGCTAATATTCTATTTAGCGCTATGGCTCCACCAATTTTAATAGAAATTTTGGTTGCTTTTGGGATAAATAGAAATTTTTATTTATATTTTTTTACTTACACTTTAATCATAGTTTTAGTTTTTTTTGGGGGTAAAGTTATTAAATAGTTTATTAAAATAGAGCCTCATAAAATAAAAAATGATAGCAAATGTGAATAGAATAAATCTGTTTGAAAAGTTTTTAATAGATTTATTCCAAAATATTGCCCAAGAAACAGCATAGGTAGTTGCAGAACTTAGGCTGGAAGCACAGAAATTTAAAGCCAAAAAAGTAGAAATTTTGATTATTTCTCGTCTGGAATAGACAGAAAAATGGTTGGAGTGGAAGCGGTTATATCATACTAGGTCCTAATAATAGTAGTGGGCGTATATGATTAGTGGTGGAGTGAATGGAGGTGCTATACCTACATGGGGGCATTGTTAGCTTTGGGTACAGTCGTATTAATAGGTGCGCTAGCGATGGTAATATTTGCTCTTTTAATATTCATATATGTAGAAATATTGTTAGCTGTAATATCATCACTGATATTAGGGGGTGCTGCTACAAATTATTATCAAAATACAAAATTGGCAGATTCTGTGGTTAATATAGCTGGAGGATTATTAGGTTTGTTATTTGGAGCCGCAGGGGGCAGTTGGTGGGCTGGTTTTAGGTATTGGATATGCACAGTATTTTACTATGACTGAATTTTTCTCAGAGTGTATGACTGCATAATAAGGTGTTCAACCCATTGTTTATATTAAATAATGGGTTGAATAAGGATTTTTAATATTAAGTTGGTAAAATATAAATTTATAATAACTTTTTTTTAATATTAATGGTTTTTTTAAATGATTTTCTTCCTACCAGACTTATTGATAAGAGTTTGTTATTAACTTTTGTATTGGCTTTAGGAGTAATAATTAATTATTAGAATAGCTTTAATTAGTGTCTGAGCAATTCTTTAATGATCCAAATAGTACACAAGAAAATGTAGAAAGTATTAATGCAGTTAAAGCGATTAAAATTGCGTCTGAACAAGGGCAAAAGATTTATCAGATTGACAGTAAAAACTTTAATACTGTACTCCCAAAACTGAGCCATGATGCAGAAGTAACAGCAGATATTCGTAATGCAGTTGCATCAGGAAAAGTGTCACGATTAGTCAAACAAAAGTAAGCCTAAATGGTTGGAATGGAAGTGGATATATGATTTTTGATCCTAATAATGGTAGTGGGCATATATGATTAGTGGAGGTCTTAATGGTGGATTTTTGGATTGGGTAAACGATAATTCAAATATGTTGGCATTATTTGTTGGTATTTTAGGTTTAATAGGAGTTTTAACAGGAGTTGGTGGGGTTTTACTATTTGCAATTATTGCGATTAGTTTTTTAGTTGGCTTTTTAGTTACATTGGCAACTAATTTAACATTAATTGAAAATGGTTGTGGTGATGATGCAGTAGCAATTAATACGATTTTAAATATGGTCGCATTTGTTGCAACTAGTTTGGCTTCAACAGTTGGACAGGCAATAGTAAAAGGTATAACCGCTTGGATATATACAACGATGTTACCATCAGTAGCAAAAGCGTGTCGTGCATAGGGTGATTATATGGAACTGTGGCAAGAAATGATAAATAGCACAAAAAATGAAAAAATTTTTTATTTTTCTTTAGTTGTTGTTTTTGGTTACGTATCTTCATACTATTATCAGAATCTTATTAATAGACCATTTGAAATTGATATTGCAATTTATTCAATACTGGTCGCGTGTTTTATTTTTATTTTTGTTTTTTCAACTTTTTGGTGGGATTTTCCTAGTGCAATATTGTCTGGTATTCTAGGGGGATTTTTTTATACTAGAAAAGTCACATAGTTTTTCTCGTGTTTAAGATTTATTGTTTGTTAATATAACTTAAATCGCTAATAAGAAATTGACTTAAGAATATGGCTGAAAACTATTAGGATGCTACCAGATTGCCTATGCCTTCAGCCACTATATTTTATTTTTGTATATTTCTTCTACATTGTTGATGACTGTATTAAAAAATTATGCAATCTACAACATGGAACTGAGTAAAAATGATTTATGAAAGAGGTCTAATGATAATAGAAGAACTTATCTTAAAAAAACTATTTAATAGGTTGAGTTGGATGAAAAAAGAAAAATATAAATGGTGCAAAGATTATAATATTTTTTTCTTTTTATCTTCTTTGTTAGGGTTTTTATCTGTTATATATGTATTTATTAAAGATAAGTTTTTTAAATAATGAATTTTGATTTATATTTTTTTACTTATACTTTAATCATGGTTTTAGTTTTTTTGGGGTAAAGTTATTAAATAATTTTTTAAAATAGATCCTCATGAAATAAAAATGATAGCAAATGTGAATAGAATAAATCTATTTGAAAAGTTTTTAACAGGTTTATTCAAAAATATTGCCCAAGAAACATCAGAGGCAGTTGCATGACTTCGGCAGGAAGCTCAATAGTTTAATGCAAAAAAATTACCAGTAGCATTATTGTTCGACAGGAAAAAATCACCAAACTGATTAAATAATACCAAGCCATTTTGGATGCTTTTGTGTGTCTATAATTTTGGTGGCTATTCACTATGATAAATGTGCTTGTAATAAAGGAGCTATGACAATAGTTGAAGGATCAGGGCAATGTGGTAAAGTATCTAATTTCTTCACTATCACGTATGAAAGATGGAAAGATCCAGTAATTACGTGGGGTAGGAATTAAAATAATAACTAACTGATTTGAGGTAACTTTTACCTCAAATCAGTTGTTTTTTATATTGAGGTTTTCTATGTTTAAAAGATTAGCAATATCATTAAAAATTGATTTTAGAAATAAAGAAGTTTTTGAAGATCTATTAATTAAGTATCAAATTCCTATTAACTCGAAAGCTTTAATTCCACGTAAAGCAGATCCATATTATGCAGAAAAAATATTGAAATTTGTAATTATTACACATTTGTAGAGGATTTTCATGATTATAAAAAATTAGAATCAAGATCACACTGGAATGATCATTTAGAAGTAAATCGATATTTAAATGAATATCTTAATAAATATAAGAATTTAAATATCATTAAACAATATTTTTTATATGCTTCATTGATCTTGATCTTTCAAGGCAAGATAGAACATGAAGACATTATAGAATTTACATCTAAAACTATTTCGAATTTAGCTAATTTGGGTTTGGGTGTTTCTTATAATAATGTATATGAATGATAGAAATAATTTTAATTATCAATATATTTTTAATAGGATAATTGATTATATTTTTAATTTTAAAGTGAATATTAGTTCATTATGGCTTTTTATGTTATATAAGTTTCTTATTTCATTGTTAATAATTTTATTTTTATAATTACTCCTAATTCCTATAATTTGTTTCTGCTCATCATAAATATAAACAAAATTTTGCTTGCTTAAAGGATCTTTGTAAAGCTGTCTTAAATATCGTTTACACGGATAAGTAGCACCATCACACAGTAGCTGTTTGATGTCTGTTGGTAATGTCTGTTTATCTTTATAATAATTTTCTAGCGCTTTCAAATATAATTCAGCTGTATAAATAAAATCCTGTTCTTTTAACCGTTTCGCTTGGGTAGAAGTCACTTCAATATAACTACCCAATAAAATGCCATAAATTAAAATAAACCAGAGAAAAAACACATAAGTCATACCTTGTTGTGACTTACCATGACTGATATTGCGTACCATCAGTAGCTACTCCTTGAGCACTGCTTTTTACATCATAAACAACCTGTTCACCATCCATAGACACATAAATTGCCTGCCAATTGGCATGTTTGGTAATCGGATCGACAGGTAAATGGCGGATGTATTTCTCATTAACTAACTCGTCTAAATGTCGAGGATAGCGACCTTTATCGGCATAAAAGCGGTCTATAGAAATGCGTATAGTCGCCAAATCACTTTTTAACGCAGACTCTTCTGCTTTATCCAAGCTCTTAATATAGCGGGGCATCACCACAGCAACGAGTGAGGCAATAATGACCAATACAATCAAGAGTTCAACTAAGGTAAAGCCTTTATTATTTTTTTTCTTACCAAGAATCATATCGGCTGCCATCTAAAGCTGTTTTTTTACTTTTGGAATAGACGTCATAGACATCCTCGCCTTCTTCAGGGGCATCAGGCGGACTTGCATAACTGCGAAGTCCCCAAGACTCTGCAGGCGTTAATCCATCAGGAGCAAAGGGATCAGTTGGAATACGGCGTAAAAAATAAACTTTACGGCCTTTCGCATCTTTTAAATCAGGTACACCTTCGACTAAATCATTTAAAGTTTTGGGATAACCCGAACTATCTGCAGGCATATAAATACGGCTATCTTCCACAGCTTGTTTATAATTGTCCAATGCAGTCCGAATTTGAATTAAAGCATCCTTAAGCTCACGTTCCTGACGCCGTTTCTGATCGATTTGGATCAGTGGGAAAGCCATAGAGGCGATAATTGCCACTAAGGTTAAAGTGACCAGCATTTCAACCAATGTAAATCCTTGTATACGGCGCAGGAACATTATTTGATTTCCACGGTTTTACTTATTATTTGATTGGCAAGCTGAGGATGAGAGCTTTCTAATGAAATATTTCCGCGTCCTGTATAGCCGGCTAAAGGCTGTAAGGTTAGCAATGCAATAGATTGCTCCGAAATATCTTCACCAATGCTAATTTCAATCCCATCGAGGGTTGTATTGTAGTGAACAGGCTGTTGTGCTTTCGTCATTAGACGGACATCAGATAAATTGAAAGCCTGACGATCAAACTTAAGCAATAATTTGGTGTCTTTTGATATTTTTTTGCCATCTATTAAAATATTTAAAGGATCAGTTTTAACGATATTATCCGGTAGATTCAGGTTTATAAGATTGCTGGGGTTATTTACATCTGTCGATGTTGGTGTTGATGGCGGTTGAATAGCGATATAATTTTGCACAGGATCGGCAGTTTGATTAGAAACTTCACCTTTAAATTTAGCTTTCGAAGACTCATTATGATTCAGTGTAATATAATTTTGCGTTCCTGAATAAAATGCATCCGTATAATTTAACCGATCCGTATTTTTTCTAATAATTTTAGGTGTAATGGAAAGTAAAATTTCTGAGCGGCTTTTGTCGGATGAACGGCTGGAAAATAAACGGCCTAATAGTGGAATTCTGCCTAAACCGGGAATATTCACATGGCTATTGCGCTCTTGCTCCCGAATGAGTCCTGCTAAAACTTCAGTTTCACCATCTTTCAGCTGCAATACCGTATTGGCATTTCGCGTACCAATTTGATAGGTCAAAAGTCCTGTATTGGTACGAATTTCCTTAACAATATTGCTAACTTCTAAAGATACTTTAATACCAACTTCATCATTGATTTGAATTTCTGGCTGTACTTCTAGAGTCAGTCCTACATCTAAGTAGCTGACAGATTCAGTTACAGCGCTTGAAACTTGATTCATTGTAGATGTGATGACGGGTACTTTATCACCAACGACAATTTTTGCTTTTTCTAAATTTTTAACACGCAAGGATGGTCTGGCTAACAGGTTAACTTTACCTTTTGTATCTTGCAAATTTAATGTAGCTAATGGAGATATTCCTCCTACAGCTAAAGTATCTTTATTTAGATTTAGCAGATCACGTATGACCAGACTGGCAGCTTTGTCTATTGGATTAATAGCGGAAAGTGAAATTTGAGAAGGCAAGGCAATACCTAAATTTGTCAGATCTTCATGACTGACTTCAAAAACTTTTACTTCTAAAACGACTTCTGAATCTGGATGATCATAGGTCTGGATGAGTTTTTCAGCGGCATAGATAATATCAGGCCGATCTCTTAACGTAACTAATCGGTTTTTTTCGTCTGTATAAATAAATTTAGGATTCAATATGGTTTTCAATACATCCTGAATTTTTTTAGGATCACCATTTTTTAAGACAAAGGTTTTTACATCCAAGTCCTCATATTGCTGCACTTTATCAGCGCTGTCACTATAGATGAGATAAGTGTTTTGATTTATCGTTTTATAGCGCAATTTACTGGTCTTTAGAATTAAGTCCATCGTTTCTTTTAAAGTTGCGTCTTGTGCATATATTGTTGTTTTTAAATCTGTACTAACATCGCTATCAAAGATGAAATTCACGCCAGCAGTTTGGGCGACTACATCCATGACTTGACGGACATTTGCATCCCTAAAATTGATAGACACTTTTTTCTCAAGGAAAACAGTGTCATTATTTAAATTTGTATTGGCACCAGTGAATGGGCTATTAAATAAATAGCCTAAAATTAATGCGTATAATAAATTATTCTTTTTCATTGCTATATATTGAGTACAAAAAGTTGATTGGAAATTTGATCCAAAATGGTGATTTGATTTTCTTGAATAGAATGTATTTTCCAGCGTTGAGATACGATATCTCCTTGTGCTAAAACTAAGGTTTGATCTTCAACGGTAAGAAATACTTTTTTAATCCCGTTCGCATCCACCATTTGTCCTGTATAAATTAAATTTGGTGGAGACGGGGGAGGCGGTTGAATATACTGCGTAAGTGAAATAGGAGGCTGAGGTTTTTTGTTTTTAACAATGATAATTTCTTTTTTATCAGTAGTTTTAGTCACAGGAGTAATTAAAAATTGCTGCGGCTGATTAATTTCATCTAACAGGATTTGATCTGCAGGAAGAGGAATTTCATGATTTGGCATAGATTTTATATTCTGCGTTTCTATAGTTGCCATTAAAGTTGACTCTTCAATTGGATCTGGAATTAGCCAAGCTGCTAAAGTCAAAGCAAGTGTCACAATCAAAGCTATAATTAAACTAATGGTACGAATCATGAGGCTGCCTTCACTTGCCAAGTAATTAACAGTTCAGGCGCTCTATCACGTTCATTTTGTGTAATCGTAATATTGAGAAGTTCTAAATTATTAAAAGTTTGTAAGTATTTGCTCACTTTAAGAAAACTTTTAACATCTCCGTTTAATTGAAACTGTATTTGCTCTGATTTCTGATCATATTTGCTATCTAAAATCAGGATTCCTTCTTGTTGATAAAATTTTGCAATTTCAACTAAAGGCGTTCCTGTTAAAAATTTATCTTGAAGTGGCAGTAAAGCATTATTTTGAATTTTCTTTTGTTCTATAGCAGAAGAAATTTCTTGATGATACTGATTGAGAAGATGAATATTTTCTTCATATTGAGGAATGACTAAACTATAAATAAATAGGATTAAAAAAATAAAAAATAAAATTCCTGCATCTAGAGGATGCAATTGATATAATTTATTTTCAATTTCCCAGTATATTTTTTTTCGGTTCATAGCTGACCTTGCAATCTGAATTCCGTTTTAAATGTTTTGCTATTACCATCCATGGTAACTGAAGTAATATGGATATCTTTGAATATATTTTTTTGATTTAAATCAATTTTTAACTGGTCAATCTCTTCTATAGACTTAGCAAATCCCTGAATAAAGATTTGTTGAGTTTGTTGTTTGTAATCAATTTTTTTAAGCTGAATCACATGATTAGGATAGAATATCATTCGTTCTATTTCGTCTAAGTTTATCCCTAATTTTTTATTCTCATGCGTGGGAATACGGCTTAATTCTTGATATTGCTGTTCTAATTGGAAAAGTTCTTCTTTTTGATGATGTGCTAAGTTTTCAATATTTATAAGTTTATAGATGATTAATGATAATAATCCAACACACAAAGTTAGGGTTAGATAACGATAAATATGTTGGTATTTATTCTTTTTATAAATATAAAAATTCATATATCTATTTCCAGTAAATGAAAGTGACCGGCTTCATTCATGTTTTTATTCTTTTGGATGATTTGATTTAATTGGCCATCAACATGAATAAAGTGTGTCGCTAAAGAGATTTCTTTAAAACAAAAATTATTTTCATGAGATTGCTGGAAATATATAAAAGTGGCTAACGGTAAAATTTCAATATGATCTAAATTTTTGAAATTAAAATCATTTATAAAATTATTATACCAATCTTTTTCAACTGCTACGGCAAGATAAGGCCGATCAAACTTAGGCTCATCACAAAAAAAATAATATTGAACCACGTTCAAGTGCGGAAAGTATAATTTGAAACGTTGCTCTGCTTGTTGTTGAAATCGTTTTGGAGAGTACTGTACTTCTGCAGGGTTTATAAAAATTTTATAGCAATCTGCAGCCAAAAAAACTTTACATATATTTGGAAATTTAAAAGAGGAATCTTCTTTTAAGTCATTAAAGCTGCCTAATTTAATTAGATTATTCGATTCAATGCGATAAATCTCATGTATAGAGATATAATATTGAGATATTTTTTTCTTATTGGAAGGTAACACGATTTACCTCTTCTAAAGTGGTTTCTCCGGTATCTACCAAACTCATTGCATAATCTCTCATAGAGAGCAAACCATACTGTGAGCTTATTTGTTTCATTTCACGGACTGAAGCTTTATTAATAATTAGCTCTTTTAACTCGTCATTTAAAATTAAAATTTCTGCAATTGCTTTACGGCCTTTATAACCAGTAAAGCTGCATTCAGAACATCCGATTACTCGGAATTCATTGGCTTCATTTGGTTTTTTACAATGTTTGCATAACACACGTATAAGACGTTGAGCTACAATGCCATTTAATGCGCTCACAAGATTGTATTGATCAATCTCCATGTGCTGAAAACGGCCAATTACATCAAAAACATGATTGGCATGGACAGTCGTAAAAACGAGATGTCCAGTCAAAGCAGCTTGAATAGCAATTTCCCCCGTTTCTTTATCGCGAATTTCGCCTACCAGAATTTTGTCAGGATCATGACGTAAAATAGAACGCAGCCCTTTTGCAAAAGTCAGTCCTTTTTTTTCATTTATTGGAATTTGTAATGCATTATTAAGCGCATACTCTACTGGATCTTCTACCGTAATCAGCTTTTCATACGCTTTTAAGGTTTCATTAATCAAAGCATAAACAGTGGTTGTTTTGCCTGAACCAGTAGGTCCTGTTAGCAGCACCATGCCATATGGCTGACTTGCAATTTGTCTTAACTGACCTTGAAAGTCTGCGGGATATCCTAAGTCATTTAATGAGAGATGTTGTCCTTCTTTTAATATCCCATCTTTATCCAAAATCCTGAGAACAGCATCCTCACCAAACACTCCGGGCATAATCGAAACACGGAAGTCAAGAATCTTATGTTCAAGCTTTACACTAAAACGCCCATCTTGAGGAATTCGCCGTTCACCAATATCTAATTCAGCCAATACTTTAATTCGAGATATAATTTGTTGAACTAAATTATGATTTTGAATTTTTTTAATAGAAATTAAGATACCATCGATACGATAGCGAATATGTAAGCCGCCTGAAAAATTTTCAAAGTGAATGTCGCTGGCTTTCTGTATATAAGCTTCATACAAGGTTGAATTAACAAGTTTAATAACTTCATTTTCAGCGTTTGCAATACTGTTTAGACTTAGTGTTTCTATATTTTCATTTTTTTGATCATTATGTAAGGTGCAGCTTTCTTCTTGTTGCGTTGAAGAAAAACTTTGTATTTTCTGTAAATAATGTTCTATAAAATGAATATAGGAGAAATAAATATTTATTTTTTCTTCAGCGTTTTTTAAAAGTGAACTTAGATTGTTATGCCAAGGAGAGGGTAGTATTAATATATATTGGTCATTGTATAGTGCTAATAATATTTTATAGCGATACATTTCTTGATAGCTAAGAAATCGATCATCAATTTTTATCTGATATTCCTCAAAAAAAGGAATTTGATAAAGCGCTTCTATATAGGATTGCCAATCATTAGGCTGACAGTCTTTAATGCTTGAAATCCAGTCTTGATTAGTTAGCGCTAAATGCTCAAGTTCACTTAATTTATTTTTATCCATTAAAGTGATCCAACCATATCAAAAATAGGTAAATAAAGCAGAATTACAATCATTCCTACAAATCCTCCGATGACAATCATAAGAATGGGTTCAATGACTTTGGATAATTTATCAATAAAACGAGAAACCTCAAGATCATGAAAATCTGCTGTTTTAGCAAGCATTTGGCTAATATTTCCATTTTTCTCACCACTTTTAATTAAGCGGCTTGCGATAGGGGTTGTTAGTTGGTGCTGTTCAAGTAAACGGCTAAAGATCTCACCTTGTTTTAGACCTTGATTAATACTTTCTACTCTATACTTAAAATCATCATTTAATGTTTCTTTACATGTATCTAGAGCCGAGATTAAAGGATATCCTCCATCGAGCATTAAACTTAATGCTCGATAAAATCGAGTTAATACAATCGCATGATAATAATAAGAAATACTTTTAATCTTAAGAAGATAGCATGATATTTTTTTAAGAATTGACTTTCTGAAATATACAGCAGATGCTAATAATATTATTAAAGTAATAATTGTGTATATCTTATATTGTGCAATAAAGCTTCCTAATTGAATTAATAAATTAGACAAAAAAGGCAGGTTTAAATCGAGATCATCATAGACGATTGAAAATTTTGGGATTAAATAAAGCAAGAGGAAAATAGAAATGATAAATCCGATAATCAAAACTGTTAGTGGATAAATTGAAGCGCTTGTAATTTTATTTTTAAGCACACTAATATTTTCCATATAAGTTAAATAGCGGTCTAAGCCTAAGTTTAATTGGCCTGTTTGTTCAGTCGATTTAACCGTAGCAACCAGAAGCTTGGGGAATATTTCAGGTTGGTGAGTTAAACTTTGGGAAAAACTGTAACCGGCCTTTAAATCTTGATAAATTGGGGACAATACCGCTGTATAGACATCACCTCGATCAAGCAAAGTGTGAATAACTTCAATAATACTTAAACCTGATTCAAGTAAAGTCTTAAACTCATAGAGGAAAATATTTACATTGAAATTCGAATTATAATTTTTAATTTTGGAAAATTTGAGTTGAAGCATTACCAATTACCAATATCTTGGTTATCGCCTTCGCCGCCTTCTTTTTTATCTTTTCCAAAAGAGTATACGTCGTATTCGTTTTGATGTGTGCCGGGTTCAGCATATAGATATGGCATTCCCCAAGGGTCGTTTGGAATGGCCTTTTTTAAATATGGTCCATTCCAGCCCTGTAAATGAGTTGGGTTTGTCAAAAGCGCTTGTAATCCCTCTTGAGAAGTTGGATAGCGGCCTGTGTCGATACGATAATTATCGAGTGCTTTAACAAAGGTATCTATTTGTGCCTTAGCGGTAGTTGTTTCTGATTTATTGATGTTTTTAAAAAGTTTAGGCCCAACAATTCCTGCAAGCAGCCCAATGATCACCACTACAATCAATAGTTCTAGCAACGTAAATCCTGTGTTTTTATAAAATTTCATATTTATTTGATTATTTTGTGTTTTATTTTTGTAAAAAATATCATTTTTTCAATGTGAAATCTATAGGGCTTCGAAAAAAAGAGGATTGTTTGATCCCTGTTTTGCATGGCTTTTTAGGCAAGTAAACTTTTGCCAGCGAAGAAAAAACAGTCGTTTTTATATAAGCGAAAGCTATTTAATGAAGGTGATTTTTTATTTGCAATGCCTCTTTTTCTATTCAGATGCTATTGTTCGGATTGGGTTTGTCTATTTCAGCGGCTATCCAGAATTGAGTCATGTTAAAAATTATATCTTTTTCACACATCAAAAAATTAAATAGAGTATTTGCAGGGAATTTTTCAAAATAACTTCATGCGCCACGGCATCGACTTGATCAAGATAAAATTTTTTGACTCAAAACTCAGTTTAAAATTCAGTGTGCGGCTATGAATATTCTGTCTGAAAACACATTCAAATCGGATGAATTCTGAAGGCCCAGTAAATCATCATTTACCCTTTAAACGCTCTCAGTATCCCTATTTACAGTGATAGAAATAGGCTTCTCTCGATGCTCTAATTGCTCGGTTAATTAAATCAATAAATTTATCTTTTTAGCAGATAACTTTTTATTTTTTCAATTCATCATGAAAAAAATGCAGATGATTTATTCCTGCTCAGTGTGAGTCCAAGGAAGGCATGCATGCTGTCATTGCATTGTGAGTGAAGCATTGAAAAATTCTCTGGGAGAAAAATAATGAATCATGTGTACCGTATTATATGGAATGAAACGCTTGGGGCGTGGGTTGCTGTAGCTGAAAATGTAAAAAGGAAAGGGAAAAGATCAACAGCTAAAACAGCTTTACAGTCAGCATTTTTGATAGCACTGCCCGTGATAGGGGTTGATGCTTATGCGTATGATCCTGTTACAGCCTGCAAGCCGCCTGTGAGTTCAGGTGAAAATAGCTGTTCATCAAACAGTCAGTTTAATCAAGTCATAAAACTTGGATCTTCAAATACATCAAGTAATGGGCTGGGTGCTGTTGCGAAAGGTGAAAACGGTAAAGATGGTCGGGATGGTGCCTTATTTGTAAAGCCGAAAGCAGGTGGAAACGGTGGAGATGCTGGAGGAGTTTTATACGAACCGGTGTCAGAAACACTGGATGAAAAAACTGGAACTATTACTGTTTTATATAATGCATTTACCCTGGATAAAGATAATAAACAAATATCGGCAGGGCAGAGTAAAATTGTTTATAAGCCGGTCAGTTTAGAGACTATTCTTGATCCTGCAGTAGGCACAGTAAAGTACACCCGTGAAAAATATAACCTTAGTGGAAATGAATGGAAGTCAGTTTCATCAGAAACAATTACAGCAAATAAAGTAACTGTTTCTCAAGGTGAATATACCGTGAGTATTGCTAATGGTTTCCCACTGACTGTGAGCTATTCAGCAACAGAGCCTACAGCTGCAGAACCGGCGGTTGTTAACCCTAGATTAAGTGTTGAAATATCCTCTGATAAGGATACACGTCAATCAGTTTCAGTTATGGGTACAAAGGGACTGTATTCGGTCAGTGAGGGTGGCAAGGGAGGTAAAGGCGGAGATTATATATTAGGCGGAAGTGGTAAACCGGGTGGTACTGGTGGTGATGCATCAGATGCATATTTATCGGTCAAAAAAATTGATCTGAAAATGGATGCTAAAGGTGCCGTTGGTGTTTATGCAAAATCCAAGGGTGGTAAAGGCGGAGAAGGAGGTGGGGCTTATGGCACTGTCGTTGGTGGTGGTGGTGGTGGAAATGCCGGAGGTGAGGGTAAGGATGCAATTATAGAAATTGAAAATTCTTCTATTGTGATGAGTGGCAATAATTCAATTGGTATATTAGGTGTCAGTGAAGGTGGTGAAGGTGGTGATGCAGGTGGGGCTGTTGGTATAGTCACACATCAGGGGAAAAATGAACCAGCAGGAAAAGCAGGTAATGTAACGATCACGACTGATTCCAGAACAACAATTGTGATGACCGGAAATGAATCAATAGGTATTCTGGGGCAATCAGTTGGCGGAGCAGGTGGGAATACAGGGTTCGCCGTCAGTATTGCTAACCTTGGTGGGAAAGGAGGCTCAGGTGGAGATGCAGGAGCAGTAAATATTGACAATTCTGCTTCTGTCGAAACAAAAGGAGTCACAGATTCTTCTGCAATTATTGCTCAGTCACTGGGTGGTGGTGGCGGTAGTGGTCGTTTTTCTGCGGCAGGCTATAGTTTAGGTGCCCAGGGGGGAGCCGGTGGAAACAGCGGGACTGTCAGCGTCACGAATAATAATATACTCAGTACCGCAGGTGAAGACTCACACGGCATACTTGCTCAGGCGATTGGTGGTGGTGGTGGTAACTCCAGTAAATCATTAGGTTTTGCCGGTATTGGTGGAAATGCGACCAGCGGTGGTGCAGGTGGCGATGTTACCGTAAAAACAGGGACTGAAAGTGTAATACGTGTAAAAGGCAAGCATTCGAGTGGGATTGTAGCTCAGTCGATTGGTGGTGGTGGTGGTAACGCAGGTCTAACCGTTGGAGCACTTGTATCTATTGGTGGAAATGGTGGAACAGGTAATGATGCTGGAGTCGTCTCGATAGAGAACAAAGGAACAGTGTCCACTGAGGGTTCTAAAGATGCTGTCGGAATACTCGCACAGTCGATTGGTGGTGGTGGTGGTAACGGCAGTATGAGTGTTACGGCTGGCGGACCTGTAGGTATAGCCATCGGTGGTAAAGGTGCAGATGGAGGAAAAGGCGGTTCAGTCAGTGTCGCTTCATCAGGTACTCATATCACAACCAAAGGTGAAGATTCATCTGCAATAGTTGCACAGTCGATTGGCGGTGGCGGTGGTAATGGTGGAATAGCAATTGCTGCCAGTGGAGGTATTATGACTCCAGTTACAGCAAGTGTCGCATTGGGTGGTAAAGGTGGTGCTGGTGCAAAAAGTGGTCAGGTTACTGTTAATAATAAGTCTGATTTAACAACAGTAGGTCACCGTTCAACAGGTATCACTGCCCAGTCAATTGGCGGTGGTGGCGGTAATGGTGGAGTGGCTGTTGCTGCCACCGCAGGAGCGTCAGCTGTATCTGTCAATGTTGCTCTTGGTGGTAATGGTGGTGATGGTGGTAAAGCTGAAACTGCGACTGTTGTGAACAGTGGAGGTATTTCAACTACAGGTGTTGCTTCTACAGGCATTCTTGCACAGTCCATTGGTGGCGGTGGCGGTAATGGCGGTATTACTGTTAGTGGCAGCTTAGGAGCATCAGCACTTTCAGCAAATATTGCATTGGGTGGCGCAGGCGGTAAAGGAAATACAGCATCACAGGCGCTTGTTTCAAATAGAGGAAACATTGTTACTAAAGGTGCCAGTTCATCAGCAATTGTCAGTCAGTCGATTGGCGGTGCAGGCGGTAATGCAGGAGGAGCTGTTGCGGCCTCTGTTGGCAGTGCAAATGCAGTAAATCTGGCCATTGGCGGTAAAGGTGGCGCAGGTGGAAAAGCAGGTGTTGCCACAGTAGAAAATGATGCTGATTACATTGAAACCAATGGTGATAACTCCTCAGCGATTGTTGCACAGTCGATTGGCGGTGATGGCGGTAACGGCGGTTTTGCCGGTGCGGCCGATATTATGGGTGGAAACTCAATTGGTCTAAGTTTTGGCGGCGCAGGCTCAGCAGGCGCTGAAGCAAATAATGCGATAGTGAGCAGTACGGGTGAAATTACAACCAGAGGCAATAACTCCTCAGCGATTGTTGCCCAGTCTATTGGCGGAACTGGCGGTAATGGCGGTCTGGCACTTGCTGTTAAGGCTGGAGGCAATGGCGTATTTGCCGCAAATGTGGCTCTAGGCGGTGCTGGCGGCGCTGGCGGTCAATCCAAAGGCGTTTCAGTCACAGCAAATAAATCAAAAAATTCAGCGGTGAATACAGCAACACTGTCAACAGCCGGGAATAATGCGATTGGCATATTGGCTCAATCGATTGGCGGCTCAGGCGGTAATGGCGGCTTTTCTGTAGCAGGAACTGCTTTGTCAGGCGGTGGGTATTCAGCAGGAGTTGCTCTGGGTGGCGGCAGCGGCGATGGCGGCAAGTCCGGGAGTGTAACCATTGAAACCGATCATAATATCGTAACTGAAGGCGATGCTTCGACAGCAATTGTGGCTCAATCGATTGGCGGTGACGGCGGCAATGGCGGATTTGCTATCAGTGCTGGCTTAGATGTCAAAGCGGCTTCA
>JASLHF010000102.1 GCA_030152275.1 Acinetobacter sp. | reverse complement strand
ATTTTCCAGAATTTTTTGCTGTGAACCATTGCCTAGCGCAACAACGGAAACAACCGATGCAATCCCGATAATAATCCCGAGCATGGTTAAAAAGGTACGCATGCGGTGCGCATTCATGGCCAGCAGCGCCATGCGGAAGGCCTCACTTAAGCGGTCAGCCGCTGAGCGCCAAGCTGCTGTACGTTTCTTAATTGCTGGCTGCAGCTCTTGCTGTTCTAAAATTTCACCATCGGTTTCTGGAACATTCGGCGTATCTGAAATGATGTTGCCGTCACTGATCTCAATAATCCGCGTGGCATTTTTAGCGACGTTATGATCGTGAGTAACCAAAATAATGGTATGGCCTTTAGCATTCAGTTCGCGCAAAATGCGCATCACTTCAATCCCGCTGTTTTTATCCAGCGCGCCGGTCGGCTCATCCGCTAAAATGACATCGCCGCCGTTCATCAGCGCACGGGCAATAGACACCCGCTGCTGCTGGCCGCCGGAAAGCTGGCTGGGGCGGTTTTCAGTTTTTTCGCCTAAGCCTAAATCAGCCAGCAGTTCACGCGCCCGTGCTTGCCGTTCTGTGCCGTCGACCCCTGCATAAATGGCAGGGACCTCAACGTTGCCGGCAGCATTTAAATCGCCTAATAAATGATAGCGCTGGAAAATAAAGCCAAAATATTCACGGCGCAATTGCGCTAATTCATCCGGCTCTAATTCGCGTGTTTCACGGCCTTTAACTTTGTAGCTGCCGTTGGTTGGCTGATCTAGACAGCCTAAAATATTCATTAAGGTCGATTTACCGGAACCCGACTGACCTACAATAGCCACTAATTCGCCAGGATAAATCTCAAGATTAATTCCTTTTAGAATCTGAACAGTGCTTTCACCAGCAGGGAATTCACGAGTCAGATTCTTAACCTCGAGCAGAGGTGTTTGATTTTGACTCATAATTACATTCTCATTGGGCCGCCAGCACCGCCACGGTTGCTGCGTTTAGCTGAATCATTTGAAGTATCTGAACCATCTGCAATCACCACTTTATCGCCTTGATTTAAGCCGCGGATAACTTGAGCTGTGACGCGGTTATTCAGACCAATCAACACCGGCTGCGGTTTTGCAGAACCATCTGCTTGTAATACACGGACCATCGATACAGAAGCTTTCCCTTGTTTTACCAAGGCTTTTTCAGATTCAGTGAGTTCTAAGCGTTTAGGCCGGTTTGCTTTATCTTGACCTTGTTTCGCATCGGCAGCGTTGTTGGCTTGTGCCGTATCGCCATTAGAGTTTTGTGAACGGCGCTGCGGTCGATTTGAGGTTTGCACTGCTGCAGCAGGAATAGTCAGCACATTTTTCGCTTCATCTAAAATGATGTAGACCTGAGCAGTCATATCAATACGTAATTTGCCGTCTTCATTGGGTACATCAAACAGAGCATTGTAATATACCGCAGTACTTGATGATGAATTTGAAGTGCTGTTGCTTTCGGTATTGATCGAGTCCGGTGCAGGTTCAACTTGACGTAATGTTGCATAGTGTTTAGTTTCACTGTCGCCTAAAGTAGTGAAGTAAACACTTTGACCTTCCTGAACTTTCATCACATCGGCTTCAGAAATTTCCGCTTTAATGGTCATTGTGTTCAGTTTTGCCAATTTCACAATGGTTGGCGCACTTTGGTTGGCGTTTACGGTTTGACCTTCTTCAGTCACAATTGCCACGATTGTACCGTCCATCGGTGCGATAATTTGGGTATAGCCTAAATCTTCTTTCGCTGTGGCCAAAGTTAAGCGTGATTGTTCAATCTGTGCATTAATCGCGGCAATGTCAGCTTGTCCCGTTTTATAGCTGGCTAATGCCGATTCTAATTCTGCACGGCTGGTCGCATCTTGTGCATACATGGCTTTTTGACGGTTGTATTCAGCTTCAACTTTGGCAAGCGTTGCTTGTTTCACGGCCAATTGCGCTTGTTGATTTTTAATGCTGGCTTCCGCCGTTTTTAAATCATTTTCCTGACGAACGGAATCGATACGCGCAATGAGTTGACCTTGTTTAACTTCATCCCCAAGCTGTACGTACATTTTTTTGACCTGACCAGAAACCTGAGCGCCGACGCTCACCATCTTGGTTGCTTCAAGAACGCCTGTTGCGAGTACTGAGTTTTCAATGTCGCCACGGCTGACTTCAGCAGTAATATACTGCGGCTGTGTTTGCTTAGGTTTGAAAAAATACCAGGCCGTGAGCGCCACAGCGAGTGCGCACACAGCGGCAATCAGAATTTTTGTCGGTTTTATTTTTGGCATATTCGTGAGGCACTTAGACTGATAATCATTGATTATAAAAGTTAAATGCGGATAAATCGTGAAGTTTTTATACAAATCTAAATGATAATTATTTTAATCTGATTTGGCGCTTGCTGTGCTATTGAAATAGTGCCTTGCCGCACATACTCGCAATTGCCTGCTGCACTAAATGTTCTGGGTTTTCTTGCCCCAGCCCTTTGATGGAGGCGTCAATACGCAGCAGAAGTGCTGGCCAAGCTAAAAAGCAGCTGGCGTTTAGACGACGCAGCGCCTGTTGATACAAACCAGTTTTATTTTTCCAAATTCCCAGCTGCAGCGCGTTTTGCGGCTGTTCGTACAAAGCCATGAGCAGACGCATTTCTTTACTGATGCTCCATAACAGCAGTGACATGGGCTCGCCCGAAGCAATTAAATATTGAAAAATTTTAATTGATTGCGCTAAATTTCCCTGCAATAAGGCATCATTCAAGTCATAGGTGGTGTAGCGTGATTGATCTTGTAAGCACGAATACAGATGATCAATCTGAATCATCTCTACTTCAGGAAAGGTATCCGCAACCCGCATCAAGCTATTTTTAGCAGCCAATAAGTTATGTTCATGATGCTGTTCTAACCATTGCCAAGCATCATTAGCCAACTGAATTCCCAGCTTTTTGGCTTCCGCTGCCAAGATTTGCTGACGGTCTTTGGGGTAGTTAGCGCTTAAGGCTACATTAACTCCGTTGGCGTCAATGAGTTGAAAAAAGGCAGTTTTTAAACTGCTGGCATCCTGCTTAGGCATGACCACCAGCAGTAAATTCTGTTCATTATGCTGTAAATAGCTTTTGAGTTCTTTTAGCCCATTGGCATCCGGTTTAATATTGCCGTGGACTTCAATGGCCAGCTGGCTGGAAAATAATGACAGACTGTTCAGCGCATTAAAAACTGTTTTCCAGTCACTGGCGCTGCTGATGTCATAGCGCTGGCGTTCGATGTCCTGCTTTTGCCAGCTGGCGCGGAAAGCATCAATCAGATTTTGCTCGAGCAAAGGTTCTTGACCGTGCA
This sequence comes from Acinetobacter sp., assembly GCA_030152275.1. GTDB lineage: Bacteria > Pseudomonadota > Gammaproteobacteria > Pseudomonadales > Moraxellaceae > Acinetobacter. Next base: position 727 of record JASLHF010000102.1, on the reverse strand, counting down.
GCACCCATGCGCCGCGGGCTTCATCGACCCGTTTCAGGGCTTGCAGGTAATCGAGCTTCATTCCGCTTATTCAGCAGCCGGCGTTGGCGTATGTTGCGCTGCGGGCGGCAGGCGGTTGGATGAGATCTGGCGTGCAATCTGCTGCGCAACATCATCAATAATCACTTGATTTAGATATTTTTGTTCTTGGTCATCGGTATTGACGGTTGCCACATCATATTGGTAAGTGCGGGTGGCCATCACAGTTCGCGGCGCTGTGACCGGGTTGCCTTGCGCATCTTCAATGCAGAAGGTTACATTCAGGCGCAGCAGCGTCTCGACCAGCTTGCCGTTCAGCTCTAAACGGCGCGGCGAATAATCCAGTACGCGAAGAGTATAGGCCTGCGGATCATTGCTGATATGAATACCGGATGCACCCAAATACATATTCAGTTTTTCAGCCAAATCATCGGTATTTTTTGGCAGCGCCAGTTTCATGTTGGCATACAGCACACGTGCTGCATTGGTTTGTGTGCCTTTGAGGTGAAAACCGCATCCGGTTAAGCCTGCACTTAGACCTAAGGTTAATACAATTGCTGCAGCGCGTTGAACCAAATGCATGCGGAGTCCTCTCATGAATGTTTTTGATTCAGCATTGAGAATCAAAGAAGAAGTATTATTCTGTTCAATATCTTAGATTGTAAAGTCAAAGCCCGTTGATTGACAACGGGCTTTGTTTGGGAATTGT